>CAYPWL010000009.1:0-22303 GCA_964414425.1 uncultured Saprospiraceae bacterium
CTTTTGATCAGATTGATAATGCACCAGAAGAAAAAGAAAGAGGTATTACAATTAATACTTCTCACGTTGAGTATCAAACTGCTAATCGTCACTATGCGCACGTAGATTGTCCAGGTCACGCCGATTATGTGAAAAACATGGTTACGGGTGCGGCTCAGATGGATGGTGCTATCCTTGTGGTTGCAGCTACTGATGGACCTATGCCACAGACAAGAGAGCATATCCTCCTTTGTCGTCAGGTCGGTGTACCTAACATCGTTGTCTTTATGAATAAAGTTGATCTCGTTGACGATGCAGAGATGCTTGAGTTAGTTGAGATGGAGGTTAGAGAACTTCTTGATCAGTACGAGTTCGATGGTGACGGAGCTTCTGTTATCCAAGGTTCTGCTCTAAAGGCATTAGAGGGAACTGACGAAGGTAAAAGCCAAATCATGGAGCTTATGAATGCAGTAGATGCTGACATTCCTGAGCCAGTGAGAGATGTAGATAAAGATTTCTTGATGCCAATTGAGGATGTATTCTCTATAACAGGTAGAGGTACAGTTGCGACTGGTAGAATTGAGAGAGGTGTAATCAATACAGGAGACCCTGTTGAGATCGTAGGTATGATGGACGCTGAGGCTAAGCCACTTACTTCTACAGTTACAGGTGTTGAGATGTTTAGAAAAATACTCGAGAGAGGTGAGGCTGGTGATAACGCTGGTATCCTTCTTAGAGGTATTGAGAAGACTGACATCAAGAGAGGTATGGTTATCGTTAAGCCTGGTTCGGTCAAGCCACACTCTAAGTTCAAGTGTGAAGTTTATGTATTAGGTAAAGATGAAGGTGGTCGTCACACACCATTCTTCAACGGATATAGACCGCAGTTCTACTTCAGAACAACTGATGTTACAGGAGATGTTAAGCTTCCTGCAGGAGTAGAGATGGTAATGCCTGGTGATAACGTAACTCTTGAGGTTGCATTAATCAATCCTATTGCAATGGAAAAAGGATTAAGATTTGCGATCAGAGAGGGTGGTAGAACAGTAGGTGCAGGTCAGGTAACAGAGATCTTAGATTAAGAGAAATTCTTAGAACATAAGGAGTGCTCGTAGAGAGTGACTCCAGATAGATTATAATTTCGATGGGAAGTGTCTCTTTTAGGGACACTTCTTTTCATCTTAATCGTTCTCGTATTTCGACTTTGCAGATGTGTAAGAGTCTAAAAGACAAGAAGATAGGGGAGTAGCTCAGTTGGTAGAGCGGTGGTCTCCAAAACCATAGGCCGCGGGTTCGAATCCTGTCTCCCCTGCAAAGATTATTAACACGGGAAGCTGAATGTCAGTTTTCTCGAAGATTATAGAAATCATGGATACTATAATGCTATACATAAAGGAGAGTTACAATGAGTTACTTCACAAGGTGACTTGGCCCTCTCTTTCGGATTTGCTCAGCAGTACAACAGTAGTATTGATTGCCTCGGCGATTATTGCATTGTGCATATTGGTGATGGACATTATTTCAAGAGGTGTATTGGATAACGTTTATAAGTTAGGAATCTAAGAAATATGACGGATACGAACGATACAGCAAGCGCAACAAAGTGGTACTCTCTCCGAGTCATCAGCGGAAAGGAGAGAAAGATCAAAGAAAGAATAGAGCTCGAAATCGAGAGAGCTAAGTGGTCTGAGGTTGTGACTCAAGTATTAGTTCCGTCAGAGAAAGTATACAAAATCCGTAATGGCAAGAAAGTAATTCTTGAAAGAAACATTCTTCCAGGATATATTCTGATAGAAGCCGTTCCAGGTAAATTCTCTGGAGAGATGATCAAAGGGATTACTAACATTCCTAATGTGATTCATTTTCTCGGTAGAACGAAGCCTATACCGATGCAAGAGTCGGAGGCTAACAGAATGTTAGGTAAGGTCGATGAGTCCCAAGATATTGGAGAAGCGATGATCGAGCCATTCTTAGTGGGAGAATCCGTTAAGATAACTGATGGTCCATTCAATGGATTTATAGGTGATGTGAAAGAGGTAAACGAGGAGAAGAAGAAGATAAAAGTAATTGTAAAAATATTTGGCCGTGGAACTGAGGTTGAGCTCAACTTCATGCAGGTCGAAAAACAATCATAGTTATGGCAAAAGTTGTAGAAACTTTTTTGAAGCTACAAGTTAGAGGTGGTGCAGCTAATCCTTCGCCCCCAGTAGGACCTGCTTTAGGTGCTAAGGGAGTTAATATCATGGAGTTCTGTAAGCGTTTCAACGCTAAGACTCAGGATCAGCAGGGTAAGTTGTTACCGGTTGTAATCACTGTATATCAGGACAAGTCATTTGATTTTATCATCAAAACTCCGCCAGCTGCAGTGCAGTTATTGGAGGCTGCTAAGCTTAAGAAAGGATCTCCAGAGTCTAACAGAAACAAAGTCGGTTCTGTGACTTGGGATCAAGTAAGAGCAATAGCAGAAGACAAAGCGCCTGATTTGAATTCCTTTACTATTGAGTCTGGCATGAAAATGATTGCCGGTACTGCAAGAAGTATGGGGCTTACAATCAAAGGTGACGCTCCGTGGGCAACCGCTGAAGCTTAAGTAAATTCAATTATTCACAAGGGAGCTCGGTCATTTGAGCGGTATAACCTTTAAAATTTGAGAAATGGCAAAATTATCCAAAAAGAGAAAAGCAGCACTCGAGAAAGTAGATGCTGACAAGTTGTACAGTTCTAAAGAGGCTATGGCGCTTCTAAAAGAGGTGAATTGTACTAATTTTGATTCCTCTGTGGATCTTCACATTAGATTAGGTGTAGATCCGAAGAAAGCCGATCAGGCAATCAGAGGCACTGTTTCATTACCTAATGGAACAGGAAAGAACAAAACTGTATTGGTACTATGTACTCCTGACAAGGAGCAAGAGGCTAAGGATGCTGGAGCAGACTACGTGGGACTTGACGAGTACATCCAAAAAATCCAGAAAGGATGGACGGATGTAGATGTAGTAATCGCAGCACCTAATGTTATGGCGCAACTCGGTAGAGTAGGTAGGATATTAGGTCCTCGTGGATTAATGCCTAACCCTAAGACAGGTACCGTTACACCTAATGTAGGTGCAGCTGTCCAAGATGTAAAGGGTGGTAAGATCTCATTCAGAGTAGACAAGTACGGTATCATCCACTCTTCTATCGGAAGAATAAGCTTTAGTCCTGATAAATTAGTTGGCAATGCCGATGAGCTTATGGGCACATTGATTAAGATGAAGCCGTCGTCAGCTAAAGGGACATATATTAAATCTATCAGTGTGGCGTCAACTATGAGCCCAGGGATAGCAATAGATCCAAAATCTTTCAAATAGAAATATCATGACAAGAGAACAAAAAACGGCAGCAATAGAGGATCTTAAAGAATCCTTCAGCAATCATCAGTTTTTCTATTTGACTGATTCGTCTTCGATGACTGTAGAGCAGATCAACAAGTTAAGAGGTCTGTGTTTCGATAAAGGAATCAAGATGCAGGTGGTCAAGAATACCTTGGCTGTAAAGGCCCTTGAGTCTTTTGGCGAAGAGGAGGGTTATGCACCACTCTATGACAACCTCAAAGGACCGACGACGATCATGTTTGCTGCCAATGGTAGTGAGCCAGCTAAAGTCATTAAGGAGTTTAGAGGAACTGACGAAAGACCGATCCTCAAGGCGGCATATATTGATAAGGATGTATTTGTAGGAGACGATCAACTGGACGTGCTTAAAGCACTTAAGTCTAAAGAGGATCTCATCGCAGAGATTATCCTAATATTAGAATCACCAATGAAGAATGTATTAGGATCTCTCAACTCAGGATCAGGTACTATTGGTGGATTATTAAAAGCGCTCGAGCAGCGTGCTGAGAATTAATTTGGCTTCCAAGCAACTATTTATATAGTTTTTATAATACGCGCCATTATTTATTAATTAAAAAAGAAAAAGTTAAATGGCAGATTTGAAAGAAATTGCAGAGCAGTTAGTAAACCTTACCGTTAAAGATGTAAAGGAGCTTTCTGACATTTTGAAAGACGAGTACGGTATTGAGCCAGCAGCTGCAGCAGTAGCAGTAGCAGCAGGACCAGCAGCAGGAGGTGGAGACGCCGGAGCCGCTGAGCAAACAGAGTTTGACGTAATACTTAACTCTGCAGGTGCAGCTAAGTTAGCTGTTGTAAAAGAGGTTAAAAACCTCCTAGGTGTAGGTCTTAAAGATGCTAAAGCATTAGTAGACGGTGCACCAGGACCGATTAAGGAAAAAGTATCTAAAGAAGAAGCTGAGTCTATCAAGGCGGCTTTAGAAGGCGCAGGCGCTGAAGTAGAATTAAAGTAATTCTGCTTAGAGCGACTATGCTTATTAGTACTTTTCCGTACATACAGAGAAATATAGCTTTGTCAAAACGCAGGTTTTGACAAAGCTTTTCGTGCTTGTAGCACATGTGTTTTATTCTTTTTTAAGAATGTTTCAAATTATAGACTAAATGGCATCTAACGGCACTATAACTACCCATACTAAGCCAAGAGTTAACTTTGGCAAAATTAAATTGCCAAGCAGTTATCCAGATCTTCTGGAGATACAGTTAAAAGGCTTTCAGGAGTTTTTCCAGCTAGAGACGACACCAGAAAACAGAGGACACGAAGGACTCTTTAGGGTGTTTCAAGAGAACTTCCCCATCACTGATGCGAGGAATATTTTCGTACTGGAGTTTCTCGACTACTTTATCGATCCTCCGAGATATGATATCGATGAGTGTATGCAGCGTGGGTTGACTTATAGCGTTCCGTTAAAAGCTAAATTGAGATTATCATGTAACGATGAGGAGCATGTTGATTTCCAAACCATTGTACAGGATGTATTCTTAGGAAACATTCCATACATGACACCTAAGGGAAACTTTGTCATCAATGGTGCCGAGCGTGTCATCGTATCTCAATTGCACCGATCTCCAGGTGTATTTTTTAGCTTAAGCTTTCACCCGAATGGCTCTAAGCTATATTCTGCCAGAGTAATCCCTTTCAAGGGTGCTTGGATGGAATTTGCAACTGACATCAACAATGTGATGTATACGTACATCGACAGAAAGAAAAAATTCCCTGTCACCACATTACTTCGATCAATTGGATTTGATTCTGATAAAGACATCCTGAATCTATTCGGATTATCAGAGGAGGTAAACGTGACTAAAGCGTCACTCAAGAAGTCTGTCGGTAGAAAACTGGCAGCTCGGGTACTACGCAAGTGGACAGAAGACTTCGTGGATGAGGATACAGGTGAGGTAGTTACTATCGAGCGTAACGAGATTATACTTGAGCGTGATATCGTACTCGACGAAGAAAATGTAAAATTAATAGAGGAGGCGTCTGTAGAGACAATCATCCTACAGAAGGAAGATATAGCAGAAGATCACTCGATCATCTACAATACACTACAGAAAGACCCATCAAGTTCTGAGATAGAGGCAGTACAGCATATCTATCGTCAACTGAGAGGAACAGATCCACCAGATGAAGAGACAGCTCGTGGAATTATTGATAAATTATTCTTCTCTGATAAGAGATATAACTTAGGTGAAGTAGGTCGCTACAAGATTAACCGTAAACTCGAGACCAATGTGGATCTTGAGACATTGGTATTAACGAAGGATGATATCCTTGCAATAGTCAAGTACCTCGTACTATTGGTGAATCAGAAGGCAGAGCTCGATGATATTGATCACCTCAGTAATAGACGGGTAAGAACGGTTGGTGAGCAGTTATATGGTCAGTTTGGTGTGGGTCTTGCTCGTATGGCAAGAACGATCCGTGAGCGTATGAATGTCCGTGACAATGAGGTGTTCACACCTATTGACTTGATTAATGCACGTACGCTGTCATCTGTGATTAATTCATTCTTTGGAACATCGCAGTTGTCACAGTTCTTGGACCAGACTAATCCGCTATCAGAGATCACTCACAAGAGAAGAATCTCAGCACTCGGACCAGGTGGTTTGAGTAGAGAGAGAGCTGGTTTTGAGGTTCGTGATGTACACTACAGCCACTATGGCCGTCTATGTACAATTGAAACCCCAGAGGGTCCTAACATTGGATTGATCAGTACGCTATGTGTACACGCTAAGGTTAATAAGATGGGATTCCTCGAGACACCATACCGTGAAGTAACAGATGGTAAGGTAGATCTTGATGGTGAGGTGCAATACCTATCAGCAGAGGGTGAGGATTTCAAAAAGATTGCTCAAGCCAATGCGCCTTTATCTGAGTCTGGAGCATTTCAGTCAGATAGAATTAAGAGCAGAGAGCATGGTGATTTCCCAGTGCTCGAACCGAATGATGTAGAGTACATGGATGTAGCCCCGAATCAGATTGTAGGGGTGTCGGCTTCATTGATTCCATTCTTAGAGAATGATGATGCCAACCGTGCCCTGATGGGATCAAACATGCAACGTCAGGCAGTGCCATTGGTTAAGCCAAGCAGCCCAATCGTGGGTACTGGTATTGAAGCTAAGGTGGCTCAGGATAGCCGTATGTTGATTAATGCAGAAGGCGACGGTATCGTCGAGTATGTTGATGCGAATGAAATCGTAATTAAGTACGATAGATCAGAAGAGGAAGAGCTCGTATCATTTGACGACAATATCAAGAAATATAAGTTAACGAAGTTTAGAAGAACTAACCAAGGTACTTCTATCAACTTGAAGCCACTCGTAAGAAAGGGCGATCGAGTAACCAGAGGAAGTTTATTATGTGATGGTTACGCAACTGAGAAAGGCGAATTAGCTCTTGGTCAGAACTTGAAAGTGGCATTCATGCCATGGAAAGGGTACAACTTTGAGGATGCAATCGTACTCTCTGAGCGTGTAGTTAAGGAAGATGTCTTCACATCTATCCATATAGAGAGTTTTGAACTTGATGTACGAGACACTAAGCTTGGAGAAGAAGAGTTGACTAACGATATTCCTAACGTCAGCGAAGAAGGGACTAAGGACCTTGACGAAAATGGTATCATCAGAACAGGTGCTTGGGTAAAAGAAGGTGATATACTCATCGGTAAGATTACACCTAAGGGTGAGTCTGACCCAACTCCAGAAGAAAAACTCCTAAGAGCAATCTTCGGTGATAAGGCTGGAGATGTAAAAGATGCATCACTTAAGGCTAAGCCATCTACGAAAGGTGTAATCATCGATAAGAGACTTTTCGCTCGTGCGAAAAAGGATAAGTACCAAAAGGTACAGGAGAAAGAACTCCTATCTAAGCTTGAGGACAGACATATGGTTGCCCTCAATGAGCTTAAGACGATCCTTGTCGATAAATTGATGACGCTCCTTAAGAATAGAAAGTCTAATGGAGTAAGAAATATCTATAACGAGCAGCTGGTTCCTAAGGGCACTAAATTCTCTAATAAGATCTTAAAAGACTTAGACTTTACGCAGGTAGACTACTCGAACTGGACTAATGATGATCACTCTAATAAATTGATCGCTGCATTGTTACACAACTACAGCATCAAGGTTAACAGTGAGATCGGAAGATACAAGAGAGAGAAATTCAATATCAGCATCGGTGATGAGTTACCTGCTGGCGTATTGAAGTTAGCCAAGGTTTACATGGCTAAGAAGCGTAAGTTAAAGGTAGGTGATAAGCTTGCCGGACGTCATGGTAATAAGGGTATCGTAGCACGTATTGTACGTGATGAGGATATGCCATTCCTTGAGGACGGTACCCCAGTAGATATCGTATTGAACCCATTAGGTGTGCCATCACGTATGAATATCGGACAGATATTCGAGACAGTATTAGGATGGGCAGGAGAAAAACTTGGAGTGAAGTTTTCTACGCCAATCTTCGATGGAGCATCAATAGGCGAGATCGACGAATACATTAAGAAAGCAGGTCTTCCAGAATTAGGACAGACATATTTATATGATGGTGAGACTGGAGACAGATTTCACCAGCAGGCCACAGTGGGTATCATATACATGATTAAGTTATCACACATGGTGGATGATAAGATGCACGCAAGATCGATAGGGCCATACTCATTGATTACTCAGCAACCATTAGGTGGTAAGGCGCAGTTTGGTGGACAGCGTTTTGGAGAGATGGAAGTATGGGCATTGGAGGCATTTGGTGCAGCCAATATTCTACGAGAATTATTAACGATTAAGTCGGATGATATCATGGGTAGAGCGAAGGCTTACGAGGCAATCGTAAAAGGTGAGAACCTTCCTGAGCCAAATATCCCAGAATCATTCAATGTACTCATTCACGAATTGAGAGGTTTAGCTCTCGACGTGAAGTTGGACTAATTTTTTAACGAACAAATTTTAAAGGCCAGTAATATGCCATTCAAAAAGAATTTAAGTAGAAATACCTCAGATTTCAGTTCTATAACTATTAGTCTTACTTCTCCTGATGATATTTTAGAAAGATCATTTGGGGAGGTCCTTAAGCCTGAGACGATTAACTACCGTTCGTATAAGCCGGAGAGAGATGGTCTCTTCTGTGAGCGGATCTTCGGTCCAGTTAAGGATTATGAGTGCTACTGTGGTAAGTACAAAAGAATCAGATATAAAGGTATCGTATGTGATAGATGTGGGGTAGAGGTAACTGAGAAGAAAGTACGTCGTGAGCGTATGGGACACATCAAGTTAGTTGTGCCTGTAGTTCACATATGGTTCTTCAAGTCGCTCCCTAACAAAATTGGATACCTCTTAGGATTATCTTCTAAGAAACTTGAGTCTATCATATACTATGAGAGATATGTAGTGATCCAATCAGGAGTAAAAGAAGAAGAGGTTGAGCATAAAGCGTTACTTACTGAAGAGGAGTACTTTGAAGTATTAGACAGTTTGCCTCAGGATAATCAGATGCTTGATGACTCTGATCCTAACAAGTTCATCGCTAAGATGGGTGCGGATGGTGTTAAGGGGTTATTAGAGCGATTAGATTTAGATCAGCTATCATACGACCTACGTCACCAAGCAGCTACAGAGACTTCGCAACAGCGTAAGTCAGAAGCACTTAAGAGACTTAGAGTTGTCGAGGCATTCAGAGATGGTCAGACTCGTATCGAGAATAAGCCAGAATGGACCATCATCGAGTATCTACCGGTGATACCACCAGAGCTGAGACCATTGGTTCCACTTGATGGTGGACGATTTGCTAGTTCAGATCTTAACGATTTATATCGTAGAGTAATCATCAGAAATAACAGACTTAAGCGTCTTCTTGAGATTAAGGCACCAGAGGTGATCTTAAGAAATGAGAAGAGAATGCTTCAAGAGGCTGTTGATTCATTATTTGATAACTCTCGTAAGTCTAACGCTGTAAAAGCAGAAGGTGGACGATCGTTGAAGTCACTTAGTGATATCTTAAAAGGAAAGCAAGGACGATTCAGACAAAATCTACTCGGTAAGCGTGTTGATTATTCTGGACGTTCGGTAATTGTTGTAGGTCCTAACCTGAAGCTACATGAGTGTGGTCTTCCTAAAGGTATGGCCTCAGAGCTATTCAAGCCATTCATCATACGTAAGTTGATTGAGCGTGGCATCGTGAAAACGGTGAAATCTGCCAAGAAACTTGTTGATCGTAAAGATCCTGTTATCTGGGAGATACTCGAAGGAATATTGAGAGGTCACCCGATCATGCTTAACCGGGCTCCGACGCTTCACAGATTGTCGATTCAGGCATTCCAGCCGAAGTTAGTTGAGGGTAAAGCAATTAGACTACACCCATTAGTATGTGGTGCATTTAATGCGGATTTTGATGGTGATCAAATGGCGGTACACGTGCCACTTAGCCAGGGAGCAATCCTTGAGGCACAACTACTGATGTTAGCATGTCATAACATGCTTAACCCTCAGAACGGATCACCTATCACACTACCATCGCAGGATATGGTATTGGGCTTATACTACATTACTAAGCCTAAGGCTAACGCTAAAAAGAATGAGAAAGCATCTCACTTCTACTCTTCGGAGGAGGTGATGATCGCATACAACGAAGGTAAATACGATATCCATGACAGTGTCACGGTAAAAGCTCTTGTTGAAAATGAGCTTGGACACTTAGTACATGAGCGTATTACGACGACTGTCGGTAGAGTACTCTTCAATGAGCACATACCAGAGGGAGTACCTTTTGCTAATGAGCTACTGACTAAGAAAAACCTTAAAAAGGTTATCGGTGATCTTATCGAGAGAACTGATTTTGCTGTTGCAGCAGAGTTTTTGGATAAGATCAAGGATCTCGGTTTCTACTGGGCATTTAAAGGCGGGTTGTCATTCAACTTAGGTGATTTGATCACACCGACTCTCAAAGAGAGCACACTTGTAGAAGCTCAAAATGAAGTTGACGAGGTATGGGACAACTATAACATGGGTCTTATCACCTCTAATGAGCGATATAATCAGGTAATTGATAAGTGGACTTTTGCGGATAACAAGATCACTGATACCTTGATGACGGAGCTTGCTGAGCACAAAGGAGGATTTAACTCAGTGTTCATGATGCTTGATAGTGGAGCACGTGGTAGTAAGCAGCAGATTAAGCAGCTATGTGGTCTGAGAGGACTGATGGCTAAGCCAAGAAAATCAGGTGATACAGGTGGAGCAATTATCGAGAATCCAATCCTGGCGAACTTCGTAGACGGACTATCGGTACTCGAGTATTTTATCTCTACTCACGGTGCACGTAAAGGTCTTGCCGATACCGCACTTAAGACTGCCGATGCAGGTTACTTGACGAGAAGATTAGTGGATGTATCTCAAGACGTCATTATAATCGAAGAAGATTGTGATACGCTAAGAGGAATTGACACAACAGCGCTTATCGACAATGATAAAGTTGTAGAAGATCTTGCGCCACGTATTGCAGGTAGATATACACTTGATGATATCCTACACCCTGAGAGCGAAGAAGTAATGCTCAAAGCTGGAGAATATATCACAGAGAAAATTTCTCGTGCGATAGAAGATGCGGGCGTTGAGACCGTGACAATAAGATCAGTACTCACATGTGAGACTAAGAAAGGTGTATGTACGAAGTGCTATGGTAAGAACCTTGCAACAGGACGTATATCGGAGCTTGGTGATGCAGTAGGAGTTATCGCAGCACAGAGTATCGGTGAGCCAGGTACACAGTTGACATTACGTACATTCCACGTAGGTGGTGTGGCATCAGTTAGTAAGACAGAGTCCGAAAGCGTTGCCAAATTTGACGGTGTGCTTGAGTTCGATAACGTATCTACAATCGAATATAAAGAAGGTGATACTACTAATGATGTAGTGATCTCTCGTTCTGGTGAGATTAGATTATTGGAGCCAGAAACTAAGAAGGTACTCGCTAACGTACACATACCTTATGGATCAAATCTTTTCATCAAAGGGAAGAGAAAGATCAAGAAGGGTACTGTGATCTGTCAGTGGGATCCATTTAACGCTGTTATCGTATCGGAGTTCTCTGGTATTATCCAGTATGAGTCGATCGAAGAGGGTGTTTCATTCAGAGCGGAGCGTGATGATCAGACTGGTAACGTCGAGAAGATCGTTATCGAGTCTAAGAAGAAAAAGAAAGTTCCTACCATCAATGTCCTCGATGAGGATGGTGATGTAATGAGAAGTTATAACCTACCGGTAGGCTCGCACATCTTGGCAGAAAATGGAGATAGCATCGTAGCAGGATCCAGAATTGCAAAGATACCGCGTCAATTAGGTAAGATCCAGGATATCACGGGTGGTCTTCCGAGAGTAACAGAACTCTTTGAGGCACGTAACCCATCTAACCCTGCAGTTACTGCAGAGATTGACGGTATTGTATCATTCGGTAAGCTTAAGAGAGGTAATCGTGAGATCTTTATCGAAGATGAGAAATCTGGTCAGAAGAGAAAGTATTTGGTGAAGCTATCTAAGCACCTCTTAGTGCAAGAAGGTGACTTCGTAAGAGCAGGATCACACTTATCTGATGGTGCAACGTCACCTCAAGATATCCTTAGTATCATGGGCCCAAGTGGTGTTCAGAGATATATTGTTAACGGTATCCAAGAGGTATATCGCTCACAGGGTATCGGTATCAATGATAAGCACATCGAGACTATCGTTCGTCAGATGATGAGACGTGTCGAAATCGTGGATGCTGGAGATACTTCATTCTTAGAGGGTGAGCCAGTAGAGAAGTATGATTTCTTAGAGCAGAATGATTGGATTTTTGATAAGAAGATCATTACTGAGTCGGGTGATTCTAATAAGTTGAAGCCTGGTCAGATTGCTACCATACGTCAGATCAGAGAAGAAAACTCTTACTTGAAGCGTAATGACTTAAAGACAGTTGAGTTTAGAGATGCAGTAGCTGCAACATCTAAGCCATTGCTACAAGGTATTACCAAGTCATCACTTGGAACAGTGAGCTGGATTTCAGCGGCATCATTCCAGGAGACGACTAAAGTATTGAGTACTGCGGCGATTAATGCGAAGCGTGATAAACTTGAAGGTCTTAAGGAGAATGTTATTGTTGGTAAGAAGATACCTGCAGGAACGGGTCTTAGACACTATGAGCAGTTAAAAGTTACTGCTAAGGAGTATATCCCAGAAGAAGTAGAAGAAGAGGCAGCTGAATAAGCGACTCAACTCTAAATAGAATAGGAAGGACTTTTAATCATCAGATTGAAAGTCCTTTTTTTATACCTTGAGGATAGATAAGTTCTTCTGGATGTATTTGCCGAGGATGTCAAATTCTAAATTGACAGCATCTCCTTTTTTTAGAGCTTTGAATTTAGTGTGCTCATAAGTATAGGGTATGATGGCCACGCTGAATCTACCTTCGGCAGGATCAACCACGGTAAGGCTTGTTCCATTCACACAGATTGAACCCTTACTAATAACTAAAGCATCGTGCTCAACGGGGTACTCAATTGTATAGAGCCAACTTCCAGCAGTTTCGGTGATATCAATGCAAGTACCAGTAGTATCAACATGACCTTGCACGATGTGCCCATCAAGACGACCATTCATCACCATGCATCGTTCAACATTTACTGGATCACCAACTGACCATGCACCTAACGAGGTTTTATCCATCGTTTCTTTGATAGCAGTCACAGTATGACTCTTGCTATCACATCGAGTGACAGTAAGGCATACGCCATCATGAGCAACGCTCTGATCTACTTTCAACTCAGCCGATATGGGAGACTCTATAGTGTAGTGGTAGTTAGCTAATTCTTGCTCAATATGAGTTATGGTGCCTAAGCACTCTATGATACCTGTAAACATGAAATATATTAGATGATAATCTGTATAAAACCAGTCAAAACATCTTCCAACTCGACAACTCCAGTAACTCGAGATTCGAAGACTGCACAAGTATAGTAGTATGTTCCTTCCTCTAATGCAGCGCCTCTGAGATTTGTGCCATCCCAATTAATAGCGGGATTGTCCGTCCGAAATACAACCTGCCCCCATCTATTGTAGACTTCTAATTCAATCCGATCAATAAATCTATTTACGGTAGGGGTGAATAGATCGTTGCTATTATCACCATTGGGGGTGAAGGTGTTTGGTAGCTCATATGAGGGACAATTGTCAACACAGATGAGAGATGATATATCACTGATATTGCCTCCTTGATCACTGATCTGTATCGCATAGCAACCAGAGATATTATCAGTTAAGTTGTGATCGAATGATCCAAGTGCAGCATCAACTCGAGCTATTTCACTTAGGGCTCCATTCTCAGTCTCGCTAAACAGGACAATCACCTCATTAATATCGTCGGCAGCTTCGCAATCTCCAGTTAGTCCAAACTCCCATCTCACTTCATTGATAAACTGATCTCCAGTAATCACCGACTCTTGGCAAGCAGTAGATATTTCAACATCAGGAATGCAAGGAGCCTCATTATCACGGGGGACACCACATACCTCTTGGGAGAAATTTCTGATCGGAGATGGCAGATCATCTACCCCATAAGTTCCAACGCTCTCCACTACATAACATGACTCCTCACCATTAGTCAGGCCATCTATCCTAAAGCTGAGATCCGCAACACTGTCCAGGAGTATTTGCTGCCCATCTACTATCTCATAAACAAAGTAAAAATCGTTCCTCCATGGAACATCACTTTGCCAATTGAGCAAAATGCTCTGATCACCTGACTGCTGAGATAAAAAGAGTGATGAGGCTGTGGCACTCTCGATGCTAAATCCTGTCGCATTCTCAAACCTTACACGATAAGAAAATGGATTATCCAAGGTGTTAATCGGTTGATCTAAAAACAAGGTATCGTCTGACAACCCCGAAAATCTCGTGTCTGTACTGATTGAGGGTCCGATACCATCTAATGCAGTAGGATTGAAGCCAGTTCCACGTTGAAGTCCAATACTAAAGGGACTATTAACTACCGCGGTATCAATCTCATCAGGAAAGGGCAATACCCACTGGGTCAATATGCTTCCTAAGCTGTTATCTGTACCTTCTACAGAAACCTTAGTTATGAATGGTCTATCTCTGTTGAATAGCAGGCAACTCTCCTCAGAGGGCAAGCTTGAGGTTTCATTGAATGGGTTATTCGTGCTGGTCAATTGAGCGAATTCAGCGACCACCCGATAACAGTATATATCTGATTGGTTAAGGTCATCATCTATCGCCTGAAATCTATCATTGACGATATCATTGCTCAGAAATATGATCTGCTGATAGCCCTGACCCTCAAGTCCGCCTTGACAACTATCTATTGTTATTTCCCTCGACTCATTGCGCCGCCAAACCGAAAATCCTTGAAAGAGATCAGTATCTGAACAGCCATATTCCGCACTCCAGGTGATTAGATTGGATGCAGAGCTGAGCTTTTCGGTTAGGACATCCTCGGGCGAAGGTCCTAAGATTTTTATTCTGACCGTTTTCAGAGTTGACACGCCGCCATTAAATCCTAAGAAATCATCTGTCACTCTAAATACAACTTGATAAAATGTTTCTGCGATGTCATCACAGGAAGTCTGCCATCTGAATATCCCGCTATTAGGAGATCTTGAGGGATTAATTCCTGTATTGAAGCTTACGTCGATAGAGTCGAATAGGAGCGGGGAACCCAGCGCTTCAAGAGTTATATTTTGATTGCGATCAACATCTGATCCAACTACTTCGAATTCTATCAGTTCTCCTGCGATCACACAGAGCTCATCTATGGTCTCAATAGTAGGAACTGTATTCGCAATTCTATTTTCATCAAAGCAGGCAGTCACAAGGATCTGCATATCTCTGATGATCTCATTTATAAGGATACCATTTCTAAACTCTTTGATAAGGATGGTGATGTTAAAATCTCCTTGTACTGGTGGACTATCCCAAACAAAGTCTCCTGTTATCGGATCTAAACTGATCTGATTATTTTCAGATGGTGCGATCTCATTAGGTAGGTTATAATTAGGTACTTCCATTCCTTCTGATTCAAATGGAGTAATTAGCTCATAGGCCAAGCTGTCTCCATCAGGATCAAAGGCATTAGGATTGTGTACAAATCGCTGATTAGTACAGGCAAAATCTATAGGAGGTTGTAGTAGTATAGCTGAACTATTATTTCCTTGAAACCGTCTATCCAAGAGGGTTAATGTAGTCTCCACATAAAATTGAATATTCACAGAATTAGGAAAGTCTATATTCTGGATTCCCGCTACACGATTAGGGTCTGTTACAGATAGTGTGAACCGACTACGAGTAGGGTAGGTGTGAGTTGCTGTGTAGGTATTTCTCTGCACATCATTAGGCAGTGGCTCACCATTACCATTGCTTCGAGGGACGAACTCTGAGGTCCCATCACCCCAAAACATCTCTAAGCTATCTCTATCCGCAGCAAAGCTACTTGTACGAGTAAATGTGGTAATCGTCGCCCTAATGGTGAGATCATCAATTTGCTCATAAGTAATTTCTCCCGCCCTATTATGAGTAGCTAATAAGCTTGTCATATTTATAAGAAACAGAACAGTAAGAGTGGATATTTTAACTTTCATGCACACAACTCAAGTTATATCATTTTTGGCTTTTCGTTTAGTTTATAATTAGTTGGGGGGATAAGATGTTCATAACAGCCTCAAATGATCCTCTGCAAGACAATCATATAAGCCAAGAACAAGCGTAATGGATTGAGGCTATGATTGTTTTAGAGCTTTCAGACAGGTGCTGAGGCTATCGGACCAATGAGGTATGGTAATATCCAGAGCCTCGGAGATTTTATCTGTTGACATAACACTCCATAGAGGGCGAGGAGCAGGTGCACCATAGGCCTCGGTAGATATCCCAGAAACATTACATGAGATATCAGCTTGTTTGAATATTTCTTGGGCAAAATCACACCAATTAGTGGTTCCGGTATTACAATAGTTATAGATGCCTTGTAATTCGTCTTTCTCTTTTATGAGCTTAGTAATTGCCTCGACTACGTCACCTGTATAGGTAGGGGCTCCGATTTGATCATTTACAATATTGAGAGCGTCTCTATCTGCGCCTAATCGGAGCATCGTTTTTACGAAGTTTTTTTGCTGAGTTCCATATAACCATGAGACCCTGAGGATTATATGATTTTCGAGTTGGCTTGCTATTGAGAGCTCACCAGCTCGTTTAGATTTTCCATATATCCCTTGGGGATTACATATATCAGTCTCGACTAATGGAGTATCCTTTTCAATGTGATAGACATAGTCTGTGCTGATGTGGATCAGTTTAGCAGATAGACGATCTGCCGTTATCGCCAGATTATTAGATCCGTGATCATTGATCTTAAATGCTTGCCCAACTTCCTCTTCAGCTCGATCTACAGCAGTATATGCTGCACAATTTATGATGACATCAGGCTTAATTTGCTCTATTGCGTCATGGACTTTTTCAGTATCAGTAATGTCTAATTGTGTCCTCGATAGGAAAGTAAACTCTAAGTCCGGATTGGTTACCTTCTGGAACTCCTGACCTAATTGTCCGTTCGCGCCAGTTACTATTATCTTCTTAGTCTTCATATGCTTTATGCGATCCAAATTTAGGCTGAGCAATATCTTTTTCGGACAACAGATAGTTTGTATTTATCTCTGGCCAATCGATATCAATTTCTCCATCATCGTATCGTATACCGCCCTCGTGTTCTTTTGAGTAGTAGTTGTCACACTTATATCCAAATATCGCCTCGTCAGACAGTACTAAAAAGCCATGTGCGAACCCTCTCGGGATAAGTAATTGCTTTTTGTTTGTATCCGTCAGGATCATGCCAAATGATTTCCCATAAGTGGGAGAACCAGGTCTTATGTCTACGGCGATATCGAATATCTCACCGACTATGGCTCTTACCAATTTTGCTTGAGCGAACTCGCCGACTTGGTAGTGTAGCCCTCGCAGAACCCCTTTTTGAGATTTGGACTCATTGTCTTGTACCCAATTGTATCCATCATAGCTTGACGGAAACTTGGATTTATTGAAAGACTCAAAAAAGTAGCCTCGATCATCATGAAAGACTCGAGGTTCAATAATTTTTAAATCGGCGATAGGAGTGTCAGTAATGATCACGTTCTACTTTTTTCGGAAATATAATGTCAATGGAACACCTGAAAAGTCGTACCTCGCTCTTAACTGATTTTCAAGATAGTTCTGGTAGGCTTCCGTGATATGCTTTGGATAATTGCAGAAGAAAGCAAATGACGGGAAGTGAGTTGGTAACTGCGTCAAGTACTTGATCTTAATCAACTTGCCTCTATGTGCTGGTGGAGGAAACTTAGTGAGCATCTCATCTAAGACTTCGTTGAGTTCGGACGTCTTGATCCGTTGAGTTCTGTTACGGTAGACGTCCATCAGTTTTTCGACAGCTTTGAATATCCGCTGCTTTTCAAGGGCAGAAATGAATAAGATTGGCACATCATTAAACGGAGCTAACTTGGACTTCAATTCATACTCATAGTCGCGAGCAGTATTGGTTTGTTTTTCGATAAGATCCCATTTATTGACAAGAAGGACGACACCCTTTTTTCTTTTTGCAATTAATGAAAAGATATTCATGTCTTGTGACTCCAAGCCTTGTGTCGCATCTATCATAAGCAGGCATACATCTGTCTCATCGATGGACTTCACCGCTCTGATGACAGAGTAAAACTCTAAGTCCTCATGTACTTTTTTCTTCTTACGTATCCCTGCCGTATCAATGAGAATAAACTCTTGACCAAACTTATTATAATGACTGTGGATGGCGTCTCGAGTGGTCCCAGCGATATTCGTAACTATATTGCGCTCCTCACCTAATAGAGCATTCACTAAGGAAGATTTACCGACATTCGGACGACCCAGGATACTGAATCGAGGAAGTTCCTCAGCTTCCGAAGCTGTAGCCTCAGGCGGCAACATATCTATTACCGCATCTAACAACTCACCAGAGCCACTGCCAGTAATGGAAGACAGGAAAAAGGTATCGTCAAAACCAAGACTCCAAAACTCATTGGCCGCTAGTTGTCTTGTACCATTATCTACTTTATTGACAGCGAGAATTGTGGGCTTATCTGTCTTGCGCAGCATGCGTGCTACAGACTCGTCAAGATCTGTTATACCAGTAGTTACATCTGTCATAAAGATGATCAGATCTGCCTCGTCAATTGCAATCTGTACTTGTGTCCGTATAGCCGCTTCAAATACATCTGAAGAGTTACTTACGAAACCTCCTGTATCGACGACATTAACAGATCTCCCATTCCACTCCGTAAATCCATAGATACGGTCTCTTGTCACCCCCGATATGTTATCGATGATAGACTTTCGCTCTCCGATGAGGCGATTAAATAATGTAGATTTCCCGACATTAGGGCGACCCACTATAGCTATGAGATTTGACATAGGTAGTTCTTACTGCAAATATCCATAAGATTTTAATGATCTGTCATCATCTCGCCATTTCTCTTTGATTTTTACTCGTAATTCTAAGAAAACCTTGCGATCTAAGAACTCTTCAATGGATTTGCGGGAGTCAGTGCCAAGTCCTTTGATGGCAGATCCACCTTTACCTATGAGTATTGACTTCTGTGATTTTCGGTTGACTATGATATCTGCCATGATATGAACCATTGGTCCTGATCGAGATTGTTCATCCTTAAAGGTGTGTACGATCACCTCACAACTATATGGGATTTCTTGATGATACCTTGTCAGGATCTTTTCTCTTATGATCTCTGACACGAAAAATCGTTCACTCTTATCAGTAAACTGATCCTTTGGGTAGAAGGCGGGGCCTTCGGGTAGATGCTTAGTGATCAGTTTTAAAATACTGTCGGTCCCTATTTTCTCCAAGGCGGAAATCGCACAGATGTGATCAAATGACATTTGTTCGCTCCACCAAGCGCTGAGTTTATCTATCTGCTCTTGATCGGACACATCCATTTTATTGATGATCAAGATTTTGGGTACCTCAATTTTTTTTAGGTTTTTGAGCACTTTAGGATCTATCTGAGGTTTTTCGACTGTATCCGTCATGTAGATTAATATATCCGCATCTTCCAGAGCAGATAGGGCGAAGGTATTCATCGCACTCTGCATCTTATAGTGGGGTTCGGATATGATCCCGGGCGTATCACTAAATATGATCTGATAGTCATCTTCATTGATGATTGCAATGATACGATGTCTTGTAGTCTGCGGTTTATTAGTGATAATAGATAGCCGTTCCCCTATGAGGGCGTTGAGCAGTGTAGACTTACCGACATTGGGATTTCCGATGATATTAACAAAGCCGGATTTATGCATACTCCGACATGATTGTTTGTACGTGTTCGTAGACTCCTTTTGGCTTGAGGTTTTGCCATGTTATATCGTTATATGGATCTCCCAGCATTACATAATTTTTAAGGTGAACAGAATTCATCTCATCGAGCACATGCTCTCGAGTATTGATAAAACAGATCCAGCCATCCTCGTCCTTGACATCGTCATACCACTCTTCATAGTAGCAATCATCATCCGAATGAAATGTCAACACATTATCGCAGAGTATGACATACTTTGAGATGTCTTGTTTAATGATGTGGTCGATGATCTCTCGTTTGAGATACATCACATCATTATTGATGCAATCATTCCATTCTCCTAATAATTCTATAATCGTATATCCTTCGATATAGTCGGTATAGAGTTGCTTAGCATAGAGCGTCGGTGAGCCGATATGGTCCCATTGTGGATGGATAAAATAGTTATAGATTTTTTGACTATACTGAAACTCGCTATACTGTCGACCGTAGAATGGACTACTACTATCCTCGGAGGAAATATAACTTTCTCGCCAACGAAAATGTGGTTCTATATCGTGCATGTAAACATCCTATTGACAGACGCAAAGTAGAACAATAATTGTTAAGGCGCTCAAACATTTCGCTCTTTGTCAATCTGCATAGAATGACTCAAAGTCGTATAGATTTCATTTTGAATAAATTGATGCAACACTATTACAACTATTGCTATAAGTCTAATATATTTGCATCATTGTTGCACTAACATGTTGAAGCTCAAAAAACATATCGATTTATTTGGACTGATCTCATCAGGGCTTTGTGCTGTGCATTGCTTGGCACTCCCCGTACTGATTTCATTAGGTTTTTTGGGGACTATTGGCAGTTCAATGTCGCATCTTATCTCCGAAGTTCTTGTAGTTGTAGCTAGTACAATCTTAGTCGCATTGTCGATCTATAAGGGTCTCAAAGCTCACGAGAGTGCTACTCCTTATTGGTTCTTTGCATTTGGATTAGTTACGATTATTGTTGGGTTATTCTACGGATATCACCTACTCATGGCAGCTGGAGGGATCTCATTGGCTGTCGGTCACTTACTCAATCATAAGTTACTACAAGGAAAGTCAGTAGCTGGATAAAACACTCAGCTATTACATCCGTTAGGTGTTTATGCATGCCATCAGAACAGAGCAACTTCACCATAATTATGGATCGCGAAAGATCAGTTTCCCTGATATCACATGCGAAGCTGGTGATCATACCCTATTATTAGGTCCATCTGGATGTGGTAAAACGACACTATTACAACTTATATCAGGAATTAGGAATAGTCAAGCCGGAGATGTATGGATTGACGATACACAGCTTAATAAGCTATCACAAGCCAAGCGTGATCAATTTAGAGGACGGCATATAGGGATGATCTATCAAACTTCACATTTTGTGAGATCCCTATCAGTATTAGAGAACTTGGCTTTAGCCCAGCGTTTTGCTGGAGAAACGATTGATAGAGGTAAACTGAAAGGACTATTAGATAAGCTTAATATCCTCGACAAGGCTAATCAGAAAACCTATACCCTTAGCCAAGGAGAGCAGCAGCGAGTAGCAATAGCACGTGCCCTGGTTAATAATCCAATATTGATCTTAGCCGATGAACCTACATCTGCATTGGATGATAATAATACCAATGCAGTGTTTGATCTACTTGTAAGTCAGGCAGATCAGGTAAATGCTACTCTCATTGTGGTCACTCATGATAATAGGCTCAAATCTAAATTTGACAAAAGGATAGAGCTATGAATCTAATTCAACTGAGCTGGCGAAGTGTTACAGATCGCCCACTTAAGATGTTATTAAGTGTGTTGCTATTTGCCTTGGGGGTTGGATTGATATCCTTTATCCTCTTGATGGATAAACAGATCCAAGAGAACTTTGAACGGAATCTGGCAGAAGTAGATTTGGTTATCGGAGCGAAAGGGAGTCCACTCCAAATGATCTTAAGCTCGATGTATCACATCGATGCCCCTACGGGTAATATTTCGTTGAAGGAGATCCGGCCATTTCTCAACCCGCGACATCCATTAATCGAAGAAGCCTTGCCCATGTCTATGGGAGATAGCTACCGAGGATATCGCATAGTAGGGACCGATCTTAAAATATTAGATTGGTATGGCGCAGAACTGTCTGAGGGGGAAGTGTGGAAACATAATTTTGAAGTAACTGTGGGCTCCACCGTAGCTCAAGCATTATCAATTAAGCTCGGAGATACCTTTAAGAGTAGTCATGGGCTCGTAGATGATGAAAACCTTGAGCATGATGATGCTCAAAGTTTCGTAGTGAAAGGAATATTAAAACCATCGGGCACTGTTGTTGATCAACTGATCCTGACTACAACTCAGAGTTTTTGGCTTGTGCATGATCACGATCATGAAGAAGAATCAACGCAGGTAGAGGACGAACACGATCATAGTCACGAAGGGCATGATCACGAGCACGATCATCATGATCATGCCGATGACCATCATGATGATGGAGACGACCATAGCCATGAGGATCACGCTCACCACGATCATGGCGGAGCGCATA
>CAYPWL010000009.1:22403-58218 GCA_964414425.1 uncultured Saprospiraceae bacterium
CATGAGGATCACGCTCACCACGATCATGGCGGAGCGCATAGTCATGCCGAGACTCCACTACCATTAATACAAGAGGCAGACGATAAAGAAATTACTTCTCTACTGCTTCGATTTAAGGGAAGGAGCTTTCAGGCTCTTAACATGCAGCGCAGTATCAATGAGAATACTGACATGCAAGCAGCAACGCCTGCTATAGAGATTAATCGACTGTTTGCTATGATGAGCAGTGCGGAGCAAGCTCTGAGGATACTGGCATTGCTGATCATCATCGTTTCGGCTATCAGTGTATTCATATCCTTATATAGTTCACTCAATGAGCGTCGATATGAACTGGCATTGATGCGATCTATGGGAGCTGGTACCTCTAAGGTATTTAGCCTAATTATACTCGAGGGAGTCATCTTGGCAATTCTGGGTGCTGTAATAGGCCTTATGCTAAGCCATGGCTTATTGTACTTCTTTGCTGATCACTTGCGAGAAGTATATCGCTATAATTTTGTTGCTGGGCGATTCTTACCAGCCGAGTTCTATCTCTGCATGGCTGCTTTAGTAGTTGGATTTATTGCAGCGGTTATACCGGCTTATCAAGCTTCGAAGACTGATATTGCCGAGACCCTTACGGCACGATAGGAGCTAAGGCTTTAAGAAATTCTGCCCCAGTTGAGATTCCGACTCTTGAGTTTGCCTAAGTGATTCTTAGCAGCTTGATGTTGTGGCTGCTCCATATCTGGATCTTGCTGTAATAAGATTAAAGCCAGATGACGAGCAGTTTCCATGATAGAGCGATCTTCAGTGATGCTGGCGATATTGAGTTCTACTACTCCGGATTGTTGTGTGCCAGTGATATCTCCTGGACCTCTCAGTTTCATATCTTCTTCGGCAATCACAAATCCATCATTGGTGCGACACATGGTATCTATACGTGACTTGGCATATTTGCTTAGACCAGTCTTAGTCATTAGGATACAATACGATTGGTCAGCACCTCGACCCACTCGACCTCTGAGTTGATGGAGTTGAGACAAACCGAATCGCTCGGCATTCTCAATGATCATCACCGATGCATTAGGTACATTGACTCCAACTTCTATCACTGTTGTGGCTACCATGATCTGGGCTGTCTTATTGACAAATCGCTGCATCTCTTGGTCCTTATCTTGAGGTTTCATACGACCATGGACGACTGTGATCTGATAGTCAGGACGTGGAAAATAGTTGAGGAGCTCTTCATATCCGGACTGGAGATTTTGCAAGTCTAATTTTTCAGATTCATCTATGAGTGGATAGACCACATAGATCTGCCGCCCCTTAGCAATCTCTTCTTTCATGAACTTGACGATAAAGCTGCGATGGCTGTCATTGCGGTGTATAGTCTTGATCTCCTTTCGGCCAGGAGGTAATTCATCGATGACGGATACATCGAGGTCTCCATAGGTTGTCATGGCCAGTGTCCGTGGTATTGGAGTAGCAGTCATCACTAATATATGCGGAGGTATCTGGTCATTTTTGACCCACAGTCGAGACCGCTGTACGACGCCAAATCGATGTTGCTCGTCTGTGACTGCGAGGCCAAGATTGCTGAATTCCACATGTTCTTCGAGGATCGCATGAGTTCCTACTAAGATGTCTATGTGTCCTTCTTTTAAGAAGCTTAAGAGCTCTTTTCTAACCCGTCCCTTAACACTGCCGGTTAAGAATGCCACCTGGATACCTAAGCCTTTGACCATTTCTGATATGGACTGATAGTGCTGTTGCGCTAAGATCTGAGTAGGTGCTAACATACAGGTCTGATAGCCATTGTCTATAGCGATTAGCATCGTCATCAGTGCAACAATAGTCTTGCCGCTACCTACATCACCTTGCAGGAGACGATTCATCTGGACGCCACGACCCATGTCATGTCGTATCTCCTTGATGACTCGCTTTTGCGCTCCCGTTAACTCAAAGCTTAATTTCTCGTTGTAGAACTTGTTGAAGGCAGTACCTACCACATTAAATTGTAACCCTTTCAGCTTCTTATCTCGTTGAACCTTATTGTGCAGGATCATTAATTGAAGGAAGAACAGCTCTTCGAACTTAAGGCGATTGATGGCCTGATTGAGGGCTTCACGAGATGGAGGGAAGTGGATCCATCTCATGCTGTCGTAACGACTGCAGATATTGAGTTTTTCCACATAATGGGCTGGAAGAGTTTCTGGGAGGTCCGCTTCCTGCAGTCTATCTAAGATTCGTTTTATAATTCGACGCCGAGCTCGGATCCCTAAACCTTTCTGATTAAGTTTTTCTGTTGAGGCGTAGACGGGTAAAAACGGATCTCCACCTATACTGCTGACTTCGATTTCGAGTTCGGGATGCGATATACTCTTGACTCCTCTATATACTTTTACCTTGCCGTTTAAGATGTAGTTTTGATTGGGCTTTAGCTTATCGACGATCCACTGAGCTCCTTGAAACCAATTGAGCTCTATGAATCCACTGGGATCCTTGAATGATCCAACTATGCGAGAGCCACGCTTCATCTTTTTCTTAGCGATACTGATGATCTGTCCCTGCAACTGGACGTTATCGCCATCTTTGGCATCCTTAATCAGTTGATAAGAGGATCTATCATCATACCTGAAAGGGTATATCTGTAATAGGTCATCGACGCTTGCTACACCGAGCTCACTCTTCAGTACTTTAGCACGGTTCTCTCCAACACCTTTCGTGTATTCTATTTTCTCCTTCAGTATGCCACGTGCTGCGCTCACTTCTCAAAAATAGACACTCTGCATAGACCTCACAATCTGTGAGCGATTATATGGACGTATCATGGACAGATGGTTAGCTGTATATTTGCATCAGATATTTTAGACTTATGGAATCGAGACGACAATTGCAGACGGGAGAGCTTATTAAGAGACATTTTAGCATTGTAATGCGTGAAGAGGGGAGCTACATCTATGGTAGTGAAGTATTAGTTTCTGTAACCAGAGTGATGATGTCTCCAGACTTAGGATTAGCTAAGATATACGTGAGCGTATTTAACACCGAAAATAAGAGCGCTGTCATACTCTTACTTAATGAAGAGAAGGTCCGATTAAAACAACAATTCACGCAACGGATCAGAAAGCATGTGAGGCGTATACCTCGTATAGATATCTATTTGGATGATACCTTGGATGAGATGGATAAGATAGATGAATTGCTCAACTCACTATGAGTTGATCGTGCTATCGTAGCTCTTTTAAAAAATCTGCTTGGGCAGGATCGAGTTTAGACATGATATCATAAACTCTCCTTTGCTCACTCTTTACCGAATTTTTGAATACCTCTAAGATCTCAGCCCTTTTACTATTGGAGAACATCTGAATGATCATACTATTAGGATACTCGTTGTTGAGTACTGCTGCTTCTTTGATCGCACTAAACATGATGGCTTTTCCAGTATTAACATCGGCTTCGATTCTATCTAACCCTTTGCGGTGATAATCATACATAGCTGATCTGAAGCCCTCGACCCTTGCGTTTAACAGATTTTCGACCATCCAAAATCTATTGCGATCACCTCCTAATGAAGACCAATTTCGGTCAACGCTGGACACACTCGGTGGGACATTGGCTAATATGTTGTTAGCTGTCTTAAAGTGGTCATCTCCACCTAACTGACTAAATGTGTCATAGTCAAATCCCAAGATGATGTAAGCATAGAATGTCAATATGGATGATAGGTTATCAGTGAACTGACCTCTATTGTCTCTTAGGGGCTCCCCTGGATTATAGGTAAACGAAATATCACGATCGACATGATTAATCAATGGTGAGGTATAAGTGCTGTTAAATACTGGGCGTCCTGAGCTGATATACATGTCAGCTGTAAAACTGCTGGCTGATAAGTCAGCGGTGATATTAAACTGTATAGATCCCTCGATTAACTCTTCATTTTCATACTCGTCATTCGTCCATTTACGATCATTGTAGAACTCTTCTATAGCAGACTCCAGTGCTGTAAGTGTCCGTGGATCCGCTGTTGTGAGTGAGGGAGCATTGACCGTTACATCAATATTAAACTCTTGGGCTTGACTGGCCGTCGAGCTATATACGATTCCTAATAGAGTAAGTAGGATGTTAATCAATCTTGTAGACATAAATTAGATCAGCTTAATGAGAGCAAAGCGTCAATGACATCTTGAGCTACAGCTCTTTTAGATTTGAGCTCGTATTCATTAACGGTACCATCAGTATGGACGATTGAAACCTTGTTTGTATTGTGTTTGAATCCTGCTCCCTTGTCCTTAAGACTATTGAGTACAATTAGATCCAGATTTTTCTTTTTGATTTTTTTGTGAGCAGCTTCGATGCCTTCGGTGGTCTCAAGAGCGAAGCCTATTGTCTTTTGCTGAGATTTAATCTGCCCACATGTATAGGCGATATCAGGGGTTCGTTCTAACTCTACTGTGAAGGAGTCTGTTGATTTTTTGATTTTGTCTTTGGCTTTTTCTTTAGGTCTATAGTCTGCTACAGCAGCACAAAATATGGCGATATCACAAGACTTAAATCGGTCAATAGTAGCATCGTACATGTCTTGAGCAGAGACTACCGACTTTACCGCAATATTAGGGTGATCCACTGATAGAGATGTTGGGCCTAATACGAGCTGAACCTTAGCGCCTCTTGCGGCACATTCGGTAGCGAGTTCTATGCCCATTCTGCCAGAACTATGGTTGCCGATAAATCGTACTGGGTCAAAGGCCTCTTGTGTAGGTCCTGCGGTAATTAGTACCGTCTGATCTTTTAGATCTTGGGTAGTATTGAGTGATTCGGCGAGGTAACTTACGATATCTGCGGGCTCTGCCATTCTGCCCGCTCCTGATAAACCACTGGCTAATTCTCCTACGCCTACGGGTATGATATGATTACCGTAGGAAGTGAGGGTATTGAGATTTTGAATGGTTGAGCCGTGTTTCCACATATCAAGATCCATGGCTGGAGCGATATATACGGGACACTTGGCACTTAGATAAGTAGCTACGAGCATATTGTCTGCTATGCCATTGGCCATTTTTGCCAAAGTGGTTGCAGTGGCTGGTGCTACAACGAATGCATCCGCCCACAATCCAAGATCTACATGGTTACTCCAAGTATCTTCTTGGATAAAATCTATAGAGACATCATTCTTACTGAGCGTAGAGAAGGTCAATGCAGACACGAACTTAGTAGCCGTGGGAGTCATGATCACCTTGACCTGACATCCAACTTTGATAAGTAATCGAGTAAGGACTACCGCCTTGTATGCAGCGATACTGCCACTAACCCCGACTACGATCTTTTTATTCACAGAGAGACGGGCTTAGAAGTTTTGCTCATCGCGCTCTTGCTTATACTCATGCTCGAGTCTTAAGTCAAGAAACTCCGTAGTAGCAATTACTGTAGGATTAGGTAGTTTTTCGTAAAACTTAGAGATTTCTATTTGCTCTTTATTTTCTTGAATTTCCTCGATGGTATCAGTAGTCACAGCAAACTCCTCGAGCTTACCATGTAGCTCAGTCTTAATAGCAGAATTCAGTTCAAGTGCGCGACGACTGATAATATTAATAGTCTCATAGATGTTGGCACTCATGCTGCTCATCTCACTGAGATTTCGAGCTTTTAGATTTGGATCTATACCTTGTACTTGAGTTTTAATATCAGCCATTTTGTAATTTATTTATTGCCTCTTGGCATTTACTTTTAAAATCATTTACCTCTGGGATAAAATGTGATTCTGGATATTTTTTTACAAATAGATCACAATTCGTTATTCCTTCAGTAAATCTTTCGATCTGTCGTGAATATATACTTCGTGTAGCCCACTCGTAGTAAGCTTTAGCGATCAAATATTGTGCCTCCTCTGTATATCCTGATCCAGGATAATCCTTAAGCATGTTTTCTAAGCTTTGGACTGCGGAGTTATAGTTCTTAAGATTGTAGTACAGTTTGCCTGCTTCAAATGCTTTTTGTTCCTGCTTCTTACGGAGTTCATCAACGTAAGTATTCACCTCGTCAACACGTTCACTTTCAGGAAATGTATTAGCAAAAAGTTGAAAGGCATCTATAGCAGCAGTAGAGCTCTGCTGATCTAACTTATATCTGGGTGCCTGATAGTACTCTGACAATGCCGAGAGATACATAGCCTCCTCCCTATTGGGTGAAGTGGTGTAAGTATCGGCAAATGTCTTAAAGTAGTGCGAACTCAACACATAATTACCATTCTTGTAGTGGGTGTCGGCAAACTTATAATTGAGGTCCTCTGCTTGTATCTTACCTCTATATGCTGGGATGATAATCTCATAGAGCAAGATAGCCCGACTATAATCACCACGTGAGGCTAATGTATCTGCCGCAGCATATATGAGTTCTGGATCATTGCTCGTGCGTACACGCTCAAACTCAGTCTTACAACTGGCAAGGCAAATAGCAAAAATAGAGATGTATAGAATCCATTTCATCATGGTCCGCAAAAGTAGCCTTTTCCACTTCTATTATCAATTATATTTTTCTTAAGAAAATTGAGAAGCGTTAAGACGTCTTTGGGACTCCATTTACTCCTTTAGCAAGCCTAATTGATCAAACTCATCAGCGATTTTACGATCATTAGATAGCCGAGGGACTTTGTTCTGACCTCCGAGTTTACCCCGTTCTTTCATTAATGTTCTGAAGGCATCACGTCTGAGAGGTCTTATGATCAACGGGGCGAGGATGGCCCCAGTGATGAGGTCATCATAATAGATGTTTTGCTTGCATAATGATTCATTCAGCTTGGTTGCCATGGCATGAAGATCACTGGGGTGCTGATCGAACTCGATGAACCACTCATGGTATGGTTTCTCGCTGTCTGATGGGTTGACTTGTGGCGCTACGGTGAATTCTTTCACCGAAGTTCCATCGCCACTTATAGCGTCTTGAAGTGCTAATTCTACCTCCTTGGCGATGACATGCTCGCCAAAAGCGGAAATAAAGTGTTTTACCCTGCCGCTGACAACGATTCGGTATGGATTAAGGCTTACGAATCTGACAGTATCTCCGATATTATACCCCCAGAGTCCAGCATTACTATTGATGATTACAACGTAGTCTGTATTGAGCTCTACTTCTGATAGCATGACACGTTTAGGATTGTCAGAATAAAAACTGCTCAGTTCCACGAATTCAAAGAAGATACCAGAGTTCGTATTCAGAAGTAATCCGCCATCACTGTCTATTTGATCTTGAAATGCAATGAATCCCTCTGAAGCTGGATAAGTCTCCAGGCTATCTATACGTCCACCGATGAGTGACTCAATACTTGTCCTATAGGGTTCATAATTGACGCCGCCATAAGCGAAGAGCTGTAGATTAGGGAACACCTCTTTGACCGAGGACTTGCCTGTATATTTTAATAGACGTTCAAAATACATCTGAACCCAAGGTGGGATACCACTGATTAATCGTAAGTCTTGATTATGTGTCTCGAGGATAATTTGATCAACCTTTTGCTCCCACTCTTCGATGCAATTCGTTTGATAGGAGGGGAGTTGATTGCCTTTGATTATTGATGGGATTTCGTGATTTACGATTCCTGACAACCTTCCTGTCATGACACCCGCCGTATCAGAGAGAGTAGGGGAACCAGATAGGAACATCAACTTGCCATCAAACATTCTATTGTTAGAGCCATATGAAGCATAATTCATAATAGCTAACCGTGCCGTGCTGATATGATTAGGTAAGCTGTCGGGGGTGATAGGGATGTATTTGACACCAGAGGTGGTGCCAGATGTCTTAGCAAAGTATTTAGGCTTACCTGGCCAAGTTATATCCGGTTTTCCTTCTTTGATTTGATCAAAATAGAGTCGTCCACCTTCATAGTCAACAATAGGGACATGCGCCTTAAAGGAGTCATAATTCATATTAGCAGCTAACTGATGATCCCGTCCATACTGAGTTCGAGCTCCTTGTTTGACCAAGTGCTGCAACAATAATTGTTGGTCCTGAAAGGGATTTTTGTGGATCTGATTCACTAAGTAGTTCTGGTACTTAATGTAGGGATACATGAACTTACCCTTCATCAGATATCTTTTCCTTTTAGAGCAGATTGAATGTTGTAATCAAGTGCTTTTTCAGCGAGTGGTCGACTGTATTCATTGAGGCGATCCATTGCATTGTTGATGTCATCTTTATTGCCAGACTCAACAGTTTTTAGCAGCTCATTTTTAAGTGCTTGTAGCTGCTCGATGACCTCAGTCTCTAACCACTCATTTTGCTTGATGAACTTATCTGTATGAGTAATAACATTTTGTCCTTCATTACGTGCCTCTATCAGCGCACGACGATCCATATCACCTTGAGCATGGATCATGGAGTCTCGCAACATCAGCGCCATTTCTTCTTCAGATATACCGTACTGTGACTTGATCTGCACTTCTGTTTCGACTTTTGAGCGCAACTCGGACGCTTTCACACGGAGGATTCCATCGGCATCAATGATAAATTGTATGTCGATTTTTGGCATTCCTGCAGCCATAGGAGGGATTCCTTTTAAGATGAACTCTCCCAGTTTGCGATTATCAGCGACGAGATCTCGTTCACCCTGGTAGACCGCTACTTTGAGATTGGTTTGTCCATCTACAGAAGTCGTATACTGGCGTCCAGCTCGGGTAGGGACTTTACTATTGCGCGGGATGATCGTATCCATCAGTCCACCGATAGTCTCTATGCCGAGGGACAATGGTGTAATATCCAACAATAGCATATCACTGCGATTACCAGCTAATATGTCTGCTTGGATGGCAGCACCTAAGGCTACTACCTCATCTGGATTGATATTGTCAGAGACTTCCTGCTTGAAGAATTCTGATACCATGGACTTTACCAGTGGCACTCTGGTTGATCCTCCTACCATAATTACTGCATCTATCTGCTCAATGGTCATCTCCGCATCACTCAAGCTTGAGGAGCAGGAGTCGATGGTTTTGTTCACGATAGGGGTGATCAGCTTATTAAATTCTGCTACCGATAGCTTAAGTGTAATGCCATTAAGATCACCAGTAAACTGATCAGTACTGCTTAATGACTTTTTAGCTTCTTCGGCCTTAAGTCTTAATTGTTGACCTAAGGCTTTGTCTTTAACCACTTGCTCCGAGTCAAGACTTGTATTGGCTATCCAATATTGGACGATAGCCCTATCAAAGTCATCACCACCAAGATAAGTATCACCATGTGTCGACAACACCTCAAATATGCCACCCTGTATATGCAAAATCGAGATGTCAAAAGTCCCTCCACCGAGATCATATATAGCTACTACTTCTTCCTCTTTTTCGCTTGAGCCGATACCATAGGCTAAAGCCGCTGCCGTGGGCTCATTAACGATACGCAGTACATCGAGTCCAGCCAGTTTTCCTGCATCTCTGGTTGCCTGGCGTTGGGTGTCATTGAAGTATGCGGGAACAGTGATTACTGCTTTTTCTACGGATTGATTGAGCGTCTGCTCACCTATTGTCTTTAATTCTCTGAGTATAGATGCAGAGAGCTCTATGGGTGTTAGAAATCGATCATCAATTTTTATTTTGACGAGTTCATCTTGCTCCGTTTCTAATATCTGGTATCCAGTCGATGACCTCATCTGTGAGAGATCATTATAAGACTTACCCATCAGTCTTTTTACTGAGTAGATCGTTCGTTCTGGGTCGCTCTGGAGATATGGCAGAGCCTTGTCTCCAATAATAGTCTCGCCACTTTGAGCAAGGTGTATTATGGATGGAACCAACTGATGCTTATTGCGTTCGTTTTTAAGTATTGTGGCTTGACCATCAACGATGTAAGCGACTAAGCTATTGGTGGTGCCGAGATCGATGCCTACAATCGCAGGTTGTTCGGATTCACGCTCAATAGAGCCATCTTTAAGATTTATTGAGATTTTTGCCATTGATTAGCGGTTGCTGATAAAATCGATTTGATGCGTCTATTTTTAACGTAGACTACGACCTTATGATTAAACAGTTTTACGAAAATAAGATTAATCGACTCTTTCTTTTTTTAGGAGGTTTCTTTATCACTAATGCCCTAATAGCGGAATTTATAGGTACAAAGATATTTTCTCTTGAGAAGACATTGGGTTTTTCTCCATTTGATTGGGAGATTTTAGGAGTAGAAGGCTTAGGGTTTAATCTGACTGCCGGAGTAGTGTTATGGCCAGTAGTGTTCATCATGACCGATGTGATCAATGAGTATTTTGGATCACGAGGGGTAAAACTGCTATCCTATATCACCGTCGGTCTGATTATTTATGCCTTTGCGATGGTTTACGCAGCTATTAGCTTAGCGCCCAATGATTGGTGGCAGTCCACGAGCGGCTTAACCGAAGAGGGTGGGATTGTTGACATGGATATGGCATTCAATAAGATATTCGGTCAGGGTCTCTGGATTATTGTTGGGAGTCTGGTAGCTTTTCTGGTCGGTCAGATTGTAGATGTTTTCACATTTCATCGGATTAAGAATCTAACAGGAGAAGGTAAGGTCTGGTTACGAGCTACTGGTTCGACCTTAGTATCACAGTTCATAGATAGTTTTGTGGTCTTGATTGTAGCATTCTATATCGGTGCGGATTGGGACCTTGTTAGGGTGCTCGCCATAGGTAGCGTCAATTATATGTATAAGTTCTTAGTTGCCATCTTGCTAACACCAGTGATCTATGGCGCTCACCATCTTATTGACGGATATTTGGGGGAAGAAGTTGCCCATCAACTTAAATCAGAAGCACAAAAGGTATAATATATGGAGAAGCAATGCGCAGACACCTTATTGATGGTTAGGCCTGCCAACTTTGGGTATAACCCCGAGACTGCGGCTAACAATGTCTTTCAGCAGAATGACGGATCTCGTACTATTGAAGAGATTGCAGAGTTGGCGATGAAAGAGTTCGATGAGTTAGTACAACGATTAGAGGAGGCATCGATTGATGTAGTCGTCATCCAAGACACAGATCAACCCAAAAAAACAGATGCGGTCTTCCCTAACAACTGGTTTACTACTCATGCAGACGGGTGCATAATCCTCTACCCGATGTATTCGCCCAATAGGCGACTGGAAAGACGAAGTGATATTGTAGCGCAGATCCAAGCAGATTATGAAGTGAGTGAAATCAAAAATTTTGCAACTCATGAAGATCGAGGTGTGATCTTAGAAGGTACGGGGAGTATGATATTAGATCGTCCTAATAAGATTATATACGCCTGTCTCAGTCAAAGGACAGATCAAAGACTATTAGATGAAATCGCAATAGAGCTTGGAGGATATGAAGTTGTATCGTTTGTAGCGGTTGATGATCAGGACGTCCCATACTACCATACCAATGTTATCATGACTTTAGGAGATGAGGTGGCGATCATCTGCCTCGATTCAATCGAGAATGACGCTGAGCGGAACCGAGTAGTAGAAAAATTGAAATCTACTGGTAAAACTATAGTTGACATCAGTAGATCTCAAGTGCTCAAGTACTGTGGTAATATGCTCCAAGTAAACGCTACTGATGGAGCTCAATATATGGTCATGTCACAATCTGCACGAGATAATTTAACTGATAGTCAGCTATCTCAATTAGAATCCCATGTTACCATACTCAGTAGTCCATTGAGTATAATCGAAGAGTATGGAGGAGGGAGTGCTCGATGTATGTTAGCGGAGTTGTTCTTGCCAACGAAGTAAGAAGTTCCTGAAAGGCAATAGGATAGAGAATTGCTCGCAGATATCAATTCAAATAGATCGTATTAGATTTTACTAAATGTTAAGCAGTTTACAAAGGGGGATTTAGTTCCAAATGGGTTAGCCAGACATGTCAATGCCTATAAAATGTTAAATTGTTAAAGTCTCTCATTTTCAACGCATTAAACTTTACATAAATACTTAATATGATTAATTTTGATGCAGAGATAAAAAAAGTGTCAAATTTTAACTTTTAATACGTCACATTTAGTGAATCTCATACGTCTTAACACCGAGTATAATTTTTAAACACCCATGAATATTTTTAACAAATTTTTAAGATCCGTTGCACAATGGTTCTCTCCAGCTAAAAGAAGGAGAAGGCTATTGTTAGTTGACGAAGAGTATGACAGTTGGATCGGAATTTAAATTCCTTCTTATGGAACTACTTAAAAACTAAGCAACATCTATTCAGATGTTGCTTTTTTTATGGGTGGGAGAGACTTATTAGAGGTGAAGCTTTTCTTTTCTATCCAGTAATACTTCATCTGACTCTACTCGATCTTCATCAGGTACACAGCAGTCTACAGGGCAGACAGCCGCGCATTGGGGCTCTTCATGAAAGCCTATACACTCGGTACACTTATCAGGCACGATGAAGTAGATATCCTCATCAACAGGAGGTTGCTGATCGTCGACGCCGACAACCTTGCCGTTTTCCAAAGTATATTCACCAGTTACAGAAGTGCCATCTGATATAGCCCAGTCAACACCGCCTTCGTAGATGGCATTATTAGGGCATTCTGGTTCACAAGCCCCACAATTGATACATTCGTCTGTAATGATGATTGCCATAATATGTGTTATTTAACTCGAGCACAAAAGTAGATCGAAAAAGTGATAAAAAACAACTGCTTAATAATAATTGATGAACTAATCTCTTAAGGACTAAGCTCTAAGAAGAGCTTCTCACATTGCGCACAACGCCTCCAAAAAAGCTTACGGCCAGATATGCGACAAAACAAGCCAACAATCCATAGTGCCAATCTATAATCAAGGTTAGCACTGTGCTGATGATGACAAACCATAACTGCCAGTTCATAAGTATCGCACCATTCTTGAGCGAGAAGAACTTCATATGTATGTTCATGCAGATTGCAGGAATGATTATCGCCAGCATAGGCAGTAAGTCAGAACTATGCGGTGCGTCAAAGGCATATAGCAGGACGTAGCCCGATAAGATCCCAGCTGCCGCAGGTATTGGGAGCCCATTAAAGTCTTCTGCGTACTCCAGTGTATTAAACTTAGCCAATCTGAATAATCCAGAGAGAATGAAGAATATGCAGGCCAAAAGAGCCTCTGTATCCGAGAACAAAGTATAATATAGATATGCAGGGGCAACTCCGAAACTAATTAAGTCGGACATAGAGTCCAGCTGCTTACCTAATTCGCTCTTTACATTGAGCATACGTGCCGCGGCACCATCGAAAGTGTCCAGTATCATCGCAGCGAGTACGAGATATGCACCTAATATCGGATTGCCCAGTAAGATTGCAAGAATGCCACATACTGCGTTGCACAGCGTAATAAAATTGGGTAACCTACTCATATACTCCAAATGTATTAAGAACCTACCTAACTTGCCCAAGTCTTTGGTTAAATCGATTGCTCATTACTTTAAATTGAAAATTATAAGTGAGCTGATTGTTTATCTCATTTCAATTGATATATATTTGCAATCCTTTTTGAAAGGAAGTTTTTTTGACACTATTACAAGCGAACGTAGCTCAGCTGGTAGAGCACAACCTTGCCAAGGTTGGGGTCGCGAGTTCGAATCTCGTCGTTCGCTCAAAAAACGTACCTACCAAATATTTCTGATCAGATATCATAAAGATTAATATCTAATCAGCCCGGGTGGTGGAATTGGTAGACACGCAGGACTTAAAATCCTGTGGCTTCGCGGCCGTGCCGGTTCGACCCCGGCTCCGGGTACTTTTCTAAAATTCAATATGGACTTCTCTTCGATAATTAAGACAGGTGATCTCAACGCATTAAAACTCCTGATTGAAGAGGGGCATGACATCAACCAATCTGATACCAGAGGATTCACCCCTTTAATTTTGGCTTCATACTTTAACCAGTCTGCTATAGTTCAAGAACTATTAGTTTGTGGTGCAGAAGTTGATAAGGTAGATTCGGCTGGTCACACGGCTTTATTGGGTGCATCATTTAAAGGGTACATCGATAGCATGTCCATACTCCTGTCTCACAATGCGAATGTCAATCATACAGGTAATAATGGGGCGTCAGCATTGATATATGCCGCTCAATTTGGCCATCTTGATGTAGTCCAATTATTAATAGAGCATGGCACTGATGTAGAAATAACTGATCATAATGGTATGAAAGCCATAGATCATGCTCGGAGTAAAGGCCATCAAGATATCATCACAGCACTACAAGACTTAGATCAATAAAAAATGTATGAATATCTTGGGTTATGAATATTCATCATCTCAGATATTTCATAGCATTAGCTAAGCGTAATAACTATAGGGAGGCGGCAAGTTTTTGCAATGTATCTCAGCCGGCGATCAGCATGGCTATAAAGACTATGGAAGAAAAGCTGGGAGGGCCCCTCATCAGTAGGCATAAGACACCTATTAAATTGACCCCATTTGGCGAGACTGTTTTTACCCATGCGCTCAATATAGTAAATGAGTATGAGCAAATGATGAGCTACAAGGAGACGGATGGCATACTCAGTGGAGAAATAAATCTCGGTATCATCCCTACTGTGGCGTCTGCGTTGATTCCGCTATTCATCAAACAGATGCTGAAGGATTATCCTAAAATCAAGCTCAACATACATGAGATCACGACTTCAGGGATCATAGATAAGATCTATAATGACGAGCTCGATGCGGGTATAGTGGCAACGCCAATAGAACAGCTGAAGCTGCAAAACCAAGTGTTGTATTATGAAGAATTTATGGCCTATAGTTCTCATGATATAGCCAAGGACTATATCCTGCCATCAGATATTAAGATTGACGATTTATGGTTGTTAGAAGAAGGACACTGCTTACGATCCCAAATATTAAACCTGTGTGAGCTGAAGGCGAGCAAAAATGGACCGATAAGCTACAATGCCGGAAGTATCGACACTTTGCTCAATCTTGTAGATGGGCATGGAGGGATTACTATTGTGCCAGAACTCACGGTTATTCATATGAGTCAATCACGGAAAAAGAGACTATCGCTATTCTCGCCACCAGCACCTGTCCGAGAGATCAGTATGATATCTCATAAGTCCAGTCATAAGAACAAACAAATCGCTGCTATCATCAACACAATCGATAAAGCGATCCCGGCATATATGAAAGATCGAGAGGACCACCTCAACCCACCGATCTCACTTGGTTGAGCTTACTGCGCCTTGTAAGCGATGGCCTCAAGTTCAATAAGGCAGCCGTAATGTAATTTTGAAACAGGAATTATGGATCTTGCAGGCTTGTGTGCTCCAAAAAATTCAGCGTAAACGGCATTCACCTCCGCCCAATAATCTATGTCTGTTATATATGCTGTTGTTTTAATAATATCTCCTTTTGATAGGCCCTCCTGAGCTAATAGTGCTTCCACTTTTTGAAGAACTAAAAGAGTTTGGGCCGATATCCCATCAGGACATTGTTTAGTTTTTCCATCTATCAATGGAAGTTGCCCAGAGGTGTATAACCAACCGTCCGCTTTTTTATAAGGGCTATAGTGAGGAATCATATTGGGTATTGAGTGAATGAATTTTGAATATTTAAATTACGTAAATTGCAGATGTGTGAGGTGGTATCAACAATAATTGGTGTCATTAATACGAACCCCTTAAGACAATTGTATGACAGTCGAAACAATGGATATGCTGTCTACCCAAGTAGATGAATCCACTAAGCGTCTGATTCTTTCTGAAGGATTAGACCCAAATGATCCAAGACTATTGTCCCTGGTTAGAAGATTATCCGCTCGACAACCAAAGAAAAAGGTTGAACAACAACCTACAGTCCAGCAAGAATCTCAGAACGCCATCTTTGAGTTCATCTTCGAAGACCTCGTACTCCATGCAGCCAGAGCATTTGAGGTCAAGGAAATAACTCTTGATCCTGATAGCAATGAGATTAAGGATATCAATATCCTACTCATTAACAGTAAGGCTAAAAGTCTTTTTGATCTAACCGAAGGGCCAATGACCAAGGCGGAATTTAATGATCAGATGAGAATCATGTTTGATAATTCTGAGGAACGTATAAAAGAGGCTTTCGGTGAACTATTAGCGGAGGGGCGAATAAGTCAGAAGTTTACTTTGCTGTACGAAGGAGAAGCCCGATATTTTAGCTCGCTGATCCGACTGATTCACGTTGGACAAAAATCATTTTTGGTTCGAGTGACAAATGATATCAGTGAATCACAAAGTCAGCATGATCAGCTACACAAGCTTCAGGATAAAAAGGAAAAGTTAGAAAGCTATATTGAGTCTAATCTTCAGGTAGAAAATTTCGCTTACATTGCCTCACATGACTTGAAAGCACCTTTGAGAACAGTATTGTCTTTTTCTCAATTGATCAAAAGATCATCTTACGACATTCTCCCAGATCGCGATAAAAGTTTCTTGGATTTAGTGATTCAGAGTAGCAACAATATGATGCTCTTAATAGAAGATCTTATCATCTTTTCAAGGGTTAATTCTGAGGAGATTGAATATAAGAGAGTTGAACTCTTCCATTTCTTAGAGGCGATCTCCGCAGACCTAATCTCAGAGTTCGAAGAAAAGAAAGTTGAAATAGAGTGGGACATCATCGAAGATAAGGTGATCCAAGCTGACAAGACAAAGCTTCTACAGCTATTTAGAAACCTCATAGGTAATGCCATCAAGTTTACTGAAAATGAAGAGAAGGTGTTAGTTGAGATCTCAATGCACGAGATGGAGGACATGTATCAATTTAGTGTTAAAGACAATGGTATAGGGATCTCCGAAAAGCATCTTGAAAAGATTTTTGGCATTTTCGAAAAGCTACATAGTAAGGATGTTTATTCGGGTACCGGACTTGGACTGAGTATTTGTTCAAAAATCGTTGATCAACATGGAGGTTCAATCTGGGTGGAATCCGAAGTCGGTCATGGCAGCACATTTTTCTTTACCCTCAGTAAGAATATTTAAGTCTTTAAGGTCTTTTCAGATAATATTTGAACCTGTGCGCTTATCTCATGTTAAGCCTACATGTCAACAGTAATTGTGCCTATAGAGGAGGAAATCAAGCAGAAGAGATCATTTAAAAATCTCGAGGAAAAAGCTCTCGTCAACATTATGTATACTCATGGTTGGGTTCTTGAGCGTATGAGACTCTTCTTCAAGGACTATGGCATCACCAATAAGCAATATAATATCCTACGTATACTCAAAGGAGCCGAACAGCCCCTCTCTACTTCGCAGATCCGACATCGGATGCTTGATAAGATGTCTGATACGACCCGTCTTATTAATCGGATGATTACTAAAGGGTGGGTTAAGAAATCTGTTTCCAAGACCGACCGAAGATTAGTTGATATCATGATCACTGATGAGGGGTTAGATTTACTAGACGAGATTAGAGGTATAGATGTTAAGGCGCGGGAGATTTTTAATAACCTCTCAGAAGACGAGATCCAAAAACTATCTGATCTACTTGATAAGGTGAGGCTCCTCTCATAAAACCTGTCGGCAAGACACAATAAATAGATTGTTGACTATTCTGCTTCTTAGATGATAGGATAGACTTACGTCTTGCTTAGTCATGGTTGCCGATAGATATAACCCATCTCTCACTATATGTATATGTTGCTTGAAGTCGACCTCCTTTTGCCCATATGCTTTGTAGACCGCTTCCTTACAACACCAGATGAGATGTAGGGCGTCAGTTAAGTCATAGTCACTGAATGCCTCAAGGTCTGCATCGGTACAATATTTATGGCGGAGTTTGACTATGGACGGTTTATATACTTGGATATCAACACCGCATGGCACTTGATCAATATAGATGGATGCATAGGCACCACTGTGAGAGATACTGATTTCACCAGCTTCAGGGATCTGAGGTTTGCCAAAATCATCTATGATTAGATCCTTAGATGTACATCCAGCATACTGATGGATTAAGAATCTTCCAGCGAGCCATTCATGTCGTCTATTCGCAGCCCAAGTAGTAACCTCCTCCCATTTTTTATGATTTATATCAGTGTTATCCCGATAGAACTGGTCGGACTCCGAGATGTGCCACAGATAGAGCCGCTGACCTTGATGATTTTTATACGTTAGTCTTAATGGCATTGACGATATAATGCTTTCTTTGCTCTTATAATAGAGCTAATGATTTTTACGGATGCTAAGATATTAGAGTCTCTCCAAACTGGAGAAATAGTCATAGAGCCTTTTGACCGCTCGTGCTTGGGTACTAACTCGTACGATGTGCATCTCAGTAGACACTTGGCAACTTATAAAGACGAAGTGCTCGATGCCAAGAAACACAACGAGGTTGAACATTTTGATATTGGAGCGGAGGGGTTTGTTATACAACCTGGGGTATTGTACTTAGGTGCGACTATAGAATATACTGAAACACACAATAGTGTACCCTTCCTTGAAGGCAAGTCGAGTATTGGGCGTCTTGGAATCGATATCCATGCTACTGCTGGTAAAGGCGATGTTGGATTCTGCAATAGCTGGACCTTAGAGATCTCATGCGTACATCCAGTGAGAGTATATGAGGGTATGCCGATCGGTCAGTTGATCTATTTCACCACTGAGGGAGATATCATCAATCTATACAACAAGAAGAAAAGCGCAAAATATAACGCACGATCACAGAGGCCTGTGGAGTCTATGATGTGGAAGAATAAGTTTTAAGCCATCATGGGGACTTTACGGTGAGATCAATTGTTTGTCCGCCCTCCAACTGTGTCCCGTCTGCTTTAGGATTTTGATCTACGATGATAGCAGATTGGAGATCGCCTTCCTCGAGATCGGAATCTACAGGTGTGACTTGGCCGATTTTGAATTTGCTATTTTGAATTGCCCATTCGGCTTGACTATACGTGAGACCGACTACATTAGGAATAGTGAAGGTGCCACCATCGGAAGTACTTACTACAAAACTCAATCTGCTGCCTCGCTCTATCTTGTAGGAGTCTAAGGTTAGATTTGAAGAACTGATTTTCTTGTTGTTATGCCATACTTCGAGTATAGTGCCAGGAGCGAGAGGATCATACACAAAATCCCTTATTTCTGAGGCAATAGCTTTCTGCATGAGTTGATTGCGGATAGATTCATAGTCCTTGCCGTACATGGGTAGTAGGGGTTTAGAGAGTACGATTACATCAGCGCTATACTTAGTGGTTGTTACATAGACTTTTCGGTCTTCTTTGACCAGTGAACCACCTTTTGGATTTTGATTTTGGATGATGCCGCCAGGCTTTCCTACGATATGTACTGAGTCATTGACGATCATCTTGAAGCTTCGATCATCCGCATCATCTCGAGCATCGCTGATGTGTTGATCAATATAACTAGGCATTTCGAGCTTCTGGCCATGGTTAGTATAGTGCTTGAGCCACTGTAGTATGCCGAATACTACGAGTGACACAAATAAGATTATGCCCAGAATATTAAGTATGAAAGCTCTGTTGGTCAAGAGTTGAGATATTTGTGTAAAAATGCCATTAATTCTCATTGGAGGGAATCATGAAAGGACAATGATCCTGTTCGCTGTAAAGTTAACGGTATTCTTTTTATTGATTGTATCGAAAATGTGAAGCAAAAAGAATCTCGCGTGTTGAACAAAGAAATATTAAAATTAGCTATCCCAAATATTCTGAGCAACTTATCTGTGCCTTTGCTTTCTGCGGTTGATACTGCGCTTATGGGCCAGCTTTCGCCCATTTACTTAGGAGCCATTGGGCTCGGGGCAATGATTTTCAACTTTATTTATTGGAATTTCGGCTTTCTGCGTATGGGTACAACCGGAATGACCTCCCAAGCCTATGGAGCTCGAGATCATGCGAAGACCTATGATTTGCTCACTGCCTCATTACGACTGAGTTTGATAATTGCTGGGGGTATTGTACTCTTGAGCCCATTACTCTTTGATTGGATGAGACAACTATTATTGGTCCAAGAAGTGCATCATAGCACTATAGTCTCCTATACGAGTATACGCATCTACGACGCCCCAGCAACTATCATGTTGTATGCCCTAACAGGTTGGTTTTTTGGGCGACAAAATGCAATGATACCGCTTGCTATAACCGTGTCCATTAATGTGATGAATATGGTAATTAGCTATGTTCTTGTGCAAACCTACGGGTTGAATATTGCTGGAGTTGCATGGGGTACGGTTGTGTCCCAGTATGCAGGAGTGATGATGATGATGCTAATCGTAATCACTAAATATGATTATTCTATCCGACGCCTTTTTAGATCACGCATAACAATTGCAATGGGGCAGTTTTTTTCGGTTAATCGAGATCTGTTCATCCGTACGATTCTCTTGACACTATCATTTGCCATTCTTTATCGATATTCAAATCGCTTGGGCGCATTGGAGTTGGCGGCCAATGTTGTGATCCTGCAATTACTCAATTGGATTTCATTTGGAGTAGATGGATTTGCCTATGCTGCCGAGAGTGTCGTGGGCAAATATATGGGGAGAAAAGACTCAAAAAAGGTGCTCGATGTAGTGAGGCTCTGCATCTATTGGGGTGGCGCTATAGCCTTGATTTATACGCTGTTATTTTTATGTGCAAGCGGCGCTATTGTCGGCCTATATACCCTAGATCTTGCAGTGAGCAATCATATCAGTATGCTTAAGCCATGGGTTGTAGCCCTGCCGCTAATTTCATTTGTTTGCTACATATTCGACGGGATATTCATTGGATTGTTAGAGTCGAAACTTATGCGTGATTCTATGATAATATCCTTTGGCGTATTTATGTTATCGATGAGTTTTCTATCACATAATAACGTGATATTATGGTCTTCGTTTTGTGTGTTTCTGCTCTTAAGAGGATTAGTGCAGATCTACTATTGGCATCAGAAAATCAAGGTTAGGCTAATGAGGAGCTGATAAGAATGGTTCTTACGGTACATCAAAATTTGAAGAAATTAGAATTCTCGAACTAATCCAAATGTCGCACATCGGATAATTATTTTTCTTACCCATATGATTCTCATAAGTACTTGATAATAAGTTGTATACGCATGGTTTTAGAGGATATGTGTCTGTATATTTTCATATTAGATTATTTGGCATTCATTTTGTTCTTGTGTAGGAGTGTAATTAAAGATTTCAATCGTTTTATATAAAACCGATTCATGACTACAGTTAAAACTTACTTAGCAGACATTCATCAACTCTTTATCGAGGGCATCGAAAGGATAATAGACGAAATAGATTATCCCAAGATCGAGATAGTAGGTCGAGCATACAATGCCGAGGACTTGCAGAAAGCGCTCACTGAAGTTCCAGTGGATTTATTATTCATGGAGCTCAATTTTGTTGATAATGACGGTTTAAGCTTAATCAAACAGTTTAAGAGAGAATACCCAGAGATGCGAGTTTGCGTGTTGAGCGGATATACAGACCACAAGTTTGTAAAGGAAGCGTTTCAAAATGGTGCAGATGGCTACTACAGTAAGTACAATCCCTCGAGTGAGTTGATTGCATGTATTAATGAAATCATGTTAGGTAATACCTTTTTAGCTTCTGGAATACAGATCACTCCGAAGAAGAATGGAGCGAGCAAGTTTGCTGAAGTCAATTATCTCGAAGATAGATTCTTACTTAAGAAGAAGTTGACACGAAGAGAACAAGAGGTACTCGAGTTAATCACTAAAGCGATGAACAATAAGGAAATAGCAGAAATGCTATACATCAGTGATCAAACTGTGGGAGTACACAGAAAAAATATCATGCGCAAGCTGAATGTTAGAAACACGGTTAACCTTATCAAGTTTGCCATAGATCATCAGCTCGTTTAAATATTAACTATACTTAGGTCCCTCCACAATATTTGGCCTAAATCTCTGATACCCAGCCCTTTGTATTCTATGTCACAAATGACAAAATACGAATACAAATGATACTTAATTCATTTCGATTATTCATCGTAGCTATCGGACTTGTTCTATTGAGCATTCCGAATATTGCGTTTGGTCAAGGATGCACATTTGCATGTAACGACACAATTAATATTTCTGTAGACAGAGACTGCGAGGTATTTATATCTCCAGATATTGTATTGGAGGGTTCTACAGAAGCTTGTGCAGGTGTATCCATTTCGGTCTTTGATCAAAATGATAGAGAAGTTGGACAGCTTGTGACCAGAGAATTTGTCGGTCAGACACTTAGAGTAGTCATCGAGGAGGGACGTAATACTTGTCATTCCTTCGTGACTATTGAGGATAAGCTTGCTCCTGAGATTATCTGTCCGCCTAATGATACATTGAGATGTGACGCTAATGATATCGGAGCGTCTGACGAGACATTAACCGCCTTTTTAGAAGACATTGTTCGATCGACAGCGATTGATAATTGTGATAGTGAGGATTTTTCTATCGTAATAATTAGAAATGCCTTGAGGCAGATGTGTGATGGACCGTTTGTCTCGGTGAGAGATATCTCATTTAGTGCAGTGGATGGCTTAGGTAATTCTACGTCATGCGATTTTACGCTGTTTTACGAAACAATCCCAACCACAGATATAGATGCTCCTATCAATCTTACTGATGGCAATGCAATAGACTGCACAGATGCGCTACCTGAGGTAGATGGGAGGCCATATCCGACTATAGAGTATGTAATTGACAATTTTGGTGACATGTCCTTACCTAATATTAATGGACGTGCGCTGGCTGATCTGGTAGATGGACAGTTTGTCTCTGACAACTTATGCAACTTCATTATGACCTTTTCAGATCAAGAATTCTCTTCATGTGGAGGATCCTATAAGATCGTAAGGACATGGACAGTACAAGATTGGTGTAATATCAATCCGCCTTCTATTTTTAATCAGGTTATAAAAGTAGAAGATGGCGAGATAAACATTGCTACGGCACCAATGAATATGGCCCTTGATGCGGCTAATTCTGATTGTAGTACTAATGTCCTATTAGAAGCTCCTACTGTCGATAGCACTGAGTGCAGCGCATGGACATGGAGTGTTTCAGTTATGTTAGCCGGTTCAGATGATTTTGAGCTAATTGAATCTGGACTATCACCATTATTGCCAGGTATCAACGTTAATTTCCCTATTGGAGAAAGCCAAGTGAGCTATGAGGTTATGGACGAATGCGGGAATACTGATAATGCGAGCTATACTGTCACTATCAGTGATGGAGCTGAGCCTATGGCAGTATGTGACTTGCGTACTGTGGTAACACTAAATGAAGATTTTAATGCGAAAGTATTTGCGGCATCTTTTGATGACGGCAGTTTTGATCAATGTTCAGATGTAACTTTTCAAGTAAGACGTACAGATGGACTCTGTGACTCATCAAGTGAATTTGCTGATTTTGTCAAGTTCTGTTGCGAAGATTTTGGTGAGATTGTAATGGTCGAACTGTTGGTAACTGATGGGAATGGTATGACCAGTTCGTGTTGGGCAGAAGCAGTTGTTCAGTTTAATGATGATGTCCTTGATATCACATGCCCAGGTGATCCTGGAGTCCAGGATTGTAGATTATTTGATGATTTTGATATCACAACTATACCCGCACCTGTAGTTACTACGAGAAGTACATGTGTGGCGCCGTTCAGTGCAGTACCAACAATTACAGCTCAAAATATAGATATATGCGGGGCAGGATTCATAGATATCGATTGGTCATTAGATTTGGAGGGTGACAATAGTGTGATATGTTCACAACGTATCACTTTTGACAATATCGATCCATTTAGCATTGAGGATATAACTTTTCCAGCTAATAGAACAGTTATGTCTTGTGATGACTTAGCTCCACTTCAATCTGAATTGGATAATATCATTAGCGGTGATGCATCATGTTCTGATGTCGTCGTCTCTGAGCCAGAGGATGAGATATTTGACAATATTTCTAATGGATGTGTGAATGTGTTAAGAACTTGGACTGTAGTAGACTGGTGCAGATTTCCAGAAGATCCAACAGCAAGATATACGCAAGTACAGACGATTGTGGTTGAGCAATCTGATGCACCGATATTTGACGCTCAAGTAGCGACAGTTGATCAGGTGCCTGGATTAGGAGCTTGTCTTTCAGTATTAACGATCAATCCAATAGTTACTGATGATTGTACTGCTGATCAAGATCTCGAGTTCAGTTATAGTGTATCTGTTGTCTCTGGAGGGAGTACGTTCCCATTGATAGCTGAGACGCAAGGCAGAACTATCAATGAGACTTTTGAAGTGGGTAGCTATATCGCTACATGGAATGTAACAGATCACTGCGGTAATACGACCACGGCTTCATTTACCTTTGAAGCGATCAATCCAAGTTGTATTCCTATGTTTGACAATGTAGGATTGCCATGTGGACACGTGCTCGATTTTGATGGTGTAGATGACTATGTCGACGTGCCTTCGCTTTCTATCTCAGAGGAATTTACTGTTGAGGCAGTCTTGTTTTATCGAGGTGGAGAGGATCGATTCATTACTTTATTCGAGTATGGTGATGACAATCCATTCATAGGATTTGACAATGGTAGATTATCGATTTTTGGCGAAATCATTGCTGACGAGCCATTAGTTACAGATGTTTTCACGCACGTAGCATTTACATACAGCCCAGCTAACAATACATCTAACATCTACGTCAATGGTCTCCTTGTTGAGACAGGTGCGGCCAGTAGAGTATTTACAGGTACTGGATTTGGCATCGCTAATAGAACCGATGACGGCTTCTATAATGGCAGAATGGATGAAGTGAGAATTTGGGATATAGCAAGAACTCAAGCAGAAATTCTAAGCACGATCAATGATAACCTCACAGGCACAGAGGATAATCTCGCAGCCTACTATGGGTTTAATGAAGTAGGGGGTGCCTTGATCGATGCATCAGGTAATGGGCATACGGGGACGTTTATTGGTTCATTAGGACCTAACTTGGGTCCACAGTACATAGAGGTTAATAATATATGTACTGGCTCGTCAGATGGTTCTGGAGGATTTGCAGTATCAGGTACGATTATTACATCTGATAATATCTCAATTGAGGATGTGGGGATGTTTGCTAAGAATATGTCCAACCAGGGTGTATCATTTAGCAATACGGATATCCAAGGAGAATATGCCTTCAATAATCTATTGGGAAGTTCTGATTATGAAATCAGCCCTATCAAGAACGATGATTATACTAACGGGGTGTCTACGCTTGATCTCATATTGATCCAATTGCACATCTTAGGTATTCAGTCTTTTGAGACGCCATACCAGTTGATAGCAAGTGATATTAATAACAATGGATCAATCTCTTCAATTGACTTAGTACAATTACGTCAACTCATACTGGGCATCACTGATGAGCTGCCGTACAATGATTCTTGGAGATTTATCAGTGAGGATTATGAATTTATTGACGCATTGCGTCCATGGACTTATACGGACACTCGCATAGTCAGTGATAATGATGGCAGTCTAACAGACAATGACTTTATCGGAGTGAAGATCGGAGATGTCAATGGGTCAGCACAGGCTAACAGTGCACTGGGAAGCATCCGAAGTACGAACGGTAAAGTTGACTTGGCTTTAGCAGAAGAAAGCTCAAATGGCACAATACGTACGATAGTAAAGGCTGATGACAGTCAATTGATATATGGATTGCAGATTAAGTTACAACTTGATGATATATCAGACGTAGTAGTCACATCAGATGTTCTTGATATAAGTAAAGAGGAGTATCATGTTAATGGAGATATGTTGTATATCTCATGGCATAGTCTGCAGCCTATTTCTATCAAGGCAGGAGAAAGATTATTTGCGATCGCTGGAGCCAAGGTAAATCCAGTGTCGACTGATGATTCATATAATCAAGTGTATGATGAAAATTTACAGGCACGAGCAGTGAGATATCAGAAACAGATTTCTTCAGAGGCCCAAAGTGAATTAATCGTTTATCCCAATCAACCTAATCCATTTACACATCAAACAACTATTGGTTTTAGTATAAATCAATCTCAAGTAGTTGACGTAGAAATATTTGGACTAAACGGACATTTAAAATATAGACTCAGTGAGTTTTTTGATCAGGGCAAGCATCAGATCAACATCGATGCAAGTGAGATAAACTTAAATAAGGGAATACACTACTACCATATTAAAACACAAGATCGATCTTTGGTGAGGAAGATGATCGTGATATAGTTGCTAAGCGCTTGACATACAATTTAAGTTATAAGGATATGTTTTTCTGGTCCAGTGATCAGGAAAACATATCTTTTTTTGATATAATGTATAATCACGCTGTTATCAATAGCTATAAGGATAATTTAAAAGAAGCTACTTTATCAAAACATTATTAATTTTACAGTTGGTATAAACCCGAGTCATGCAGAGAATTTGTGCGCAGTTACTTTTGTTTGTGTTTACAGCCGTCACTGCTTTTGGGCAGGTAGAGCTGTCATTTAATTCTTCTTCCGTCACTTCTGCTGGTCAAGATGTAGAGATAGACATCGTAGTCGAGGATGGATTTGATGAGATCGTTTCTATGCAATTCTCGCTCAATTGGGATGCTTCAGTATTTGCCTACAGTTCAATCAGCAATGTTACTGATGTGCTGCCTATGTTTAGTGAGCCTAATAATTTGGGTACTCCTGTCAGTGCTGCCGCAGTGGTCGATGGTCAGCTCACGGTTTCGTGGAGTCAGACCAGTACACAACCGGCATCTATACCAGATGGTACGAGACTTTTCACATTGATTTTAAGTTCTGTAGGTCCTGTTTGTCAGGGCACCTCTGTAGAAATATCTAATACTCCTCGAATCATAGAGGTGGTCAACAATGATTTCGATATTCTCGATTTGACAGCATCAGGAGGAGACTTGTCTATTGACGATGGCAACTGTGACGGAATGATGACTATGGACGGTGTCGGCCTTTCTATCGACGACTTAAGTGCGCCAGCCGGAGGACAGCTGTGTGTGCCGATTACGGCTACGGGCTTTACGGATGTTGAGAGTATTCAACTTGGTATAGAGTGGGATCCCAATGTTTTATCATTTGACGCCGAGAATGGAGTTAGAGGAGTTGGGATATTTCCCATAAATATAAATGCTAATCGTGTTGACCAAGGCCAACTTAACGCATTGTGGTTTTTTGATACAGCTCCTGTGACCGTTGCGGATGGTTCAGTTTTATTTGAGGTATGCTTTGATGTGATCGGAGGAACTGGTGAGAGCACGATGATCAGTATAGTTGATTTCTCAAATGCATCTCCACCATTTGAAATAGAGATTTCGAGTAACAATACATTTTTAGACTTCTTTACTAATGATGCTATTTTCACAGTAGGCAGTGGCGACACAGGTGGAGATAGAAATGGAGTTGGATTTATCGTGGAGAGTGTATTTACAGGTGATGCCACATCTATCTGTATACCTATACTAACTGAAAACTTCGATTCACTTGTGGCTTTCATGACCGGTGTAAGTTTTGATCCTTCGGTACTCAGATTCACCGGGTCTAATACGACAGGTTTGAACAATGTACAAGTCGCTTCGCAGAATGCTGATAATGGTGAGCTTAGAGTATTATGGACAGACCAGAATGCTAATCCGATCACACTGCCTGATGGATCATCTCTATTAGAGTTATGTTTTGATATCATCGGAGCTCCTGGTACGAGTTCTCCAATAGGCTTCGTTAATATACCTCCTAACTTTACGATTGAGGCGATTAAGTTTCCTTCTGACCCAACACCATTTTTCATTAATGATGGTTTAATCAATATTGGTAATGAGCCTACCACAGATGGTAATGTTGTCTTAACAGCAAGCAATAACACATTTAGTGGACTAAATGATGAAGTGTGTGTACAGTTTACAGCTGAGAACTTTACCAATATAGCGGGTATGAGCTTCGTAATTGGATGGGATCAAAATGTCTTAGACTATATCGAACCTCGTAACACTAATCTATCTGGATTGAGTACAGGTGGTTCCAACTTTGTATTTGTTGAGCCTAACTCACTCAGAGTATTATATACGCCGACTTCTGCCCAATCGGTAGCTGATGGCACCGTCATATTTGAGGTGTGCTACAGAGCATTAGCAGATTGTGATAGCGGCGCTGCTTCTGACATTACCCTCGGTTCTGATGGTAATATCTCAGTGGAGTTTATTGATGGTAATAGTCAAGTATTACCAGTAACGTTGAATGATGGTCGAGTCTCAGCAGCATCGTGCTCAATGATGCAAGATGATCAAGTTACGCTGACGGCAAGTAACGAAGTCATCAACATAGATCAGACAGTATGTGTTGATTTTAATGTCGACGGATTTAATAATATAACGGAGATGAACTTCGGTATTGATTGGGACGATAGCGTTCTTCAATTCTTAGAAGTTAGAGGTGTCAATGTGCCAGGCTTGAGCGCTGGAGAGCCAAACTTTGTATTTGATTCGCCTGACGGTCTAAGAGTTTCATATACATCTAATTCTCCTTTATCATTAGCTAATAACACAAGGATATTTGAGGTGTGTTATAATGTCATCGATTGTAATCAAGGAGGTACAACACAGATTGCTGTTGGTTCCAACAGCGGAGCAAATTTGCGCTTCGTAAACTCAAGCGGGAGCGTACTTCCTGTAGCTACTAATAACGGTACGCTCACAGGTAACAATTGTGATCGAACGGCAGAAACCATCGCATTAAGAGCAAGTAGTGAGACGCTAAATATTGGTGAACTATTATGCGTGGACTTTGCTGTAGATAACTACGTTAACATCACTGACATGAGTTTTGTCATGAGTTGGAACGAGAGTATTCTGCAATTCTCACAGATACGTAATCCTAATATACCTGGTCTCACCGGTATGGAGCCCGATTTCACATTGGCCGATGCTGGTGCTTTGAGAGTGACATATTCAAGTGCATCACCACAAACACTGGCTGATAATACGATCATATTTGAAGCATGCTTTAATGTTTTGGATTGTACCTCGGGAGTATCTTCTGCGATTAATATAGGCGCAGATAATACTGTTCCTTTACAATTTACGAGATCAAATGGATCTTCAGTTCCTGTCGCAGTTACTGATGCATTATTAACTGGAGGTACTTGTGAGGGCGATGCGGCAAGGATAGATGTAGTCTCATTAACTGATCCTTCGTGCCCAGGTGGTAGCGATGGCTCGCTATTAGTAGATATCGTTAATCTTACAGGATCATTGTCATGTGCTTGGGTAGACGAAAATGGAGACCTCGTAACTAATAATTGTAATCTCCTTGGCCAAATGGCTGGATCTTATACACTCACGGTAACAGACGAGCTTAATGCGAGTGTGACAGAGACCTTTACCCTTATAGATCCTTCCGCTATAGATATACTTAGTGTTGACACTATCTGTTTTAGCAGTGGCAATAATGATGGAGAGATAGAAATTAATTTCACTGGTGGAGCTGGGGGATACTCCATAATCCAGACAGATGTGGGAGATATCGATGGTACGAGTATATTCAATTTGGGACGGGGAGTTGTAACATTCACCGCACAAGATGCACAAGGGTGTGAGAGTACTTTCTCATTTACCTTTGATGGTTGTCAAGATGGCGGTGGCGGATCATCGCCAACTGATATAACAGCATGTGACGTAGTGAGCACTGTGATTAGTCCAAATGGTGATGGTACGAATGAGAACTTTATCATAGGATGTCTTAATGATGCTGCTAATGCTTCAATAGTTAATGATTTGGCCGTTTACAACAGATGGGGCGAGTTAGTATTTAGTGCTGATAACTATGATAATAGTTGGAGAGGGACCGACATGAACGGTGATGAATTAGACGAAGGGGGTTATATGTATGTATTCGTAATTGGACCTCCCACACAGAGACAGATATTTAGAGGCTCTATAACCTTACTCAGATAATGAATACTAATAAGAATACTCAATTAGGATTCTCAGAAATGAATTTTGACAATATCATGAGCCGATTAACATCTCAGACTATGACAAAAGTTATCGCACTTTGTGCCTTCGTATTAATAAGTATGAGTGTTGATGCTCAGACGAGACTGATTGGCGAGCGATCTGTATATACGCAATATTATAATACTCCCTTCCTACTTAATCCTGGGGCAACAGGACAGAGGGAGTTCGGTGAGGTAGTGACCTATTATCGCAATGCTTGGTCATCTTTTCCTGGGTCACCCAAGACTGTGACAATTGGCTACGATGGAGCTATAGGCAATCGAATAGGTATTGGATTAGTAGGAGTAACTGATAGCTTTGCTGCTCTCAGAACTACAAAAGGAGCACTGAGTCTATCCTATACAATAGAAACTCCCGACTTCAAGGTTGGATTAGGTTGGTCAGCAGAATATATCGAGCATGGACTTGATGGCGGGGAGATACTAAATAACCCTTTTGTGGATGGCTTAGATCCAGAGATTGTTGCAGGATTGCAAGGAGCTGGATTTTTTGATGCCAGTATCGGTATATATGGGTCGTATCAAGACAAAGTAATTTTTGGACTTGCATTGCCTTCTTTAGTGAGTTCTCAGGTAAGTGGTCCAGATGGAGATCAAGCAGATGGGGGTATTGGATTCATTGCTAATCTCGGGTATCGTTTAGATGTGTCCGATAAAGATGTAGTTTTTGAACCATCTATCTGGGCGCGTCAGTTGATGCTTGTACCATTCCATGTGGATGTTAATCTAAAAGCCAGCTTTTTAGAGGAACAGTTATCTACAGCCTTAACTTATTCAATAGGTGCAGAGGAGCGTATAGGATTTATGATAGGTACACAGATCCAGAATTTTGGATTTAACTATTCGTACAACTTTTCTTTCCATGAGTTCCAGCAATTTAACAATGGTTCACATGAGCTGAGCCTGCGACTACGCTTGCAACCTTACACAAGGAAAGCTGACTCTACTAAGTAGTCATTAATAAATTCAGGATATTCATATGGTCTTCTTTTCTTGAGGGCTATCTAATTTCTCTTAAACGCTGCTTTGTTTCTTCCATAGCGCCTAAGAGCCCTTATTATAAGGCTTATTCTTTGGATATGCGCATTGTTCTACAACTCGTTTTCTTAGTTTACATTTGTCGCTCATAGAGAAAAAGATAGATGTATACTAGCCTACCTAACAACACATTACAAATATTTATAATATTATAAATACCCTGAAAGTATAGATAGAAGGGTAGGCCTAAATGCTATATTTGTAGCTGATGATGCGAAAGGTGTCATTCGTTATTAAGGAAAAGTGAAATCTCTGTAGAGGATACTCTATCTCCCACCAACAAGACGGAATCAGGACTCGTTTTACTCGGCGAGCAATTGGGCGATACCTCATCAGTTAGATTCTCTATATCCATTTTAGTCTAATCAGTTCACGCAAGTGGGCGAAACTCCGTGAAAGTACGGAAGATTCTTTTGACTCAAAGCCAGAGGTGGCTTCGGGTTATTGTAGTATATGGCTAAATGTAGTCATCGATTTTTAGTTGCCTTGTCAGATGTGATGAGGAAGACAACCTTGGATTGTCAAATGTGATAAAAACAAGAACGTGAAGATCAGAAGTGATCGTCGCATGTATTAAAAATCATTTAATACGATCTGAAGATTCTAGACGAAATCATCATTTATTAAAATGGATCAGAGGATCAAACCGATTTTTTTATTTACTCAAAAACTTTTAATAACTAAACTCAATCTCATGAAAAGATCGAATTTTACGTTTCTTTTTCTTTTCGCTCTACTGAGTTTTGTGTCTACACAGTCTTTTGGTCAGGCCAATTGTATCGGAGCTGTTAATGCTTCTGTTGCACCGGGAGAATCAGGGCTTTGTTCAGCTGACTTAAGTGGCTTTGCCACTGGATCTGTCGCTGGTGTGCCTTCTCCTGCTGTTTCAGTGCGAGTGGGGGCAACTACCATTGCGGCTTCTGGTTCTGGGTCTGTATCATTTGGTATAGGAATGAACCAGCTTCCAAGTTCTGTTATTGGAACGACACAAATAGTAGAGGTTACCTTCGACAATGGAACTGCTTGTTGGGGGGAAATCACTTTCGAAGCTAAGACACCGCCAGCAGATGGCACTGGAAGCATCGACACAGTATGCTGTGGCGAGGATTTAGTATTTCCAGCTTTAGCTTTTGATTTTGATGCACAAGACCCTTGTTTTGCGCAAGTTGATGAATCAACTTTACAGAGTGTTACATTATCCACTGGAGGTGGTATATGTGATACACTTATTCACGTGCGTACGCACACAGCTTCTGCCTTATCAGGCGATGCAGGTAACAAAAATGTTATCACGTTACAATCAGATACGTTAGTAGAGATTCCATTGGATTTTGCTGAGGTACAGTTTCCACAAGCAGAGGTAGATGTACCTTGTGCAGCGGATGGTAGTGATTTGGATTTAAGCCCAAGCGGTCTTATTTCTATACTAACAGCTAACGGAGTTCCTATGGCACCAACGTTGGCAACTCCTTATTTACTAAAGGGTACTACAACTACAATAACGTTTGATACGACTATAGTAATCATTGAAACAATGGTTCCAAGACGCGTATTTATCGACGGCGTATGGGTTGAAGTAACGGAAATCGTAAAGACTCCGGATACAACAATCGTAGAGGTGCCAGTAACTACTCCAGATGTTATCTTACTTAAGACTAACGGAGAGAGTAACCAAACTACTTGTAATCTTAACGCTAAGTGCGAAGATTGGGTTACAGATGGACCTTGTGGACTTCCAGTAGTTATGCGTACATGGACAGTGACTAACTGGTGTGACGCTAAGACAAGCGTAGCGGATAGTGTTCAGTGGATCAATGTAACTCCACCAGCACCATCATTTACATTATCAGGCCCAAGTGCTCCAAGTATAGAGCCATGGGTATGTACAGCATCTGCAACAGTTGTAATGACACGTGCAGCATCATGCGTATCACCTGCTAATGCTCCTGCTTCATGGACTACGTCACATGGATCAATTTCAGTGGGTATGGGTATGGTTACTGTATCAGGTTTAGAAGCTGGTGTAACTGCAACAGTTACAGCAACAGTTACTAACGACTGTGACGGAGCGAGTGCTACACAGACATTCATGCTTACTCCAGTGGACAATGTTTCACCGGTTGCAATTGCAGAGGATCAGATTAATGTTACGTTGACACCAGACGGTACTGCAAAAGTTCCTTACCAAGCAATTGATGGAGGAAGTAATGATCAGAACTGTGGTGATGTAACGATCTGTGTATTCAGAACGGATGATGAGACAATCGAAGATTGTTCAGATGCGGTTATCGTAACATGTGATGATGATCTTGTTTCAGTTACTATAGTAGTAACAGATGGAGCGGGTAATTCTGCACAAGCATGGGGTAATGTAAATGTAGAAGAGAAGTTTGCAGATGTAGTATGTCCAGGCGATCTTGTTTTAGATTGTTTTGATAACATCGCATTACCAGATGCATTTGTAGTTACAGGATGTAACCAGATCACATTAGTACCATCTACTCCTGTAGGACCAGATAACTGTGGTTTCGGAATGGAGACTATTGAATATAGATTACCTGCTGAGTTTGCTGATGAATTCCCTCAGTTTGCTGACAGAGTATTATGTGATATTGATATCACTTATACAGGAGGCGGAGAGCCATTTGATGGAGATATCGATTTCCCTGGTGATGTAACTCTTGATTGTGGAGATGTTATACCAGCAGCGGAATTAGACTTAGATGATCTTAAGTGTAACTTAGTTGCATGGTCGTCAGAAGATTCTGACTTCTTACAGGATGATCAAGCTTGCGGTAAAGTAATTAGAAACTTTACAGTAATCGATTGGTGTGCATTCGAACAGTTCGATGGTGTATTAGCTGATGCAGGCGAATCTGATGGAGTATTCCGTCATGAGCAAGTTATCTCAATCTTTGATAACGATGCGCCAATGTTTGGTGAGTCAACAGTAGTTGTTGATTTAACGGGCAATACTAACAAGCCAGGAGAGGGTGACTTCACTGGATGTACAGCTGACGTTACAATTTCTGTAGAAGTATCAGATCTATGTAATGGTGTTTCCTTTGACGGTGTGTCAACAGGATGGGAATTTGGCGATCTTACAGGAAGTGGTACGTCTGCTACTATAGAGGATTTAGCAGTTGGAGATTATTCAATTACATTCCATGCTACGGATCGTTGTGGTAACACGACAAGTCAAGCATTTGCATTTGCTGTTGTAGACGACAAGAGTCCTACACCAGTATGTATCCAGTTCATAGCAACGGCTACGATGGATGAGTCAGGTGAGAGTGTAATCTGGGCATCAGATTTCAACTTCGGCTCATTTGACAACTGTGATCCAAATCCAGTTGTTGAGTTCAGAGATGCAGATGGTAATGGTACTCCAAGTTTGACATTTACATGTGCAGATGTAGCAAACGGTGTTGCTGCACCAGTGGCTATTGATTTATATGTAGTTGATGCAAGTGGAAATGAAGATTTCTGTACGGTGACATTATCTATCCAAGATAATGATGCTGATGCATGTGATGATGTTGATACTGGAGCAGCGATTTCCGGATCAATCAGCACAGAGCTTGGTGACATGATAGAGAGTGCAAGAGTGACATTAAACAATGCACTTGTTGACTTAACATCAGTACAAGGCCAGTATGCTTTTAGAAGCAATCCAGAATTTACTGATTATACAATTACAACAGAGCGTAATGATGATTTCCTAAACGGTGTAACGACACTCGATTTAGTATTGATTCAGCAGCATGTATTGGGTATATCTGCATTAGATAGTCCGTTTAAGATTATCGCAGCAGATATCAACAGTGATGCACGTGTAACGGCAATTGATCTTGTTGAGTTACGTAAGTTGATCTTAGGAGTATACACAGAGCTTCCGCAGAATGATAGCTGGAGATTTGTAGATGCTACACAGACATTTGCAGACGCAACGAGACCGTTCCCATTCTCAGAATCATTAGATGTAGCTAACCTCGTAGGAGATGTTACAGGTCAAGACTTCTTAGGAGTTAAGATCGGTGATGTTAGTGGTAGCGCAATTGCCAATAGCTTGATAGCTGCAGGTACAAGAAGTGCCGGTCTATTGGAACTTGAGATTGCTGATGCTGCTATAACAGCAGGAGAGGAAGTAAGTGTAGCAGTAACTGCTGCTAACTTCAGTGATATCGCTGCTTACCAGTTCACAATGGACGTAAACGGATTAGAGTTTACAGGAGTTGAGTCTGGAGCAATAGCAGTAAATGCTGAGAACTTTGGTTTACTTGATGGAAATACAATCACAACTGCATGGAACAGCACTGCTGGTGTCAATGCAAATGATGTATTATTCACAATGAACTTTAGAGCGACAGCAAGTGGAACATTGAGTGAGTCCATCGGAATCAGCTCAAGAGTAACACCAGCTGCTGCATATACATCTACAGCTGCAGAAATGGGTATTAGCGTATCATTCAGCGGAGTTGCAACATCAGAGTTTGCATTATTCCAGAATGAGCCGAATCCATTTGATAATGTAACAAGAATCGCATTTGAATTACCAAGTGCTTCTTCAGCTACATTAACAGTATTCGATGTAACAGGAAAAGTAGTATCATTAGTAAGAGGAGATTTTGCTCAAGGAGCGAACACTATTACTCTTGATAAATCTGACTTGAATGCAAGTGGTGTATTATACTATCAATTAGAGAGTGGTGAGTTCACTGCTACTAAGAAGATGATAGTAATAGAATAATATTACCGTACTAAGAATAAAATCGGTTTTTGGGATGGCCTCTTTTCCGCTCTGCGGAAAGGGGGCTTTTCTCTTTTTAATAGGATATATTTTAATTTATTCTCCATTCTCCATTCTCCATTCTCCATT
>CAYPWL010000009.1:58318-83985 GCA_964414425.1 uncultured Saprospiraceae bacterium
TTTTAATAGGATATATTTTAATTTATTCTCCATTCTCCATTCTCCATTCTCCATTTATCTAGCGATAATCTCATATACGTTAAATCAAAATGTGAGAGAAAATGAGCAATTCATATATGCGTAGAACATATTGCATATATTTGTAATGCGTTAACATCCCGCCAGCAGTTAAGTAAATATCCCTTGCATCTGATCGCATTGATAATTGTTATCCGAGAGGATAATAGAACCTAATTTTACATGAGAACCGATTTAATTTTAATCCCAACAATGGATTATGGTAGACACTTTTTGTGTCTTCCATATTCCATCCTTTTAGTCTTAATCCTTATCAGTGGTTTCGCTGTTAAGCTCGAGGCACAGATATCTTGTATAGCACAAGTTCGAGTATCCCTTAATTCGCAGGGTCAAGCGGCATTATCACCACAGATGTTTGTCCGAGGTGATATAGCTGGACATAGTGTTATGGTTGAGAATTCACCTTTATCCGATCCAGCTATAGTTGATTGTTCTTTCCTAAATCAAAAAGTTAATGTGATTGTCATTAATGCAGAAGGGGCGAGATGTTGGTCATCTCTAATTGTCGAAGATAAGCGAGACTTGGAGGTATCTATACGGGATACAGCGATTCTTTGTTCAGAATTCAATAGTGATGATACTCTCTTCGATCTCATAACTGTAGAAGATAACTGTGTCAGAGCTGAGGACCTTACTATTTCTTTCAACACGGTTAGGGATTCAATATTTGATTCTAAGAGTGATACACTCAGAAGGGATTTATGTATATGGTCTATAACAGGGCCAAATGGAGAGTTAGAAGTTTTTTCCTCATTTATATATATCACACGACTTAACATTGACAGAATCACTTTTCCATCAGATACTGTGGTGTATTCGTCAATAGAAGCTGTTGATACCGCCATTACTGGTGTACCAACTGTTTCAGGTATGATCTTATCAGAACAGTGTAATTTGAATGTGGTCACCAGTATTCAAGGGCCAATTTTATCGGATTGTGATAAGAGACTGAAGTTTAATAGGGTGTGGTCTGTAGTGGATGTTAAACATTGGGAAATTATAGCTGAGGAGGTACAAACCATAAGGTTTATCGATACTACGTTAAAAACGATTATAGCCCCAGACTTGGATGTAGAGATTATCGATGATTGCCAAGCTGAATTAGTAATTAGAGATTTCAACTTAGATTCTAGTGGAATTGGGATAATCAGAGGGCAGTATAAATCTATAATTGCCAATGGGAATATTGTATTCCCTGGGGATAGGCTGGATGTAGTTGATGGGGATACGGTCATTATAGAGTATGGTGCAATCAATGACTGCTTTGAGAGATTAGAGCCTGTTGTAGATACGATAGTAGTTACAGTACCTAATAACATATCCATTATCACTTGTAATGGGCATGCTGTGGCATTAGCAATGGATGATAATACCACTCGAAGTATTAGACTTGAACGGCTGTTCACGGGCTTTGTACAGTCTTGTGGGGATTACACGTTGGTAGGCGCGCGAACTCAAGCGGTCTGTGGCCAACAGGATACCATTTTTAGTAATAGGGTTATGTTTTGCGCTGATGATATCGGTCAATCTGTCTCCATTTTAGTAACTGCTGTCAACAATAACGGTATGAGCAGTACCGATACCTGCGAGATTGTAGTAGAAATTCAAGATAAGAGATCACCTCTCGTTGATTGCACTATAACGTCAGATACCCTGTATTATAGCGCTATAGACAGTTTGGTTAGAATAGGAGACCTGAATAGATACTTTAATTTCATAAGTAGTGATAATATTATATCTGTAACTGGGTCAGGGAGTGGCATGGGGGGGTCTCTGGGCTCATCATTTGAATTTAGCGCAGCATTTAATCAATCGAATGGTTTAATAGAATCCTCTATGGGATTAGACTCTTTCAATTGCGCATTTGTCGATGCAGAAGGTATTGGTTCATATAATTTTGAGTTAAAGGTTAATGGGAGCAATGGGGCGAGTATATCGTGTCCTGTAAGTTTAACCTTGTTAGATACACTCAATGTTTGTCCAACAGCGTCGAATTTCATTTCGGGTCGATTATTGGCTTATGGTAGAAGTGGGGTGAAAGACGCCGATGTCACAATAGGTAGAAATGAAGAGATTAGTAGTTGGATATCAACAAATATCTCGGGTGACTTCATGTTTGACATTGACGTTGAAGCGAAAGATCTGACCGTAGATTATGCTGATAGCTGGTATTCAGATATTACATCCAACGATTTATTTTTGTTGCAGGAGATATTATTTGGAACCTACGAACCGAATGAATTAGAAGAGGCGAGTGCGGACATCAATAACGATGGAGTAATCAATACATTCGACTTCATTATCATGAAGAGGGTATTACTTGGTGAAGAGCCTGAAGTCATCGTTACGACTAAACCTTGGAGTATTTTCGCTAAAGAATCTGTATGCTATGATGTAGAAGAATGCTTCGATGGCCGATTTTCACTTGATAGTTTCGATGATTACAATAACATAGAATTATGGGCTATAAAAGAAGGAGATATTGATCAAGATGCAGCGGATCAGAGCGAGTCGAGAAGCCAAAATTTGATCAATTACTTTATAGATTCCGAAACCATAAGACAGCGTAAGGGACATTCGGTTAGAATACTTACTTCTGAGATTAGTCAATTTACCTCAATGCAAGTTGAGTTAGAAATTCCAAAAGAAGTGGATGTCTATATAGACGAGACTATAGGACTTCAAACAAGAAGATATAATGATAGACTTCGACTAATCTATGCTAAAGGTTCGCAAGACAAACCGGAGGATATTGTCATACAATTTTCAGAGGCGCAATCTGCACTGTGGGACCTTCAAAATTTAGTTATATCCAATGAGTTAAGACCGTTGATCTTCTTAAGTAATGATAAGCAGATATTTAGTCTCAATAAGATAGAAGAACATACTGATAGAATACTTGATAAAGGAAACGCCTTAATTTACCCTAATCCAGGTCGTGGGCAGAGTAAGGTGAAACTAAATCATGCATGGAATGCTGGACCTGTCAATTGCGAGATTTATAATAACATTGGTCAGCTCGTTTGGTCTCATACGGTGTTAAAAAGTGACGGTATAGTTGAAGAATTATTGTTACCTGAGCATCTAAGACCTGGTTTATATAGCGTGGTTATTACAGACTGCATTCAAAGTGCGATCAAGAGTTATATTAAAATGTAATTTATAAAATACCTAAAAAGGGGTACTATAACATATTAAAAAAAAATTACATTTGTTTTTATAACTGAGTACTACCTATAGTATCTACGTTTCTGTAGATGCATTTTAAAGAGATAATAATAGAACTGCTGGAGTGGATCTAGGATAATGATGAAAACCGTCCTTCACAACTCTCCACACAAGATCGGTAATTATTTTTTTCGATAACACCCTTTGGGACTCGTATAACTATGTGTCTCCCAGAGCAGTAAGTTTTATTAATTCTTTTTAAAAGTATCTCATGATGAAAACGAGTTTTACAAAATTATTTAGAGAGAAGTGGAAGGCCATTGTGCCGTTTCTTTTCTTCTGTACGATGTCCTTCTTGGCTAAGGCGGATTTCGACCCATGTGGTAGTCTGACTGATATCAGCCAAGTCACGGTTGAGGTTACCTGTGTTGGAGAAATTATTATGACGGTGGACAAAAACTCCACCGCTACATATGAATTTGGAACAATAATTAACGGAATAAGATCAGATTTAGGAGAATCTTCAGAATTCGGTAATTCTGTTACGTTTGATCACGGTTCCTTAAATCTTGAAGGGATTTCAGGACAGACCTTTTTTGTTCAAGAGACATGTTCTGGTAACGCTATATTTTATGGTGTTTTACCCGATTATGACAACGACCCAGCAGATGTGCCTGGCACATATACATTTATAACAGATGTAAACTCTGATGCTAAATCTCCGTCTACTGCAAGAGAGCATGACCCTGTAGCGTCGCCAGATGCGCTAAGACAGCCTGTCGTTACAGCGCAAACGATTAAACCTTCATGTCCAGATCAAGCAGATGGAACAATAATTCTCACGCTTTCAGGAGATGGTGCTGACAAGTGTTCTGCTCAATTTACATGGAATCTTGCATCATCGTCTAGCTTTGGAGGTCCACTAACAGGGACATTTACCAATGGAGTAGCTACGATACCAAGAGTCCCAAGTGGACCTTTTAATTTTGCGTTTCAGTCGGTTGGCCCTGCTACTGCGACGGGATGTTTATGCACGCCCATCGCGCCAGCACCGATCAGCGTAACGGTCGAAGAGCCTGGACAAAGTTCTGCCTCTCTATCATGTATTGACAGAATAAACGTATCAGCAGAGTCAGATGAGCACGGCTGTGAAGCGACAATAAGATTAGACGATATCGCATTAGGGGTAACTGATATCTGTGATAGCGGTAATAATACTGCTGACTTTATAATTGTGAGAAATAGTCAAGGAGCTGTTATACCAGGGACATATTTAGGTATGGACCTAGTTCCACTCGCACCTCAGACAGGTAGCGGATTCGCATTTAGATTTGACGCCACACAATTTTTTGGTGAGGAAGTGACTGTGGAAGTTCACGATGGTACTGGAAATCTATGTTGGGGTACTGCCTTGATAGAAGATAAAGCACCGCCTGTCATTAGTTGTGACGAAGATGGTGTGAGCTCTATACTGTGTATTGACTTTGACAATGATGCAGAGTTAGCAATAGAGGGTACAATATTCGACTGTAGCGAAACTGATGTTACGGTAATAGAATTTAGAGAATTAGCGGATTGTGACCCTAATACGAGTGTATTACGCAGAGTCCAGTTAATATATTTTGCCGAAGACGAATTCGGAAACAGATCGCAAACTTGTAATGACACTTTTGACATAATAAGATTAGGAAGACCATCCGTTAATAATAATCTTGACTTTATAGATGGAGTCGAATTAATTGGTCCTGGAAATTTTGAAAAAACAGGAACTCCATTTGCATGTGATAGTTTTTCAGACTTAGATGGAGACGGCGTCCCTGATCCTACGATGGCAGGAGCTGGATTTCCGCGACTCGAGGTAACTAGAGAGGATGGAAGTATTGATACCATTCCATTAGCTGCTCTGAACTATGATGATTACGGTTCGACGATATCAAGTAGAAGAAATCAGATCATCTCTGATTGTAAACTTGGTGCTACATTCCAAGATACAAGACTGGGATCATTTGACTGTGTAACTAAAATACTCAGACGTTGGACAGTGGGAGAGTGGACTTGTCAAGGTGAGATTGATACCACATTTACTCAAGTAATTGATATTGTAGATACAATCGCTCCATACTTTGTACAGTCAACACTTATTGATATAACAGGTAGCGTTGGAGCACATGGATGTGTTGCCAATATGCCTGTACCATTACCGAGCGCATCAGATAATTGTTCGAGTCAGTCGGATATAGAGATAGATTTTATCATTCTCAATGCAGCGGGACAGATTGTTGGCCCAGATAGAAGAGATGAGCCAGGGACTAGCTTTGACTTTCCATTAGGAAGCAGCTTCATTGTCTATACTGCCTTTGACGGCTGCGGCAATTCGCGTAGAGATACAGTCAATGTAAGTATATCAGACTTGGCAGCGCCTGTTACCATATGTAAGGATAGACTTGTTGTAGGTATATCAGGAGTTAAGAGCACAGATAATGGTTTAGTAAAAGTACCGGCAACAGCATTTGACAATGGATCATTTGATGATTGTGGATTGGAGAGTATATGTGTTGCTCGTATGGATGACTTGAGCGCCTTTGATAACCTTGATACTGATGGAGATGGTTTTGTTGCAGTATCTGCTTTATCGGGAGTTTTCGCTTGTGACAGAACAGATGAATATGCACAGTTTGCTACCATCATACCAGGATCATCGCCAGCAATTAATGGAATAAGTCGAGCGGTATTATGTCGAGGTGACGTTTCATTCTGCTGTTCTGATGATGGAGAAGATGTCTTAGTAGTATTTCAAGCTACTGACGCTGCTGGAAATGTAAACCAGTGTTATGTCGAAGTAGACATACAGGATAAGTCAACACCATCTATCCAATGTCCACCAGACGTTGTTGTAGATTGCGAAGTGCCACTACCATTCATTCCTGAAGATGCTTTAGACGTATTCATTAATGTTACTGAAAACCCAGATAGAAATTTCTTAGGAGCACTATTTGGAAATATTGTTAGTGATCATAGTCAACAACCATTTGGTATTGACCCAATCTTTGTCAACGGTTCAGATATGTCTACACTCCTTGACGGAGTATTCTTGGACAACTGCGAACAGCCTGACATCTATGTTAGAATCAATAGCAGTTTCGATCAGTGTCAAACTGGTCAGATCGTCAGAACTTTCTTTGCAGAAGATGCAAGTGGAAATAGATCTCCGATGTGTGAGCAAGTCATCACTATCGAGAGTAGAATACCTTTTGATGCAGCTAACATTGTGAAACCAAGGGATACTACCCTCACGTCATGCATGTTACCTGAGGAAATAGCGAATACGACATTTGGAGTGCCGATTGCACCTCAAGGAGCATGTATGTTATTTGGTACAAGCTTTGAAGATCAGATTTTCAGATTTAATAACAACTCTGATATCGATGCTCCAGCATGTTTCAAAATTATCCGTACGTGGAGTATTATAGATATTTGTAATGATGATCATTCGCCAGGAGATATCGTAACATGTGAGCAGATCATCTTAATAAATGATCCTGTAGATCCAGTAATTACGTGTCCAGCAGACGTAGTAATTGAGACATTTGAATGTGATGCCGATCAAGTAGAATTGACAGCATCCGCCTTTGATGATTGTACAATTGCAGATGAATTATTCTGGACTGCAACCATCGATGTTGATAATGACGGTACTATAGATCTTAATGAGAGTTCATTGGATGGATCCATCCAACACTCAACTTCAGCTTCTGGAAGTAGTGTCGCTACCATCGTAAGAAGCTTCCCATTAGGAACGCACAGGATAACTTGGACAGTATTTGACGGATGCGGTAATAGCGAGCAGTGTAGCTACCTATTTACTATCGTCAATACTAAGAGCCCTACACCTTTTGCGGTAGATGTAACTACAGTACTTCATGAGAGCGGTTCTGTAACGATATGGGCAGAGGATCTTAACAATAAGAGTGAGCACCCATGTTTTAGCTCTGATGAAATTGATGTAGCGCTTGTAAGATCAGGTGGAGACTTCGCAGATGTTTCTCCAAATATCACATTTACTTGTACGGACTTCGTTAATGGACCAGATATTGACTTAGATTTCTATGCATTCATAGATTTAGGCAACGGTCAGGTGCTTAGAGATTTCACAACGGTAACCGTTACTCTCCAGGATAACTCTGGGGTATGCGATAATTTTACTGGCGGCGGATCTAACACAGGTCAGAGTGCAGTAATAGCAGGATCAATACGTACAGAAGGTTCGCAGGCAGTACCAGATATCGAGATTGATCTATTAGGAGGTAATCAAGCAGCCAGCACAGTTAATGCAACTGCAACAGATGTGTTGGGACGCTATACCTTCCCAGCTATGCCAGTAGGTAACGACTTCACGATTGATCCAGTGAGTAACGATGATTACTTGAATGGTGTCACGACACTTGATGTAGTCATGATCCAGCGATATATCTTAGGTCTTGTTGAGCTTGAATCAGCATACAAGATTATGGCTGCAGATATTAATAATGACCGCAATGTTTCGGCTGTCGATTTAATCGATCTAAGAAATGTAATCTTAGGTGTGACTGAAGAGTTCACTAATAATGATTCTTGGAGATTCATTGATGCTGATCAGCAATTCATTGATCCTAATAATCCTTTAGCAGAGCCGATCAAGGAGCAGTATACTATTACTCCTCTCGATCAGGATATGGTAATTGATTTTATCGGATTCAAAGTAGGAGATGTAAATGCTTCAGCGGATGCAGCAACGACTTTAGCTCAGAGTAGAAGTGTATTTGCTATTGAGATGGCAGATCAGAGCTACTCAGCAGGTGATATCATTTCTGTACCAGTGATGGTAAGTCGTGATATCAATACGGTAGGCCTTCAGTTCACAACAGAGTTTGATCCAACAGGATTAATCTTTGCTGGAATAGATGGTGCAGGACTCGATATACTTCCAGAGCATATCGGATATAACAGAGTTGACGAAGGGATAATAACTGTTAGTTGGAATGATGTGGATGCAAATCCTGTCGCAGCTAATCAATCTCTGATGACGCTTAATTTCAAAGCGGTTCAATCAGGTCAACTGAGTGATTTCTTAGCTATCAACTCATCAGTTACTCAATCGGAGATCTATAATGATCACCTCGAGACAATGGATCTTGTAGCTAAGTATGTTGAAAGTGATGATGTAGCAGAATCTGGGTTTGAGTTGTATCAAAACTCTCCGAACCCGTTCGCTGATCAAACTGTGATTTCCTTCAAATTACCTAAAGCATCAAATGCAACGCTATCAATATTTGATGTGACTGGTAAGTTAGTGAAGGTTACTCGCGGCTCTTTCGACAAAGGAATTAATACAATACAATTAAGCAAGAATGACTTAGCTGTTTCTGGTGTGTTATACTACACACTTGAGACAGAAGGATTTACTGCTACTGAACGTATGGTGGTCTTGAAATAAGAGAACTACAACCAACATACGGTTTAAGATTTTACTGTTTTTGGGATGAGGCCCTTCTCCACACCGGTGGAGAGGGTCTTTTTTTACTTTATCAATTTATATTGACGGTATCGTTTATCATTATCACCCGATTAATACCTATACATTTGCAATCACAAAAAAATGATTTGCTAAGTGGGTAGGGTATTGTCAATCGATTATGGGATGAAACGGACGGGTATGGCCTGGACGGATAGCCTACAGATTTCAATCACTCCATTGGCCACGGTTGAAACCCAACTTTTTGATGAGACTTTCACATCAATGATAGCTAATAATGATATAAGCACTGTTGTATTCGGATTATCAGCACATGGTGACGGAACCTTGACTTATGTTGGGGAGAAAGTCGAGAAGCTCTTGAATAAATATCAGGTTCAATTCCCAAGTGTTGAGTTTGCAACATTAGATGAGTCGTTTACGTCTGTAAGAGCAAAGAACTTGATGCTCCAGCTTGGAGTTAAGAAGAGTAAACGAAGACAAAAAGAAAAGGTAGACCAGATGAGTGCTGTAATAATCTTAAAGGACTTTTTAAATAGTAGAGGATGATTTTACCCATTTACGCCTATGGGCATCAAGTCTTAAAAAAACCAGGTCTCGAGGTAAGTGTCGACGATCCACAGCTCCCACAATTATTAGAGGATATGTGGGAGACCATGTACAATGCTAAGGGTATCGGTCTTGCCGCCCCTCAAGTAGGCCGAAGTATGAGGATATTTCTCATTGATACGGCTCAGATCGAAAGAGAGGATGATGATCCAGAGGTAGGCGTTAAGGAAGCCTTTATCAACCCTACTATAATCGAAGAGACGGGCGAGTATTGGGCTTATGAAGAAGGATGTCTCAGTATACCTAAGCTTACGGGAGACGTCGAGCGTCAGGAGTCTGTAACTATCGAATATGTGGATGCTAATTTTGATAAGAAGCTTGAGACATTTACAGGTATGAATGCCCGAGTCATTCAGCATGAGTACGATCATATCGAGGGTATACTCTTCACCGAAAGGCTTAAACCTCTCAAGAGAAGGATGATTAACCGTAAACTTGAGAATATTAAGAAAGGTAAGATTGTAGCTCCCTACAAGATGAAATTTAAAAAACAATAGCCTATTTGCGACCGAAGTCTGCGGGTATCTCTCCCCACTTATCTGTCTGCCATTTCAGGATTGGATTTTTGAATGTTGAATTTTCTAACCATTTGAGGGCGCGCTCAACCAGCTGATAGAGCTGTTTGGTAGTTTCGTTTTTGACAAGAGTTGTTTTAACATGCTTGTTACGCACCCATGCCATCGCTGTACGAGAATCGCTATATATAGGCATATCAGGCATATTTTTTTTTTGAAGCAAGGATAAGCCATGGACAAGGGCTAAGAACTCGCCAACATTATTAGTGCCATAAGGGAATGGACCAACATGAAAAACCTGTTGGCTTGTATCTGTCCATACTCCTCGATACTCGAGTATGCCGGGACTACCGCTACAGGCTGCATCAACAGAGAGACTATGCTGTATGATATCCGGGTTAGACTTGGCGATAACCTTGGCTGATTTTGATTTGGTTTTCTTAGTGCCGATGTGACTACCAAAGCCATCTCTAAAAGCTTGTGTGGCTTCAGCCTTGGTCTTAAATGACTTATACTTAGCGCCAGGGTAACCTTTTATTTGAAGTTGACATTCTGCCCATGAGTCATAGATGCCTGGATTGTTTCCATCCCACACTACATAATATTTTTGCTTCTTTGCACTCATAATAACTTCTCATGTTTATAGATACTCATGCACATACATACCACGAACGATTCGTTGATGATATAGATACGATTGTTCAGCGCGCTAAAGAAGCGAAAGTTAGTAAAGTATTGTTGCCTAATATTGATAGTGAGTCGATAGTTGATCTTTTGGATCTGTGTGATAGATATCCAGATCATTTTTATCCCATGGTCGGACTACATCCTTGCAATGTCAAGGAGGACTATAGATCGGAGTTAGCCAAGCTCGAGCCATATCTTGCTGATGACCGTATTGTTGCAATCGGAGAGACGGGTACAGATCTGTACTGGGATAAAACCTTCGTGGAGCAACAGCAAGAATCTTTAGTAGCCCAGATCTCTTGGGCCAAAGAACATAACCTGCCTATTGTACTTCACTCGAGAGATTCGATTGATTTGAGTATTGAGATCATCCGAAAGCATCAAGATGGATCATTGAGAGGGGTTTTTCATTGCTATGGAGGTACCCAAAGTCAATCAGAGCAGATAATTGACCTGGGGTTTATGATGAGTATTGGCGGCACGGTCACTTTTAAGAATAATCAATCATTCAGAGAGGTATTGCCACACATACCGATAGAGCACATAATGCTTGAGACGGATGCTCCTTATTTAGCACCTCATCCGAACAGAGGTCAGCGTAATGAAAGTTCTTTTATTCCACTGATAGTTGATACGCTATCAGGGGTTTATGATCTTTCTGCCAAAGAAATCGCCGATATCACTTACCAAAATGCTGAGCGTCTCTTTTCACTGTAATAGCAGATTTTGATTGATTCAGTCAGCCGAGTATAGCCATGTGCTCTACGGTTTAGAGCGACAGGGTTAATTCAATGCGATAGAGGAGGGGTGATCAGGTTTTCCTTAGGACACTAAATATGACCGAATAGGCTAAGTGATTTTTACAAAATTTGTGTCTTCTAATTACAAGGACGGATAACTCAAGTGCTAATATATGTTAAATGTGCATAAGTTAAACATAATTCATTATTAGTTATTGGTATACATATTGCGTAATTTTATAATATGAGTGCAAAGTTTGATTTTTCGGCACTCATTTGTTGCGTCTTACCTCCAATGCTCAATCAAACATATAGCTATAGTAATCTATAGTTACGCTTGTACGTAGTATACTTTCTAACGGTAAGCGGGACCCTTTAAAAAAATGATCACAATGAGAAACTTTCTGTTTTCCATTCTTATACGTACATGGCTACTTTTACTCGCAACTGTAGGATCTGCGGCGAGTCTACCTGTATTTATGGATTGTAATCAAGGCATTTCAAACGTGTCGATTGCCATACCCTCCATTATAGAATGTGGCTCGCCAGTTACAGCTGCGGTTACAGCTGATGTCGCCGCTAATGTATTGGATAGCGTTGTCATTGATTTTGTGTTGCCAGCAGGATTCTCATATGCTGGCAATGCTATAGGAGCCGACTCGATCGGTTCAAATCCTACTAGTCTTTTGGCGCCGATATCCAATGGTCAGGTAAGCTTTACGTTTGAGATAAGAGGAGAGTGTGGAGCAGGTGATTCGGATGGGGTTGATTTTAACTTCAACTACATCATTAATCCTGGTACTATAGATGAGCAACAGATAACTTGTACAACAACAAGTGAGGATATCAACACGGATGATATAGCTATTTCTATTGCTCCATTCGGTACACCTGGGCGTAATACTGAAGACAGAATATTGGCCGTATTAGGTATGACAGATACCTTAACCAATACAATAGTCCAAGAGGGCGATGGTGTGATAGATAGTGTATTTTATTCTGTAGATGCGCATCCGCTCATGACGTTGGTAGATGTCATCGTATGTGCCACTGGAGAGTCTCTGAACTTAATAGAATCTTCGGGAGGGGTTAGCTACTACGGTGTAGGCGAATCAGCTATGTCCGTGGATGGAACCCCAGGATTTGTAAGAAACGAAGGAATAGATATATGCGAAGTATGGATGATAGATAGCTGCCCCGATGGCTCAATACCTACCAGCAGAAGTCAGGTTTCAACCAGTTGCGATCTGAATCCAGCTATCAGTACATGTCAGACAGATGATATATCAACATTCTTAGATTTTGATGGACTTCAGCCAGAGATAAGGCATAATATAGATGTATCGATACCATTTGATCCAATATGTGCTGCTACTGCACCATATGACTTGGGATTCATTCTGTATAATACGGGTACCGCTCCCGCTGGTCGTATTCAAGCATTCCTTACGGAGTTTGCGGGAGGGACAGCTTTTGACCTTAATTCCATAACATTCCAAATCGGATCTGACGGGCCTATTAACGATTTTGTCGATAATGGACCGAGTACTGATGCATTTAGCTTTAGGAATACCGAGGTGCTTGGATGTGTAACAGCGGAGTATCCAGATGTTGCCGGATCTCTTTATAACCGCGCAGATGTAGAGTTTTCGGATATCAATCTCCCTCCAGGAGATACGATGTTTTTGAGATATACCGTATATCCACGCCCATGTGGTTGTGATTACGGATGTGATGATGTTCCGAGCAGAAATGGTATGGATATAGCCGATATCGATGTTTGGACCTTATGTGATGACCCCTCTCAAAATTCTAATATTTCGGTCAATATAGCCTGGCCAAATTTTAATGTAAACGTCGCTTCATTTATGGAATCTCCATCGATAACATGCTCTGGGGAGACATCAACGCTGCAGACGACAGTGAGCGATTATGACAACTCGTATCTTAATAATCAGGGTTTTAATTCTATAGATGATGGAGAACGTAATCTCGTATATTTTAATGATGAGGGTGCTTGCGAGGATTGTTACATAGAGATCATGTATGAGATACCTAATGGACTAGATTATGTGCTAGGATCTGTAGTGTGGACTGATGATGATGGTACCACTTGGGTGCCAGATGTTGAAGATTATGTAGATAATAACGGTGGTGTGGACATCCTAACATTAAGATGGACTGGTACACCTCCTCCGGGCTGGGATGCCTATAATGAGGCTAGTTTAGTGCAGATAGATTATACACCAGACTGTGGAGTTGAGGTTCCATTTAATGATCAGTGCTCGCCTATATTATATGATGATCAGATCAGCAAGACTGTTACATGGTCTCAAGACCCATCTTGTCCAGATTGTGATAATGTGGTGGAGTGTATCGAGTCGTTACCAGTCTCTATAAAGTGCCCAGGTACCATGGTGAATTGTGCCTGTGACGGATTTGTGCAGACCCTCGCAACTGGTCAGAGGTCTAATCTATATGATCCAGATAGTGATAATGATGGATGCTATGAGACAACAGATACGTATGATGAGAGCCTGATCAGACGAGATAGATACCTCAAAGGTGATAGTATTGAGGTAGAGATGGGAGGTACCTTACAACTCAATACAGGCAACATAGCAGGTCTTGATTACTTGTATGCTGATATAGATATGCCAGTATCAGATTATATCCCGCTAGGAGGTATAGTCACAATTATAGATGCGACTGATGGCACCCAGTATACTTGTGACGTATTAACTCAAACAATTGAGCCTGGGAATATATTACGTACAGATCTATCATTACCACGATTAATGGGTAATGGTTGTACATCACTACCTCCAACATATGAGGACGGTGATTCTGTTCATGTGAGCTTCTTTTATAAGAGCAATAACTCATTTACTGGAGAGATTGATATTCAATCGTTCCGGACAGATATGTATGCAAGCCAGACTGCTTTAGGCCCGCGCTTATCATGTACATTACCATTAGATTTTAGATTGTCTCAAGTAGGACTCCAAAGTAATTTTGGCACTCACACTACGGGTTTCAATAGTTTTTCAGGATGTGCTACTGTCACTCCTACGTATGGGGGATATTCTAGAATTGGATCGGCTAATGTAGATTTCTTTCCAGGGGAGTACATAGGCTTTGTAGAGCGGATAGATCAATTCAGGATATCTACTCCTCCTGGGATGATATTTGACGATCTGCATTTTTTCTTGAGAAGGAAGAATAGCGCAGGTAGTTTTGCAACCTTTGGCAGCACAATATTTGAAAGGGCTAATAGCGCCGTCGGCAATCCCTTTGGATTTAGTAGTACAGGTTATGTAATAGATGCAACTAACCCTGGTGTGACGATCGTGGGTGATGAAGTTATATTTGATATCGAGGCCTTCATGATGGCCCAGTTTGGAACGCCTGAATTACCATGTTCTGACGAAGGATATTTTTGGGAGATTCGACCGAGTTTTTTGCCGACATGTAATCTTGAACCAGGTAACATCGGGACATTTTTTATGGAGGCCGATCACAGGACTAACCAAGATATATTCTGTTCGACAGGTTATGTTAATGAATTAGAGCGATCTACATTCATTTATGGCGGAGGTGCTGAGATCGTCATAGAGGCCGTAAATGTTCAGGTAGAAGTAAATAGCTTTCCTACATGTGCAGTCTTTAGAGTATCTAACATAGGCTCGGACATCGCTAACAATGTTTGGATGTCTCTAGAGAGTCAGTCCAATGACATAATCATACAATCTGTTAATAGGTTGAGTGGCTCATCCAGTACTCCGGTCAATGGTGATGACTTAAATCTATATGAATTGGGTGATATCAGACCAGGAGCAAGTAGTTCAGTGCTGTTTGAGGTGTGTGCCGTCGTCAACTCTTGTGAGCCTGATATACTCGATATTTTTGCGGGTTATGACTGTGTTGGATATCCTACTATACGCCAAGAGGCTACATGTCAGAGTACAGATGAGATAGAATTTGTGCCTGTAGAGGGGTCACTATCGATGAGTGCTAAGTTTCCTGATATGCCTATTGCCGTTGGTCTATGTGATACTATCGAACATATCATAGATCTAAATGCCGCTGGACCAGGGTCTTTATCTGATATTTTTGTGGATGCAATATTACCGCCTAACACAGAGTTTGTACCAGGCAGTTGGGAGATTGCCTATCCTACGACAGCTACTCCTACAACTCTCGCTCCTGATAGCGAGTATGCGCCAGCTCCAGATCCGTTTTTGGTAACGGGCAATCGTTATAGATTCTTAGTTAATGAAGCGGATAGTGTATTGCTCAATGATGGGCTCATTGGGTCTGCAGGTTCGGCATTCAATCTCAATGTGGTTAATATTCGATACAAGGTGGTAACAGGTTGTGGATATTCATCCGGTTCGCGGATTAGATATAGATCTAACGCTAAGTCGGGTTGTGGTAACCAACTGAGCCCAGTAAGACGAGATTTTACTGAGCGCATGAATATTTTTGGTGCTCCAGATCCATTTATATCAGATATAGGACTTAATGCAGATACGCTTAATGCCTGTTCTAACGACTTCACCTCAATAGATATCTCTTATCAGATCAATGGTAATATGTCTACTAATGCTGAAGACTCTATACGAGTTATATTGCCACCAGGTATTGCCTTTATACCTGGTTCATACCGATCAGGTAATAGCCCAATACAAGATCCTCCACTGATGATTAATGAGAATGGTCTTGACGTATTGCAATGGGGTATAGCAGGATTAATACCTGGAGAGTCAATAACCTTCTCATTTGATATAGAGGGTGTAGACATCGGTCAAGAATGTGACGATTATGAACTGTTAGTCCAGACCTTTAAATCTGGTTCAGCATTCTGTCCATCTTTAGGAGATATGGGCGGCTTCTGTACTGTTAGAACTATATCCAACGAAGCAAGTGCAGAGATATTTATCATCAAACCAGAAATCAGCGTAACTGACGCATCCGCCATAAACGGGATGCTCCTTGGAGATGAGGAAATGATAGACTTCAATTTCACCATAACTAATGATGGAACCGTAAGTAATGATGCAGCAACAGACATCACTATAGACTTATACGGAGATCTCAATGGAGATTGTCGCTTGACTCCAGGTGAGGATACATTGTTGACTTCGCTGGTCTTTGATGCAACTTTGACACCGGGTGAGTCTATCACGCTTAATCAGACTGCTAATATACCAGTAGGATTCTCATGTAACCTGATGGCCGTGATTGATAATGATAAAAACTGTGCTTGTGAGACGACTACTTCATCTTGTATTAGGGCTGATCTAGATCTTAAGTTAGATGATGATATAGAAGTCTGCTCAGAGGAAACTATAGACATCGGTCCTACAGCCATAGCGGCTTATGATTATACATGGAGTGGTCTGTCCGGTGCAGATGAGACAGTGTTGTCGTCATTGACTGGCAGCCCGACTCAATTCCTATATGATAATAATTTAGGAGCTGATATAACTTGGCAGTATGGTATCCGTGTGGATCGAGCTGAGGGGTGCTTCACATTTGATACTGTTGCAGTTACCGTATTTGCAGAAACTGACGGTTCTATTCAGACTCAGATCTGTAATCCTGTACCTGGATGTGGAGATCCAGTAGCTGGATTTAGCCTTTCTGGCCCCATAGATGGCACGGACTATCAATGGTCTATAGCCGAAGGTGATATGACCGTAGGATTTGTAGGCGATAGTGACAATATGCCAGCAGCAGAGGTTGATGGACTAATTTCTGAGACAACGGTATTTTTCTTGGATTATCTCGATGCTAATGGATGTCCTGCTACATTTGCTCAGACGGTTGATCTTACTACATGTGCTTGTACGATGTTAGGGGATACTGTATGGTTTGATCTCAACGTCAATGGTATACAAGATATCGGAGAGCCAGGCATACCTGGAGTAACCGTGTTCTTATATGAGGCTAATGACCTCACAACACCGATTCAATCTACCACCACAGATGCAGATGGCTACTATATTTTTCAGCCACTACCATCAGGTAATTATGTAGTACAATTTGATGAGTCTACACATACCTCTCCTTTTCATCTACTTGAGCCAACCCTCCAAAATATAGGTGCAGATGATATAGATAGCGATGCAGATCCAATAACAGGATTTACTGGACCCTACTTTATACCTAATGGTATCAGTAACCTTACTGTAGATGCTGGATTTTATCCTGCTTTTGACTTAGCATTGACTAAACAGATTGATACCAATTTGTCCCCAGGGCCTTATTTTGCTGGTGACATTATTAATTATACTATAACCGTCATCAATCAAGGCGGATTTTATGGAGCCGCGGATATACGGATCGTGGATTACTTTACCTCTGGCGAACTCAGTTATGTAGGAGGGAGCGCTGGTATTGTAAGTTCTGCCAACGGCATTTCGACTACCATTACAGAAAATGGTGGTGGTGTCTTCACAATAGACACGTTAGCACCTCTCGATATGGTGAGCATAAATATAGAGTTTACTATTGATGCTTCATTTACGGGCAGTGATATTGTAAATTTTGCAGAGATATCGGATTTCACTAATAATGTGAATATCCCGGACAGCGACTCTACTCCTGATAGTATCGATGGCAATGATGCTGGTGGCGTTCCGCTATCTTCTTCAGATAATCATGTAAATGATGATACACTCGATTCAGATGGTGATGGCATCATTGATGAGGATGATCATGACCCTGCAATATTCGAAATATCAACAGTTGATCTCGCACTTAATAAGCGGATTGATCCTAATGTGACCTTGCCTGCAGAGGTAGGTGATGTAGTCAAGTATGATATAATCGTCATCAATCAAGGCGACGTACCAGTCCAAGATGTAACGGTACAGGATTATGTGCCTGCAGGATATACATTTAATCAATCAGATCCACTCAATGTTGCTCAAGGATGGAATGCTGCAGTTCAAGCTACCATTCCAGGTATATTATTACCTGGAGATCGAGATACAGTATCTATTTATCTTACTGTCGAGTTATCATTTAGTGATGCCGATTATATCAATGCATCCGAAATAATCTCGGCGTTAGATACCACGACAGGCAGAGATGTAGCTCCATTTGATATCGATTCTGACCCTAACTCTAACACGGCCAATGAACAAGCTACTGCTCCAAATACAGTAGCTGATAATAATGTCATAAGTACTGGAGATGCTCAGTCTGGATCGCAAGATGATCACGATGTGGAGACTATCCCAGTCGCTTATCCTATACTCGATATTCAGAAAGATCATGTCAGTACAGTCGCTAATACATCGGGACCTAACTGTTATGATATCACATATCAAATTCAAGTAATAAACTCTGGCCTTGCTGATGGCATTTACGATTTAGTCGATAATCCAAATTTTGATGATGACGTAGTATCTAATCCAGGAGTAGAGATAAACCATACAGTGCCAGGACGGACGAGTCCGCTTGCATTATTGTTTAGCTCTAACATAGAGTTGGCGGATAATCAAACAATCGGTGCAGGGGTTACGCACAGATATTTAGTCACTTTTGATGTATGCCTTAACCTCGAGGATGTCTCGTCACCCGGCGATGAAGTGTATGATCCATGCGGCAACTCCAATGCTGGAGGAGAACCAGCTGCCGGTGAAGGTGCTTTTAACTCAACTGCCCTACAGAATACGGACTTTGACGGCTTATTTGACGGTCAAGATACGGCATGTGTAGATCTGCCATATCTTACAATTAACAAGACCATATCTTCTGTGATGGAGGAGCCAGACGGATCTTTTACCACCATATATGATATCGTAGTAGAGAATATAGGTGGGGACAGTATCCCTTACGATTTATACGATTTACCTCAATATGATGATGATATTATGATCGTATCTGCTTCATATATTTCATCTGTTGGATCTGGTGGAGTATTACCATCAACTGTTCCAACCAGTGGATGGCTCTTAGCTGATGATACGGTTATCCAAGCTATGGATAGTCATACCTACACAGTATCTGTGACATCATCTATTGATCTGACAGCAGGGACTGGTGATGGCACTTATGACACTTGTGGTAGTAGTCCTGGTGGCGCGTCAGAAGCGGGAGATGGACTATTCAATTTAGCTTACTTGGACTTGACTGATGACCAGATGGCTGACTTACAAGATACGGCCTGTGCAGACCTACCAGTACTGACGATGACTAAAGAGCTCAGTACGGTTACTGGTCCTAATGTTGATGGAAGTTATGATATAGTATATACACTGAGTGTGACTAATATCGGAGGAATTGCAGATGATTATGATCTCTATGACCTACCTGGATTTGAGAATGATATTGAGATATTATCCGCATCATATACCAGTACGCATCCTACTAATACGTCAGGAACATTAGGAATCTCTGTACCTACAGATGGATGGCTGATAGCTGATGGCGATGTGATCTCGGCTATGACGACATATACATATACATTAACGGTTAATGTTGATATGGATCTATCTGATGGTACAGTCGGTGACGATACGTATTTAGCTTGTGGAGCTAGCGGGGGTGCTGGTTCGGCAGCGGGAGAAGGACTACATAATCAAGCATCTTTAGATGTTAATGAAGATGGCATCTCAGAGGTTATTGACACTGCCTGTGCAGACCTACCTTTCGTGGAGGTAAGTAAGGAAGTGATAGAAATAGTTGAAACGAGCTTTAACTGCTATGATGTTTCTTATACGATAGAAGTTACGAATAGAGGAGGAGCTTCGGCGGAGTATGATTTATCAGATAATCCTGCTTTTGATGATGATTTTGTAATTAATAATTTCACGTACACCAGTGATGTAGCTGGTAATATGTCTGGCAATCCAGGTCCTGTATCTGGTAGCTACCTGATTGCATCTGACCAATCTATAGGAGCTCTCACGACACATACGTATACCATTATTGTTTCTACATGTCTTGATCTGAATGATAATCTCGGAGATAATATGTATTCGGCAAGTTGTGGCAATGCCACCGGAGGCATGGATCCTTCACCTATGGAGGGCCTTTATAACGAAGCAAGTGTAGATCTCAATGGAGATGGTATAGCCGATGTTACGGACGATGCGTGCGCTGATGTACCATATCTTGTAATCACTAAGAGTATAGAAAACAGGACATTGATAGGTCCTAACAATTATGAGGTGGTATATCTCATAACGGTAAGTAATTTAGGTGGTGCAGATGGATCATATAATCTATATGACGCTCCTCAACCAGATGACGATATTATTTTTAATGATGCTAATTATACATCTAACACGTCTAACGCAGGGCCACTGACAGTTAGTCCTGTTCCTGCTGTGCCAGGGTGGTTGTTAGCAGCTGATGAACCTATTATCCCAGGTGGAGTACATACTTATGAGCTTACTACAGATGTCACCTTAGACCTCAGCATCGCAGATGGCATAGGTGATGATACCTATACGGAGTGTGGTGCCAGTGGAGCTGCTGGTGGGGCACCTGGAGAAGGTCTATTTAATGAAGCCTTTCTCGATGTCAATGATGACATGACACCTGATGATAGTGCTGATGTATGTCTCGATTTAGCAGATCTTATCATGGATAAGACTTTAGTCTCCATCTCTCCGCAGAATCCAGACGGATCCTATGATGTCCAATATGAGATCGTAGTAACCAACGTCGCAGGAGCGATAGGAACATATGATTTAGTAGACTTACCAGGATATGAAGATGATGTCACGATCAATATGGTGTCCTACATAAGTGATGTTCCTGGCAATACTGGCGGAGGTTTATCAACTACACCACCTCCAGGGGGATGGGTCTTAGGCTCAGCCATTTCAATCGGAGGACAGGTAGTACATACCTATACGCTAGATGTGAATGTAACATTAGATTTAACAGATGGATCAGGGGACGACATTTATACCTCTTGCGGTTCAGCAAGTGGCGGCTCTGATGGACCTAATATGGGACTCTATAATCAGGCTCAACTTGATGAAAATGGAGACGGTACACCTGAAGAAATAAACGATGCATGTGGTGATCTACCAAGTCTATCGATGACTAAGGAGATTTTTGATGTTATACAGACCACGGCTAACTGTTACGATATCTCTTATCGCATAGTAGTAACTAACGACGGAGGAGCAACAGGTCAATACGATTTGGTTGATACACCAGGTTTTGACGATGATTTTGAGATAACTGAAGTTTCTTATACCTCTACGGCATCAGGAATTGTCATAAATACACTTAATCCTGCAAGTACCAGTTTCACGCTTGCTGATGATCAATCAATCACAGCCGGTAGAGATGATACTTATATTTTGACAGTAAGTGTGTGCCTCGACTTAGAAGATGGAATCGCAGGTGATGACATGTACAATGCAGCATGTGGAGCAGGAACAGGAGGCATTCCGACTACTGGACAAGGATTATTTAATCAAGCCTCATTAGATACTAACAATGATGGTATAGCAGATGATTCTGATTCGGATTGCGCTGATGTGCCATATCTCGTTATCAGAAAGTCTGTCCAGAGCAGTACAGAGTTGCCCGATGGATCTTTTGATGTTGTCTACCTCATAGAGGTCGAAAATATAGGAGGCGCTACGGGTTCTTACGATCTAACGGACGAACCACAGTTCGATGACGACATCGTTATCCTGGGTTCTTCTTTTACATCAACTACAGCTAATAGTAATGCGAATTTGGGAGCTTCTGTACCTCCAGGTGGGTGGACATTGGCTAATAATCAAGATATACTTGCCATGACCACAGATAGCTATTCACTCACGGTGAATATGCAATTGAATCTCACAGATGGTGTAGGAGATGATATTTACACACCATGTGGTTCTGGTCCAGGTGGGAGCTCATCAGCCGGAGACGGGGCATTCAATGAGGCTCGATTAGATGTTGATAATGATGGGAATGCTGATTCAGCGGCTGATGCCTGTCAGGATCTTCCATTCTTAATTATGGAGAAGTCTATTGCATCTATCAGCACACAGAATGCAGATGGAACGTATGATATAACTTATACCATTATCGTTGAGAATATCGGAGGAGTAGCAGATGACTATAATCTTAGCGATCTTCCTGCATTCGACGATGATATCACTATTAACGCTGCTTCATTTACGAGCAATATTCCGACATCTGACAATGCACTAAGTGCAACGCCACCTGCGGGAGGTTGGATATTATCTTCTGGGGAGGTTGTTATGGCTGGAGCACAGCATATCTATACGCTCGTAGTCAATGTAGATATTGACCTATTAGATGGCGCGGTTGGAGATGATGTATATGCTGCTTGTGGCAGTGGATCAGGAGCTAATCCTGCAACGGGAGAGGGACTCTTCAATACGGCGATACTTGATGCATCAGAAGATGGCATGCCAGAGGTTATTGATACTGCTTGTGGGGATTTACCATTCTTAGTATTAGATAAGGTTCATGCCAGTACAGTTATGACTTCGCTAAACTGTTATGACGTAACCTATACGCTCACAGTAGAGAACATTGGTGGAGCAACTGGCACATATGACTTAGTTGATGATCCTATGTTTGATACAGACTTCGAAGTTAATTCAGCTGTCTTTAGTACTGATGCTGCTGGTTCTTTTGGGACAGATATATCCTTAGAAGAGAGTAGTACGCAATATCTCTTGACGCCAGATTCTGGTCAAGAGATAGTCGCCGGCAAGACGGATACTTATACTGTCGTGGTCAGCGTATGCCTTGACTTAGAAAATGCCAGTAGCCCAGGCAACGAGGTTTATGATGCCTCTTGTGGTTTGGCTAACGGCGGAGAGGATTCAAGTACAGGAGAAGGTTTACATAATGAAGCCTTCTTAGATACTAATAATGATGGTGTGACAGATCAGCAAGCAGAAGCCTGTGATGACGTCCCTTATCTTATACTCGATAAGTCGTTAGTATCATTAATAGAGATTGCTCCATATACATATGAAGCAGTTTATACCCTTGTAGTGGAAAATATAGGTGGTGACACGGGTACTTATGATCTGATCGACTTACCTCAATATGATGATGACATCATAGTAGACAGTATATACTTTTCAAGTACTATCGGGTCTGGAGGAGAACTGTCTCTTCCTATTCCTACAGACGGTTGGGTTTTGGCTGATGATCAGACGATCCAGCCATCGTCATCGCACACATTCACTTTGACCAGTGTTATTAGATATGATTTTAGCGATGCGGTTGGAGATAATACTTATACAGAGTGCGGTAGTTCATCAGGACCAGCCAATCCTCAACCAGGGGAGGGGCTATTCAATGAAGCCTTACTTGATGTTAATAATGATGGAGAGAGCGATATTATAAATTCCGATTGTGGAGATATTGAAGCATTTGATTTAGCGCTTCGCAAAGAGCTGGTAACAGCAGGTCCTTACAATTATGGTGATGAGGTTATCTATGAAATCACGGTGATTAATCAAGGAACTGAAGATGCTAATCAAATTCGATTATTAGATCATGTGCCTTGTGGATTATCCTTCAATGCATTTTCATCAACCAACTTTACCAATGGGTGGAATGTTGCATTTGGTGATGCTGTAACTACAACTCTCGCTCAATTCGCGCCATTAGTTTCAGGTGATAGTATCACGGTGCAATTGGCATTGGTAGTGGAGGTTTGTACCACTAGCCCCGATAGAATTAATGTAGCTGAGATTTTTAGCGCTTTAGATGAAGACTTTCAGCCTGGTGATGACGTAGATAGTACACCTGATATTGATCCTAATAATGATACAGGGGGAACACCACGTACAGATGAAGACGATCATACTATGGATGACGCCATGGATTTCAATATGGACGGTATCATCGACGAAGATGATCACGATCCAGCTCAAATTGAGATTTTTGACCTTGCTCTTACGAAGGAGTTAATTACCGCAGGTCCATACAGTTATGGTGACACTTTAGATTTCAATATCTCAGTTTGTAATCAGGGTAATATAGGGGCCACGGACGTGACAGTACAAGATTACCTACCTAATGGATATTTATTTGACGTTGCATATAATCCAGCATGGATTAATGTGTCTGGAGATGCTGTAGCAATAGTTACTGATACTATTGGTGCTGGATCTTGTTATAATATTCCTCTGAGATTAGTCTTGATCAGAACAACTGGTGGAGAACGAGATTGGATTAATTATGCTGAAATAGTTGATGCTTTTAATGAGTCTGGCGAAAATAGAAATGGCTTTGATATAGATAGTAATCCAGGAAGCAATGGCCCTGACGAATTAGCTGTAGAGCCAGGTGATGCCGCAGACAACGATATTGATAGCATTGATAAAGGCGGCGAAGAAGATGATCACGATCCTGCGGGCATCGAGATTTATGACTTAGCGCAGCGCAAGGTTGAGGTGAGTGCTGGCCCATACAGATATGGTGATACGATCGAGTATAGCATCGAGGTGTACAATCAAGGTAGTGTTGCTGCGAGTGGTATCGAGGTGATGGATTATCTTCCATGTGGCTTAGGCTACGATACGAGTAATGATGCGAATGGCTGGAGTCTTCAAGGTGATATCGCTACGATAGTATTAAGTGATGTTTTACCAGCGGGCGGAGATACGAGCATCGTATTCCGAGCGGTTGTACAGCAGTGTATCGATCTATCGGATGATAGCTTCACTAATGTGAGTGAGATCAGTGATAGTAACAGTGAGGATTTAGATGCGCCTGCAGATGATATCGATAGTGATGAGGATGAAGATCCTGACAACGATGGTACACCTGTCGATGATGCGACCATGGATGATAGTGACGAAGATGATCACGATGAGGAGTTGATTGAGATTTTCGATTTAGCGCTTCGTAAGCAACTTCTTACACAGGGACCATACAGTTATGGCGATGTGTTAGAGTTTAGTCATGAAGTATGTAATCAGGGTAACATAGATGCCCAGAGTATCGAGATCACGGACCACATACCTGCAGGCTACAGCTTCAGTAGTGATAATGTTGGTTGGGTGATGGTAGATGATAGCACGTATACTTATGCTGTTGCAGGAGTATTGGCTGCGGATTCATGTGTCACGACGGCACCATTACGCTTAGTCTTAGAGCGCACCGGTGGTGGTGAGCGAGATTGGATCAACTATAGTGAGTTGAGTGATTATGACGATACAGATCCTAATACTATTGGACGACCTATCGATGCAGATAGTACGCCAAATAGTGATGGTGCTGGCGAGCGAGGTGTAGAGCCTGGCGATGCTTCGGATGATGATTTAGATAGCACTGATGCTGGCGGCGAAGAAGATGATCACGATCCTGCGGGCATCGAGATTTATGACTTAGCGC
>CAYPWL010000009.1:84085-88994 GCA_964414425.1 uncultured Saprospiraceae bacterium
GAGGTGTAGAGCCTGGCGATGCTTCGGATGATGATTTAGATAGCACTGATGCTGGTGGCGAAGAAGATGATCATGATCCTGCAGGCATCGAGATCGTTGACTTAGCACTTACTAAGAGGTTAGTTTCTCAAGGGACGATCTTCCCTGGAGATACGGTGCAATACGTAATCCAAGTCTTCAATCAAGGAAGTGTAATTGCAACGGATGTATTGATCTATGACCATGTTCCAAATGGATTGACTTTCATCAACAGTTCCATAGTTAATAATGGATGGTCTGTTGTCAATCCAGGATTGATATCATATGTTATTTCTCAGAATTTGCAACCTGGTAATTCTGTACAGATCACTATTAACATGATTGCCAATGATGGTGATCTCGGGATCGATGATTATGTCAATGTTGCCGAAATAGGTGAAATCAATGATGATTCCGGAAATGATATTTCGGTTCAAGAAATAGATAGTAACCCTGACGACATCAGTGAGAACGATGGAGGAGGAGAAGTGGATTCAAACAGTGATGATGAGATTGATGGAGATGGAACGGGTTCTCCGGGAGATACCAATGGCCCGACGGATGAAGATGATTCTGATCCAGCATCTATCTGTATTGTGGACTATGTATGTCCAGAAAACATGACTGTCCCATCATGTAACGACCAAGCAACTATTAATCAAGAGTTTGAGGCTTGGTTAGATTTATTTATTGGCCAGAACTGTGGGGTGATTTCATCATTTGTTGAGGATTATACGGCTCCAGACGCATGTGGAGGATCAATTGATGTGATTTTCCAGATATTTGAGATTCAGGGTAATACTCAATTAGTACTACAAGAGTGTACAAGTACATTTAGCGTAGATTTTGATGATATTGCACCAGTCTGTCCTACAGATTGGGATTTAACAGTGGACTACGATGGATGTGTTGTGACTCCTTACAGCACGGTAACTCAATTAGAGATTGAGACGGGTGCTAATGTTGTTGACAACTGCGATGACGCTTCGGATTTAGAACTGACATCGTTCGATGCCATTGTCCATCAAGAGTGCTCTGGCAATGGGAGCTTCTTCTCAAGCCGAGAAGTAATTAGAACATACCAGTTTACAGATGAATGTGGAAATGTAAGTGATTTATGTCCTCAAGTCATAACCTATAACTTTGATCAATGTAATCAAGTAACTGATCCTGGAGCTATTGCAATAGGCGGTAGTACTATGATCAGAATACCTTCTGGTTGTGATGCACCTACTATTTCAGAAAGATCTCCAGCTTCTTCAGAGTGTAATGATTTAATCGAGCATATGTGGTTATCCACCACGGTAGAGAGAAGTCCAGGAGTGCCTTTTGTTCCTAACCCAGTCAATATAGGTCCACAAGGATCTGGTTCTATATGGGAAATTATAGATGGTGCAAATAGTACAGACTATACCCCTGTATCGGTTGACGTCAATACCTATTTTGTAAGATGTACAAGAAGCTTCAGTTGTTGTGAATATTTGGAAACTAATCTGGTAGCATTTATTATTGATGATAATGACCCTAATCTTGAATGTCCAATAATTACGGTAGATCAGGATGTAAGTAATTGTGACGAGATCATAGTCCTTACCAATCCTAATGACAATCTTGCTGCAGGACAGGATACTTCCTTTATAACAGATAGAACCATTGAAGCTGATAACATCATTAATGGTGGCGCACACTTAATTCTGGATGCCAAAGGAGGAACAACCTTAATGCCTGGATTTGAAGTTAATTTATTAGGGCAATTAGAGGTTTATATCAAAGGCTGTAACGAGGATTAATAGGTTTAAATCACTTTTGATAAGGACTATGTATTGTATATGCATAGTCCTTATTTTTTAAGATAGTTTCATTTTACGTGCCTATACATAGTATAATTTGGCACCGCATCCACACAACGCTATGTGAGATATAAGTAGTTTTTTTCACTTATAGTGCGATCGCTATCAGCTGTTTATAATATGCCTTTCGGAGAAATAGCTTTTTATATTGTAAATATAGCTGTTGTAGTTATTCTCATCCTTTTATGCCGGATAGGAGAGGTGCCCAAGTGGCTTAAGGACCACGTTTCGAAAGAGTGTATACCTTAAAATCATTCCAAGGGGACGAAGCTTACTCGACTATTTCACTTGCGGTCATCTTTCTGAATATCAATTACTTACGGTTCTCAATAGTCAGCTTTTACCTGTTCTAAGATCGGACACTTCCTTCTTAGATATGTACAACAAAATATCCGTTCATACCATATGGATTACAGGTCATATGGAAAGATAATCAGCGGTTATATCTCACTCCGTGTTAAGGTCGAAATGCCTACATGAATATGGTCTTGATGTATAATTAGTTCCAATACGAGGCTACAGATCGACTACATCATATTATAATTAGGCATAATGTTTGCTATTGTAAAATGATAGCCATCATTTACTCGCGTCAGCTACCAAAGATTTCTCTTAGGTAGGACGTCACATATTTAATAAAAAGACGCAGTTATGAGTCAAGTTGTCAGAAGTTCAAACATTTTATTATCGAGCCTAATAAACTTTACAAATTTAATTGTTTCAATAAAGTATAGGAAGGTTGTTTTAATAGCCTCACAAATAATAGTACTGTTTAGTTTTGATGTCGAGTTATTAGCGCAAATATGCTCTGGGAATTCGACAAATGTGGCCTTCAATGCAGGTGTGAATAATGCTGAAGCGGCTACTGGTAATCCAGATGGGGCGTTTGCGGAGATTTTTGATGCAGCAGATACGTTAATTTTAGAATTGCAAGATTTCGTTGATGCAGGCTCCATTATATCTGTTACATGGAGAAGAAAAAGCACGTTCACAAATACAGCTGTAGCTGACCTTGTCATAGAGGAATCACAATCTCTCATGGGGCCATTTACGGTCAATACAACCTTAATGACTGCAGAACGAGTCAATTTCGTCACCTCAGACATTACTACAATAAACAGAACAAAATTTTTAAGAATATACATGGCAACAGCATTAGACGATGATGCTGACTTAGATGCCATTACATATAGTAATGTTGACTGTATTCCTCCTTGGGACTTAGTGGATTGTAACGGTGAACAAACATTGTTTCATGACGGTGTTATGCTCATCTCATGTGGTGTGGTAGATGCACAAGAAGTTGATGAGAGATACACTTTGGCTCTTATATCATCAATAGATGCTGTCGATGAAACGGGGAGAACTGAGACAACTGATGCTGACAGTGTTTTTCATAATGACAATTGGACTATTGAGATGCTGGGGAATATTTATGGTGTTGCGCTCAACGAGTTCACAAATCACGGATTTGTAGCGGCATCTTCTAACTATGGTTCGGAGTTCTTTGGTCAGGTTGGCGTACTTGGATATGGATCTATCGGTGCAGGTGCGACTAATGATCAGGTTGTAGCTGCAGGTACGATTTATCAGATAGATGGTATGACTGGAGATCCTACCGTATTTGCTCAGTTACCTCAGCAATCCACTACAATCCAACACTCTAATTGTGAAAATGATGTGGAGTTTGAAGTTACCCGCAACAATACTGGTGTAGGTCTTGGGAATATCACATTCGATGAAATCCATAATCAGTACTTTGTTAGTAACATTGAAGATGGGCGGATTTATCGTTTAAGTGCATCTGGTGCCATATTAGATTCTTTTGATCCTTTGACTTATGATGATGGAGTCCCAGGTATATCCAATTTTGAAGAGACGCCCTATGGATTGGCAGTAGATCCAACAGGATCTAATCTCTTTTTTGGTTTGAATAGAGCGTCCGGTGATCCCGTCAATGCGATCACTGAGACTACAGTTCCTATTTATTCTATACCTCTTAATCCAGATGGATCCTTTGCTGGTACAGTGGATAATACAATTCTTCCTGCTGGTGTCCCAGATAATTATGTAGGTACTGCCACTAAGCATATAGATATACCCGTAGGTGCAGATCCCAATATGGTGCCAGGGGATCATATTAGAACATTCACAACTAACACGACTTATTTTGTCTCTGATCTGGAATTTTCTCCAAATGGAGATTTATTAGCAGGTGTTAGAGTGGGGTGTTTTGGAAATTTCTTTAGTTCGTATAATCATTGGGGAGAAACCGATCTGATCGGGTTAAATACAGGAACTGGACTTTACGATAATATCATAGCAGAAGTTGCCATATCAGTGGATGGTGACGCAGGTATAGATGACGGCTATGGCGGGGTTGGTTCCTATACAGATGCCAACGGAAATATTATATATGGCTCATCATCTTCAGATATCCTTGACGAAAACGGTCCTCATGGTATTGCTCTTTATACAGCTGATAATGCTACAACTCCTGGCTCAATCCCACTTGGCGCATTTTCCTATGGTTTTGTAGATAATAATGGCAATGGAGACCCTAAAGGTGTTGGAGGGGATTTAGAATTTTACGATGGATGTAAGACGATCTCTTGTATTGCCTCTAATGACGGACCGGTATGTGAAGGTGAGAATGTAATACTCTCGGGATCTGGAACTTTTGGGGATGAATTTATATGGAGCGGTCCGGCTGGATTTATGGATACGGCTCAAAACTTAACCATATCTAATATTACAACAGCACAGGCCGGGGTTTATACTCTAATTATTAATGATGTGAACGGCGTAGAAGTATCATCGTGTATGACCACAGTTGTTGTCGATGAGCTACCAATATGTACAGCAAGTAACAACGGCCCTGTATGTTCAGGAGCAGGTTTGACTTTAATGGAGAGCGGCGGAGAAGCTGCGAGTTGGAGCTGGAGCGGACCGAGTGGATTCAGTTCTACGGATCAAAACCCAGTATTGAGTACAGCAGTTGCTGGTGTATATACAGTAGTGATAACAGATGCTAATGGTTG
>CAYPWL010000010.1:0-29997 GCA_964414425.1 uncultured Saprospiraceae bacterium
TCACCAACCTTAAATTCGATAACAAATATTGAATCTTTAGTTACTACAATATTGTCAACCCTTTTTCCGATCCTTAGGATTGCGAATTCGAAATAGACATGACCGGCAATTCCATATAGCTGATCCTTAAGAATTTCAATTTGCTTTACCCATGCATTCTTCTGTAGATCTTCAAGAGAACGATTTGAATTATTTAAACTTAATTTGCCTAAAATAGAATTCTTGTCTTCTGTAATAAAATCAATTATTGAACTTCTATAGTAGGCTCTGTTCATACAGGTTTGGTTTTTTATTTCTTAATGCTGTACAACTAATGTATATATGATCAAATTATATGTTTTTGATCAATTCAATACAATTATCATGAAAGACTTGAGAGCAGCTTAAGATTTTGTACTCAAAGAAAGACCTTACACCTCCTCTAACTTAATACAAGGGTTGGGATAGTCCTTGGCGAGGATGACACCGTACTCGGTTTGTTCTTCGGGTGTCATGAGATGTGGCTGATGGACAAACTCTGATGGGAGATTCTTAAGCTCGGGGATCCAGTGCTTGACGAAATCGCCTTGAGCATCATAACGCTTAGCCTGTAGGATGATGTTGAAGTATCGATTTTCTCGAGGATCACATCCGACGCCTGAGACGTAATTCCAGTTGCCCCAGTTGCTGCAGGGGTCATAGTCGATAAGTAGTGATTCAAAATACTCTGCTCCCATCTGCCAGTTCACATGGAGATCATTTACAAGGAAGCTGGCCACATTTTGGCGTGCACGATTGGACATGAATCCTGTCGTATTAAGTTCTCGCATCGCAGCATCGATAAATGGTATACCGGTGCGCCCTTCAGACCAGATCTTAAAGAGCGCTAAGTTGTCTGTGAGTTCGCTCCGCTCCTCTTGTTTGATGCCTCCTTTTTGGAAGATGGTATTACCATGTTTCTTACCCATGAGTCTGAAGAAGTCTCTCCAGAGTAATTCGAAGAAGAGATGATAGGTAGACGAGTTCTTCTTCACCCGCTTTTCATAGCGGGCGAGCTCGTGATAGATCGTTTTAGGAGATAGACAGCCGTGAGCGAGGTAAGCGCTAAACTTACTGCTGTAGTCCATACCTAACAGGCCATTGCGTGTCTCTTTATACCTGCTGACACTCTCAGTGTCCCAGAAGTAATGCTTCAGGCGTTCGAGTCCTGTCTGACAGCCTCCGACGAGTAAAGTATCTTTTGATCTTTCGATATCCGCATCGTTATAGCCTAAGTCCTGTAGAGTTGGTGCCGTACCGAAGTCGTATCCCTTAACGAAGGGTACTGACTCTGGTGCCTCTAATGGCGGCCTTACGGGAACAATTTTTTCTACTTCTTTTCTATACTGGGTAAACACATCAGGCGCATGCGTAATCGGGAAGGGGAGGTCTGCCGTGTAGTACAGCATCTTTCCTCTACTATACCTGACCTCTTGGCCGATTGACCATAGGCTTTTCTCCAAGGCATCCTGTACCTTCAGTTCTTCGTCAGTGCGCTCTCGATTACAAAAAATCCACGAACTCTTGAGCTCCTTGGCGAGATCAAAAATGATTTCCTCAGCTTTGCCAATCTTGATGATGAGATCAGCGCCACGCCCTTGCAATTGATTCTTTAGATCTAATACTGACTCCAGGACAAATTTTGCACGATAAACATCCGTTTTCTTAAAACCATACTTAGTTTTACCCTTGAATATTCGATCGTCAAAAACATAAATAGGATAGACGGTAGCACCAGAATCGAATGCTTCGTTGAGCGCCTCGTTATCTTGGAGACGCAGGTCGTTTCTAAACCAGAGAATAACCTTTCTGTCAGTCATAGTTTCTATCTAATAGAAAAACCCCTGTCCTTTGATTGTGTTTAAAATATAAAAATATTAAATGAGATTGTTTCGGCTTTTCTTAGTGCTGCTTTCGATACTGATTATTTCCTGTGGTCCTCCTAAAGATCCTGCATATCAAAAGTTATATGACGAGGTAATGGTCATCCATGATGATGTCATGCCTAAGATGACCGATATCAATAGAGCTAAGAAGAAGCTTAGAAAACTCAAGGACGGCACTAATGACGAGCTTATCACGCTACAGATCGAGCAGCTAGATGCTGCCGACGAGGCTATGATGTCATGGATGCATGAGTTTGACTCACCTGAGCTGCCTACCTTAGAGGAGAACCTTGAGTATCTCAATGCTGAAAAAGATAAAATTCAAGCAGTAAGTGATCAAATGCTCCAATCACTCAAGGAGGCAGATTTACTCATCAAGACCTATCCGAAATGATCAAGTATTCCCTAATCCTATTGACCATAGTAATAGTTTCATGCCAGACCAAAGAGACGGCTAAAGCGTTGCCTTACATCGGTGATCGCGCCGAGCTTGACGGTTCAGTCATCGAGCATGATATAAGAGAATTTACATTTACCGATCAGTTAGGGAGAGCAGTTAGTTCTACGGATGTTGATGGCAAGATATACTTGACGGATTTCTTCTTTACGTCATGTCCGTCTATCTGTCCTAAGGTTAAGAAGCAAATGCTGCGCATCTACGATAAGGTTCTGGATAATGATGATATTCTCTTGATCTCACATACTATAGACCCTAAGCGTGATACGCCAGAGGCGCTTAAGCTGTATGCTGACAATATGGAGATTGATCACGACAAGTGGAGGTTCTTGACAGGGGATAAAGAGGCCTTGCTGGACATAGCAGATGACTACTTCGTAGCAGCATATGAGGACCCAGAGGCGCCAGGGGGATTTGACCATAGCGGTAAGGTGATCTTACTCGACAAGGCTGGCAGAATCAGAAGCTTTGGGGATGGAACAAGCCCAAAAGAAATCGACAAACTCATGTATGACATAGATATCCTACTCAGAGAATATGAATAAACTTTACATCAGCATAGGAGTGCTATTGATGGCAACACTATCGTCATACTGTCAGCAAGACAAGTTCGTACAGGGCCAGCGGATCTATGAGGTTAATTGTGGTAATTGCCATATGGCTGACGGCAAGGGCATGGGCAAGATGTTTCCAGATATCACTCAGTCAGTATACATCACGAGCCTCAAGTCAGAGCTGGTATGCCTCATCGTGAATGGCAAAGAAGGGCAAGTAATGGAGACCGTCAATATGCCTGGAAATAAGGAAATCACCCCGGTAGGACTCAATAATCTGATCAATTACCTCAATTACACTTGGGGAGACAAGAGCATGTCTAATCTCAAGGAGGTCACGGAACAGTTTGAAGCTTGTAAGAAGTGATATAGAAGTGCCCAGGTGTTGGATAGATAACACCAAGGTTATTTCTTTTCTTTGCGTAAGATCTTGTCCATCTTCCGGCCCTTAGCCAACTCATCGATTAGTTTTTCCATGCGTCTACTCTGTCTGTATAACTCAAACTCATCTTCTATTTCTTCAATGCGATAGCCACATACGACACCATTGATCATATGCTCGTTGGGATGGATGGTAGCACTCTCAAAGAAGGTCTTATAGGTGACTTTATTATCGATATGTGCTTGTATCGTAGCTTGGTCATAACCCGTAAACCACTGGATTACGGTATCGAGCTCTTCCTTAGTTCTGCCGTTCTTCTCCAGTCTGTTGAGGTAGAGCGGATAGATAGAGCCAAATATCAAGTTGCCGATCTTTTCATTCTTTTCTGCCGTGACTTTCATGGTATTAGTCTTTAATTAGTTCATTCCTAATTCTATCCTAATAATATACTATTTGGAGCTTTTAGGTGTCCAGTTATCATTGGACAGTTGAGACGTTTGGAGCTGGTCCTTAGCTTGTTGTGCAGCTACAGGATCATACTTGACGTTAATATGAATCCATAGCGATCGACTGGCTCTAATTACTCTCGTATAGGAGATCAACCCAAGAAATATGGTGAAAGCCATAGCCGAGTTAACTGACCACTTAAAGTAGAAGACCAATAACAATGTAGGTAAGAGTAAGTACCATGCCGAGAATATGTAGGAGATGAACATGGCGCCATAGTAGAATCCCGGTTCGGGTTCCATCTTTTGGTTGCATAGATTGCAGGTTTCAGGCATATTCACCGGATCACTGAGAGACATCGGCTTGACGAATATATCTCCTTGCCTGCATCTGGGACAGGTATAGTTCCACCATGATTTGATCCACGTACTCACGGGAGTAGGACAATTTTATGAGTAGAGTTGTTCTTTGATTACGAGAGTTTATGTAAATCTTCAGGTCAACATAGAGATATGGCTGGAAGTAGGGTAGATATCGCACGATGACGTACATTTGTTAATCGTCATCAGAAAGTATCATAATTGAAGTCCGTCTATATCATCATGGGTGTGTCAGGAAGCGGTAAATCTACCATTGGCCAGTTGCTGGCTGATCGGTTGGGTATACCATTTTACGATGGTGACGACTTTCATCCAGAACCTAACATTGCAAAGATGCAGTCGGGGCAGTCGCTTACAGATCCTGATCGGATACCTTGGCTGGAGGCGATCAATCAGCATTGTAAGGAGGAGCAGTATGCAGAGGGTTGTGTGATCGCTTGCTCAGCACTAAAGGCGATGTATAGGGATATCCTCAGAGATGGAGTGAGAGACTTACATTGGATCAGCTTGGTGGGTGACTTCCAGTCGATCTATGATCGCATCCAATCTCGCAAAGGTCACTTCATGCCGCCAGAGTTACTGCAATCCCAATTTGACACCTGGGAGGAACCCACGGACGCCATTGCTGTCAATATCATGGATGAACCAGAAGAAATTATATCAACTATCTTAAAAAGACTCGAGCATATGTCATCAGAATTTGGTCTTATTGGCTTAGGAGTAATGGGTAAGAGCCTTAGTAGGAACTTAGCCAACAATGGATTTAAGTTATCCTTATTCAACCGGCATGTCGACGGCAAGGAGGAGCATGTCGCCGTGGATTTTGTTAAGTCTTTTCCCGAGTTACAGGACGCAGCAGGCTATGATGACCTTAAGGAATTTGTCAATTCGATCAACACACCAAGAAAAGTGATGCTCATGGTCAACGCTGGCAAACCGGTCGACGCAGTGATCGATCAGTTGATCCCACTATTAGATGACGGAGATGTTATCATAGATGGTGGCAATAGTCACTACAAGCAGACTGATCAACGGGCAGCCTTATTAGCTGAGCATGGTATCGAGTTCATCGGTACCGGCGTATCCGGTGGCGAAGAAGGCGCACTCAAGGGGCCCTCAATCATGCCAGGGGGCTCTACAGATGCCTATAGTAAGGCCGCTCCATATTTGGAAGCAATCGCTGCCAAAGACTCAGGAGGCAACGGTTGTTGTGCTCATGTGGGTAAGGGAGGTGCAGGGCATTTCGTCAAGATGGTTCACAATGGTATAGAGTATGCCGAGATGCAGCTCATAGCGGAGTGTTATAGCCTATTGAGATATGTTGGCGGTTATGATCATGATAAAATCGCAGATCTTTTTGATGAGTGGTGCTCGAGAGACTTAGGCAGCTACCTCTTAGAGATCAGCGCTCAGATCTTACGTAAGAAAGAAGGCGATCAGTATGTGATCGATCAGATATTGGATAAGGCTGGTAACAAGGGTACGGGTAGCTGGACTACGATTGCTGCCGCAGAATTAGGCGTGCCGATTACGATGATAACGGGAGCATTGTTTGCGAGATATACCTCAGCTTACAAGAGTGAGCGGGTCAATTCTGATCAGCTGTATAATCAAGGGGTGGAGTCTTCCATAATTAACCTGATCGAGCTAGAGGGTGCTTATCGCATCGCACGTATCGCTAACCATCACCAGGGACTCCATCTGATTGATGCTGCTTCAGAGACTTATGAGTGGAATCTCAACTTCCCTGAGATTGCCCGCATCTGGACGAATGGATGTATCATCAGGTCTAAACTGATGAAACAATTGATCCCAGTTCTGGGTAATACTCAGCGCATACTGCAGCACAGCAAAATAATAAGTGTGGTGCAGCGTCACCGTATCGATCTGGCAGAAATCGTATCTCAAGGGCATCAGACCTATTGTGCGATACCATGCTTATCGGCGGCAAGTGACTATATCAATACCTATACACAAGCACAGAGTAGTGCTAATATGATACAGGCGCAACGTGATTTTTTTGGAGCACATACCTATAAGCGTGTAGATGACCCGGAGGGGCCCTCTCATCATACCAGATGGTCATAGGACGTGGGTAGTTCAAGAGTAGTTTCTGATTGATGGACGAGCGAAACATCACATACCAATTCACAGCGACGATCTGGAAGCATGGCGACGTTGGAGGCTGGTACCTCGTCTCTCTGCCTATTGTGCTAAGTGGCGAGATCCGTGCAAGTTTAGGGTGGCAAGAAGAAGGCTGGGGTAGGATGAAGGCGACTGCAGAGATTAGAGACACACAGTGGGAGACGGCCATCTGGTTTGATCAAAAACAAAATACCTATCTCTTGCCGATCAAGGCGGCTATTAGGAAATCACTGGCCTTGGACAGCAATGACTTGGTCGAGGTGTTGATTAAGATCTAAACGAATATAATTTATGCCTGACTTCGATCATGATTCATGACCGATGGCGACGTTCCATAATCTGATGTGATAGTCAGTCACTACACCATTCAGTATGTATGGGTCACGTTGTGCAAAGTCTTCTACCTCTGCTTTATCTTCTACTCTAAATATCAAGAGCGCACCCTCAGCAGGATCATCGAACGCCCCACCATATATCAACTTGCCAGCAGTATGATAGGGTGTGATATGATCAAAGTGCAAGCTCCTAACAGGCTCCCTTTTAGTTAGGTAATCTTCTGCCAGCCGATAGGATAAGGTATAGAATGGCATGTAATTATATATTATAATTATTTATAATATGTTGTGCAACGTATCTACCACTATACATGGCTGCATTGAGACTGCCCATCATTGTATGATCGCCACAATTGTAGATGCCTTCGTCTATCTTAATTTGAGCTGGTGTGAGTTCGTAATGTATATTTGATACATCTGGCAATGAGCATGGGATATCATATGAGGTAATCAGTCGCAGCTCCCCTTTTACACCCGTTTCTTTGAGCTCGGCTTTGATCTGTTCGATGATCGCTGCGTCGCTTAGGCCTTTATCATTGATCACGGTAGTCGAGAGGATCGTTTTACCCTCGGGGTGGGGGATCAGATTAGTCGGATAGTAATAATTATTGATGAGGCGGTTCGGATTAGCTGATAGCGTAATGATTTTATCGCTATAATTTGGCGCATCTACTTCAAAATAATAGTTGATGGAGCGTTTCCATTTTACAGTGTCCTTGGCCTGATTCACTTGCTTGAGATCTGTAGCTATGATAGTATGATCTGAGGAGATGCTCGTCCCATCAGCTAATGTGATTGATCCCGGTACCACGGCCTCAACAGCTGTTCCTGTACGAATAGTAGTTTGGGCAAGCTTACTGGTCAGCTGATCAGATATTTTCTGCATGCCACCCATTGGGATGACACTATTCCCATTACCAAACATCTTAAACAAAAACTCGAAAAGTCTCGACGATGTACGAAGATCTGTCTCTAAGAAAATCCCTCCAAAGAATGGCTTGAAGAATCGCTCAATCACACGATCTGTAAATCCTAATCCTTGTAAGTATTTAAGCGCAGTAGTCTCATCTTCACCGAATATAGTTTTCAAGGGCTTGTTCTTCAGCTTTAAGGAGAGTTGTAGCGTCTTAACCTTATCCTTGAGTGTGGAGAGTGTCGGATCCAGCGCATCAAGCCAAAACGTAGCTGAGCTCAAGGGATCACCGATACGTACGGTCTTTCCCCGATAATAGACCCGTGAACCTGATAAGAAGGATTGTAGCTCTAACTTATCATAGTCCAGATAGTGTTGCGCTTCTGGATAAGCCGTCAGCAATACCTGAAATCCATGATCAAACGGGTAACCATCGATATAGTCTGTGCGTACACGCCCGCCTAAATGATCTTGCTTCTCATATATGGTGGGCTTATATCCTGCTGCCTCCAACTCCAAGGCGGCTATGATACCGCTTATACCTCCTCCTACAATATGTACCGACTGCTCCAAATTTGAATGAATTAATGCTGTGAAAAATACTTTTGATAGATTCTCTTACGAGGATAAAATGCGCCAAACAGAAATGGCCTAATCATTGCCGTCAGTACCGCATTACTGCAGCTGTAGCTCATCAGATCCACGATACGTGATCGATTAGGGCTAATATGCTCTATGATGTGCTCATGTCTCCATGTCTTAAGTGGCCATGGCAAAATAGTACCTACATCCACAAACCAAGCACGATTATCATCATGTCCATCTTCGATGATATCTGATTGCCATGTAAACCGAGTGGGGAGAGTGAACTTAAGTATTACTTGATCCCCTTTTTTGGAACCAGTGAATTGTTCAACCTCCATACCGACAGGCGGTTTTAATGCCTCAAATAGATCTCGATCAAAGCGATCCATTACATCGAGATAGTACCCATCTACTTCCGTAGCCAAACGTAAAGTCATGCTTATATAACCAAGATGAATGTCCATAGTTGATTACTGGACTTGCTTATTAATTCTGTACTTTCAATTGATGCTCAGGCGACAACTGATTTATGCACCATATACATTGACAACAGCCAAGCCTTTTGGTACAGCTCATGGCTCTCGATCTGAGACACATATCCTACTTGTAGAGTTGATAGAAGGTAATACCGTAGGTATCGGCGAAGCATCTATGCCGCCTTATTATCCAGAGAAACAACATCATATGCTGGATTTCATGAATAGGATAGACGCGGATCAATTGTTGGATTATAATACGATCGACTCAGCGCTGGATTATATTAATAGTATTGCGCCAGGACATACTGCATCAAAGGCTGCAATCGATATCGCACTTCATGATCTAAGAGCAAAGCAGTACGGGCTATCGCTCGATGCATACTTGAAGATTAATAGAGATGAGAAAGTAATCCAATCTTCGATTACCATAGGTTTGAGCGATATAGATCGCATGCTTGATGAGGTCACTCGGTATAGCAGCTACCCAATCCTAAAGATTAAACTGGGTCAAGGACGATCGGATATAAATATTATCAAATCAATCCGGGAGCACACGCAACAAAGGTTATGGATAGACGCCAACCAAGGATGGCGTACTCTTGAAGAAGCATTAATCATCAGCAAGGAGCTGCAGATCTTGGGAGTTGAAGTGATAGAGCAACCTTTTCCAGTTGGACGACTGGATCTTACAAAGTTCCTGTCAGAGCAGGTTGATATAGCAATCATAGCTGATGAAGATTGTCAGTGTGTCGATGATATACAGAGATTAGCAAGCAGCTATGACGGCATTAATATCAAGATCATGAAGTGTGGCGGCATACGTGATGCAGTAAGGATGATTGAGCAAGCTCGATTGAACGGTCTGAGTGTTATGTTAGGCTGTATGACCGAAAGCTCTGTGGGAATTTCAGCTGCTTATCAACTCGCACACCTGGTAGATTATGTGGATTTAGATGGAAATATGCTGATTAACAATGATCCCGCTATAGGAGTGTATTTGGATGAGGGGAGCCTTAATTCTTACGGAGGAATGGGCATTCAATGCCGATTGAAAGCAAGCTTATAAGGAGTGATTTCTTATATTGTGAATATTAACCTAATAAATATCTGTGACCAATTCAGGTATTACTCCGTCCTAATGGTCACTTCTAATACTTATTTATAAACTAAACATAATATGGATAACATTTCAAACTTACTGGGGTCTATGACCGCCAGATTTGGTGACGTTTTGCCAGGTGTCTTGGGAGCTTTGGTCGTATTGATCATAGGTTTTATAGTCGCTGGCATTGTTAAGCGAGTTGCTAAAGGCTTACTCTCTAAAACTTCAATAGATGATAAACTCAGCTCTAAAATGGGCGGTTCTGGTTTTCGTTTAGACAGTTTTATAGCTAAGTTGCTTTACTACTTAGTGGTGATCTACACATTAATCATCGTTCTTGATATGTTAGGTGTGCAAAATGTGCTTGAGCCGTTACAAGACATGGTTTCTAAGTTCATTGGCTTCTTACCTAATGTAATAGCCGCAGGAATCATTGGATTTGCCGGTTATATCATTGCTAACATCGGTTCTGAAGCTACAGGGTTTCTATCAGAAAGACTTGAGTCTTTTGGTGGTAAAGTTGGATTAAACAGCGGATCTGTTAATCTTTCGAGCCTGGTTAAGCAATTGGTATTCATCCTAATCTTTATCCCGATTCTAATCGTTGCATTGGATACGCTCAATATGGATGCGATCTCTCAGCCTGCGACTAAGATGTTAGGACAGTTTTTGGATGCTATCCCACAGATTATAGCAGCTGTAATTCTACTCGGAGTATTCTACATAGCTGGTAAATATATTACGTCAATCTTGTCTGACTTACTTAGCAATCTTGGTGTAGATAAATATGCTAACCAACTGGGCGCAGGAGATATCTTAGGAGGTACTTCAGTATCTAAGTTGATAGGAAATGTAATTTTCTTCTTTATCATCTTTACAGGTCTTATTGCTGCAGCTGATAAGCTTGGATTAGAAGAGGTTCAGACAATCCTTAGAGATATATTCGACATAGGAGGAAAAGTATTCTTCGGCTTGATCATCTTATTAGGTGGACTACTGATCTCTAACTTCGCTGTCAAGGCAGTATCTAATACGAGTAAGTGGATGGGTCCAGTCGTAAGATTTGCGATCATGGGTATATTCCTCGCTTTCGCTCTACACACTATGGGTATAGCTGAGAGCATCGTTAATCTTGCATTTGGATTAACGCTTGGTGCTATAGCAGTTGCCTTTGCACTATCATTCGGATTAGGAGGAAGAGAAGCTGCTGGCAAGCAGATGGAACATTTCTTCAACGACATGAGAAATAAATAAGAACTAAGACACTATATTAGTTGCGGATGAGGTGGTTCACCTCATCCGCTTTTTTTATTACATCATATAGATTGATTTATGTCTTCTGATCACGACGTGTCCAAAATAAGCCAGCAAGAGAAAGTTGATCGTATCATTGCTGTCGTAGTCGTGATTTTGTTTCTGGGTGCTACCGTGCTTTTCTTGTGGGAAGGCGATGAGCCGGAACAAAGAGAAGAGGCCGTTCAACCCACTACAGTCCTTCAAGAGAAAGAGGATACTATAGAAGACCAATTAACTCAACAAGAGTCAGAAGAGCTCATCGAAGAAATCCAGATTGAAGGCACGACCTACAAAGTGGAAAGAAAGACTTCTCGCAATATCGACATGTCTTATCACCAGCGAGCAGCTGACGAGAGTCTTAGGACTTCTGGTATCATAGATACTCTTGAATTAGATGGTTCAGAATTAGGTAAAACTATCTTAGGCGATGAGCATAATTCAATCCCAAGCGATCGTCTGGAAGAGCAGGATGATACTGCTGTTGAAGAGTTAGTTGAGGAAGTGGTTGCTCCCGTCAGCACTATAGCCAATACGGCCTCAAGTGCTGTGCAAGAAGCTGCAAAGCAACCAGTTGTCGAGACACTAGAATCAATAGAGCGTAAAACAGTGGAAGCACCTCCGACAGAGTGCGTCATCATCATCGGTGCGTACAAAAGCGCATCGAATATCTCTAAACTCAGTGATCGCCTCGAGCGAGATAATTACGATCACTTCACGACTCCATATAAAAATCTTACTCGAGTAGGAGTAAGAGTATCATGTGATAATGAGTCGTATGAGCCAATATTGCAATCTATCCGTAGATCATACGCTCAGGATGCAGTGCTGTTGCAGCCCAAATAAGACATGAGCTTACTCATGATCATCTGCACTCATCAGTTGATCATAGACCGCTTGATGTAGTCGAGGTCTCACATTTAGATTATAGATATTCCGTTGTTCCCGATTGGGATATACACGATTGCTCAAAAATATAAATACAATGTGGTGCTCAGGATCTGCCCACGCCATAGTACCAGTGAATCCACTATGACCAAAACTCGCTCGACTCGCAGATTTGGCGACATAAGCCAGATCCGCATCATACTCGAGTAGGGGCTTATCAAATCCTAATCCGCGGCGATTCATCTCCGACTCATATTGATAGCGAGTGAATTCCGCAACAGTAGCTGAGTCGAGTATGGATCGGGTATGATACCTGCCATAATTTTGATACATCATAAACAGCTTGCACAGGTCTTCGGCATTAGAGAATATACCTGCGTTACATGAGGTACCTATCATGGCAGCTGCCTCATCGTGCACATAGCCATGCACCAGTTGCCTCCTAAAGAGACTATCGTATTCAGTAGGAACGATTTTCGAGTGATCTCTCCGCTGCAGTGGGTGATAGCCGATCTGCTCCAAGCCTATTGGATCATACAACTCTCTCTGCAAGATGTCTATGAAGTCTCCTCCAGTAAACCGCTCGATCAGATTAGGAAGCATCAGGAAGAACAGCCCGGAATATCGGTAGCCTTCTTCATCGAGCAGATCACTGTCTTTGATCCTACTGCGCATAACCTTGTGATATCGTCGATGCATGTATAGATCGTTTGCAATTTGGATGTTATAGCGCTTGTTAGATTTATTCTTAAATGTCCGGCGTTTGTATTTTCCATTATTCTTGACGGCCTCTTTCCAAAATATGATGTATGGGACCAGCCTCGCCTTGTGAGCTAATATCTCTCGCATGTTGAGTTGAGACTTATTAGACTTCGCTAATTCAGGTAAATAGCGCTCAATGGGAGCATCCAAATCTATAAGGCCATGAGCATGAAGTTTCATCAAGAGTGGCAATCCTGTAGTGACCTTAGTGAGGGAGGCAACATCGTAGATATGGTCATTCTTAACGGCAACGGATTCATCATAGGTATGATGCCCGTAAGACTTGTTGATGATGATACTGTCATTATATGCCACAGTAATCTGGCATCCCGGAAATGCCATAGAGTCTATCGCCTCATATATGATATCATCAAAGGCCTGCAGGATTGTATCTATTTTTGAAGATATAGGGCTGCTATCCGTTTGTGCGATCAGGATGTGAGGTATACTTAAGAGGCATGCAACGCTCATCCATGATCCGAAGACTTTCTTGGTAATAGAGATCATAGCTTGAATACTTGGCCAAATGATGCTACATGAAAGCCTTGATTAATTGTATGCTTATAGGCTTGACTATCCGTATCCAATAGAGGGTTAGTATGATTGAGATGAATGAAATACACCTTGTTTTTTTCAGATTCCGGTAAGGATGAGAGTAGATCGAGGCTTTCCTCTACGGTCGGATGGGGGATCTGACTCATATCTCGTCCTCCTAACTCTACACCATCATAGAATGTCGCATCTAACAAGGCATAGTCAACCTTGGCGATTTCATGAATGATACTATGATCCCAGAGGTGCCATTTGTCGATATCCGGGATGTAGAGCACGGATTTATTAGGTCCGTTAATTCTATATCCAACCGTTTCTGAGTATTCATCACGATGGGGGACAAGGATGGGTGTATATGAGATATAATTTGTAGCGGTATAAGCTTTATCTGATCTGATCGAATGCAGCTTGATATTTTCATTTTTGACCAGCTGGCTCCATGGGCCATTTGTTGATAGGAAGCGTTCCATTCTGGGCATAGCAGACACGATGACTTTGTAAGCATTGATTGCCTCTTTACCTAATTGTACTAAGCCACTATAGTGCCCTATGTGAGCATGGGTCAACAGGATAAGATCGGGCATTGGATTGTCTATATCAGCCATAGACTGGAGATGACTTAATTGACTGTTGATGTCAGGGGTGGCGTCGACCATCATTGTGTAGCAGCTCTCATGATCTATCACTCCGATTGAGGCGACCCTTCTGGTGTGGTCAGGATGATCCCAGAGATGAGCGCAGCAGTCCTTTTGGCATCCGATCTGCGGTGAGCCTGCATCCTGTACTGTGCCTAATATGACCATATCCACCTGTCCAGTGAGCAAGATTTTACAGATCACGAAGACTGTGAGTAAGAGAATTCTCATGGCTATAAAAGTAATCAGACCGGCTTATAATCTATAACTCTGTCGCTCGAAGTAGTTAAGTTTGGATGACACCGACGTTAAACTTCTCTATAGGGGCATGATCAGCTGCCGCTATCCCTGCGGAGATTAGTGATCGAGTCTGTACGGGATCTATGATCGCATCCAGCCATAGTCTGGCTGCCGCATAGTATGGCGAAGTTTGATTGTCGTATTGTTGTGATATTTTGTCGAGTATATCTTGCTGTTCTTTGGCGGTAGGTTCCTTCCCTTGCGACTTCATTGACGCCACTTGTATTTGCATAAGTACCTTAGCGGCCTGTTCGCCTCCCATCACAGATATCTTAGCACTTGGCCAAGCCACGATTAATCGAGGATCATAGGCCTTGCCACACATCGCATAATTACCCGCTCCGTAAGAGTTGCCCATGATAATACTGAATTTAGGTACTGTGCTATTAGATACGGCACTGACCATCTTAGCTCCATCCTTGATGATGCCACCATGCTCAGACCGGGTTCCAACCATAAATCCAGATACATCATGCAAGAACACCAGTGGGATCTTTTTCTGATTACAGATCATAATAAAGCGTGCTGCTTTGTCTGCAGAGTCAGAGTAGATTACACCGCCAAATTGCATTTCGCCTTTACCATTCTTAGTCACCTCTCTATTATTAGCTACGATACCTACAGACCAACCATCTATCCTTGCATAGGCACAGATCATGGTCTTCGCATAGCTTGCCTTATATTCTGATATTTTTGAATCATCCACTATGCACTTGATCACCTCTCGAGCTTGATACGGCTTTGCTCGGTCGTCAGGCATACGTCGATAGATTTCATCCAGATCTACTTTAGGTGCAGCGGGTTCTATCCTGTCAAATTGATTGAGAGTGCGTGGCGCCAGCTGACTCATCAAATCTTTGATCTTGTCCAGACAGCTTTCGTCATCTGGTAACTTATAATCTACTACTCCTGATATTTCGGTATGTGTATTGGCTCCACCGAGGGTCTCTTTATCTGAGCTTTCGCCGATGGCAGCCTTGACGAGATATGGACCTGCTAAAAATATAGATCCCGTTCCCTCAACGATTAAGGACTCGTCTGACATGATCGGCAGGTATGCGCCGCCAGCCACACAGCTACCCATGATTGCAGAGATCTGAGTGATACCCATGCTGGACATCTTAGCATTATTTCTAAATACTCTACCAAAATGTTCCTTGTCTGGAAATATCTCATCTTGCATCGGGAGGTACACGCCAGCACTATCCACGAGATATATGATCGGCAATCTATTGTCCATTGCGATCTCTTGTGCACGCAAGTTCTTCTTACCGGTTATTGGAAAGAATGCGCCCGCTTTCACGGTGGCATCGTTGGCGATGATAACACACTGCCGTCCAGATACATAGCCCATACCTGTCACAACTCCGCCGCCGGGACATCCCCCATGTTCCTCATACATTTCAAATCCTGCAAATGCACCTACTTCAATAAATTCGGAGTCGTCGTCCACTAAATAAGCTATGCGTTCTCTTGCTGTGAGTTTGCCTTTGGCTTTATGTTTGGCAATTTTCTTCTCGCCTCCACCCAGATGTATGGTCTCAAGTCGTCGATTCATCCTTGATACCAGCATTTTCATTGAGTCTTCATTCTTATTTTCGACGATATTCTCCATTCAAAATTTGCTATTAAATTCTGGTGCTAAGATGAGTTTTTATTTCACCATAAGTTGAGTGCTAATGTACTTATAGCGCAAAGGTTTAGGTTTATGCAATAAAATTTAATTTTTTTTCTGGTTTTCTTATCGTGAATATATCAAGGAGGTTATATTTGGTCAACCAAATATTGGCAAACCAATATCTGGTTGACCAAATAGTACTATGTTAGAACACATTCAGAAGATAACTATCGAGAAGCCTGTAGATAAAATTATCTCCCAGATTAGAAATCAAATCTCATCTGGAGAAATACGACCAGGTGATAAGTTGCCTCCAGAGCGAAAGTTAGCCGAACATTTCGGTGTAGGGCGTGCTCATGTCAGAGACGCCATAAGGAAATTAGAATTTTATGGACTTCTAAAGACGCTACCGCAAAGTGGTACAGTCGTGTCTGGAACAGGGGTAGTTGCTCTAAAAGGGGTGATCTCAGACTACATAAAATTAGACGACCATGACTTCAGATCTCTAGTTGAGACAAGAGTCTTGCTGGAGAAAGAAGCTGCGTATTTAGCCGCTCAAAAAAGAACAGAGGAAGACATAGCCGAATTGCAAAATGCGCTATACGCCTATCAATCTAATGTAGAAAAAGGGTTGCCGGCAATTGAGGAAGACTTAAAATTCCATGTGAAGATTGCCGATGCAGGAAAAAATAAAGTACTTAAAGCGCTCATGATGATTATTTCTCCTGATATCGTGTCAAGCTTTAACAAGTTTAAGGTGTGCAATGATGGTACTACCGATAAGTCATTAGAAGAACATCAAGTAATCATGATGCATATCAGGAATCAGGAACCTGAACTTGCTGCGGATGCAATGGAATCTCATCTGCAAGATGTATTGGCCTTCAGTAAAAGTGCCACGTTGAGCTAAGAAAGGTATTACTCCAATCAATAGGAGTGCATCATGCTATTCTTAGCTACGTTTTATGAAAAAATGAAAAGAATTATCGGGTGACATTGTGCTCCCTAATTCAAAGACTTAACTATTTAACTAACCTTAACCAAGGTCCTTTATGAAAAAGATTGACTTTCTATCTGAACTAAAAGTTCAACTTTTTAAAAGTAAGGTATCTAAAACTATACTTAGTGGTATAGTTATGATGTTATTGACACTGACGTCGACGATGGCTCAGCGCATTGTATCTGGTACTGTTACTGGTGATGATGGTGAGCCACTTCTTGGAGTCAGTGTTACAGTCGCTGAGACAACCCGAGGCACCATTACAGACTTAGATGGTAAATTTGAGATTTCTGCTTCATCCGATGAGGTTCTTCAATTCAACTTTTTGGGATATGAAACGCAGCAGTACGCCGTAGGTAATGCCAGTGTAATCGATATCAACTTATCAAGTAGCGCTGAGCTCATCGATGAGATCGTTGTTGTAGGATATGGGACTCAGAAAAAATCTCATCTAACTGGCTCTGTCTCAAGAGTAGAGAACAAAACATTAGACCAGATAGCTGTTGCAAGAGTCGACGAAGCACTAATTGGCCAGGTATCTGGTGTTAATATTGCCGCAACTAATGGATCAGAGGCTGGTACAGCACCGACTATTACCGTAAGAGGTGTAGGTTCTGTTGCCGCAGATATCGGTCCTGCCGTAGTAATTGACGGTTTAGTAGTAGATGCTGATTTCTTGAGCAACTTAGATATGAATGACGTAGCCTCATTTGAGATCCTCAAAGATGCTGCCTCGGCTGCTATCTATGGATCTGAAGGCTCTAACGGCGTAATTCTTATTACAACTAAGTCTGGAGAAGAAGGAAAAACCAAGTTTAACTATAGCGGTTATGTTGGCCAGAGAGATGCTCACGGTAGCGATTCTTACCGAAAAGATGTTGAAGAATGGGCTGCTTTTGAGATGTCTGAAACTGGAACGCTTACTGAAGAGACACAATATGCGCTATTACTCACTGAGACCTTAGGAGTTAATAGAGACTGGCAAGATGTGCTGTTCGATGGCGGATTGACGCACTCTCACTCTCTATCTGCGAGAGGTGGTACTGATAAAACTAAATTTAGCGTGGCACTGCGTTACCTAAAGGATGAAGGTGTAATAGTCTTTGATGATTATGAGTTGTTCAGTGCTAACTTTAAGTTAGACACTAAGCTTTCGGATAGATTGTCATTCCAATTGACGATGAATCCATCTCACAGTAATAGAAGACGTGTTCCGACATCTATTCACAACACATTGAGACAATCACCTTGGTTACCAGTATTTCATACGGAGGAATCATTACAGTTTATCGATCGTGAGTCTTATCCCGATGTAGGTGTTGGAGATTATTTCTGGGAGGATCACTTAGTGGAGTTAGATCTTGATGGCGATGGCAATGATTCTAGACCTCGTACAACATCAAATGCAAATCCACTTGGACAAAATGCTGAGCGTACTCACCTCGAGGGTCAAACTAAACTATTGACCAGAGGTAAGTTCAAGTATAAGTTGGCAGAAGGATTGACAATCTCAACTTCTGTTGGTGTTACAAGAGAAGAAAGAAGAAGAGACCGTTATGATGGTGTATTATGGCATCATACGTTAGCGGATCGTTCTGAATATAACTTACAGAATAGATTATCTACAAGAATCATTAATGATAACCTCATTAATTACTCAACAGTTATAGATAATGATCACGAAATCGGTGGACTCGTAGGATTAACTATCCAGCACAGAAATATCAAGAACAGTGATATCGTAGGTAGCGGATTTACTAATGATTTGCTTCCTAACTTACAGGGAGCTACACAGATTGATGAGTTCTTAGAGCTGGAGACAGAGCGTAATAAAATCGGATACTTTGGACGTGTTAATTATGCATATAAGGATAAGTATTTAGTATCCGCTTCACTGCGTAGAGATGCAAGTTCGGTTTTTGGTCCTGAGAACAAGTGGGGAACATTCCCAGCGGTATCCATAGGTTGGAATATCGCAAGAGAGGACTTCGTTAAGGACAATGGTCCAATCTCAAGCATGAAGTTTAGATTTAGCTACGGCCTTACAGGTAATGAGAATTTCCGTACAGGTAGTACGTTCACAGATTTCTTCCCTTTCTTGGCATTGTTACAATCTGCTAATTCAGTATTGGGAGGAACCGTACAGACAGGTTTTGCTCCTGAGAATATTGCCAATCAATCTCTAAGATGGGAAGGAAATAGAGAGATCAATCCAGGTCTTGATTTTGGACTTTGGGGTAACAGATTAACAGGTTCTGTTGATTGGTACGAGAGAACGAGCAATGATCTATTACTTAACAATCCAGTTTCTAATGGTACAGGATTCGGTACAGGGATACTCAACATAGGAGAGGTTAAGAATACGGGTGTAGAGCTTGAGTTACGTTCTGTTAATATAACTAAGGGAGACTTCTCTTGGAGTACTCAAGTAATTGCTACAACTAATCAAAATGAGTTAACTGAATTCGGTGATTCTAATGGTCAGTTGATTGAAGACTTTTCAGGTAGAGGTTCACTTTGGATTAATGAGATCGGTAATCCGATATCTTCTTTCTATGGATTTGTGCTTGACGAGACCAGAGAGATTCCAAGAGCTTTCTGGGATTCGCCATGGAATAGAATTGGTGGAGCTTCTGAAGACGTGATTGTCTTGGATCTAAATGGTGATGGACTGATCACTGCTGCTGATCAGACGATCTTAGGAGATCCTTATCCAGACCTCGTATGGAGTGTTACTAACCAGTTCCAATTTGGTTCAGTTGATTTCTCTTTCATGTGGACAGGTAGCCATGGTGCAGAGGTTAGAGATTTAGGAGAGGAATTATTCGAAAATCAGTTTAATGGAGCTACTGAAAATGTTCCGGGAATCTTAGAGACAGGTCTTATCCCTCACCCTTCATTCATTCAGAAGAGAAGTATTACGAGCGATCCGATCAGAGATGCAAGTTTCATTTCATTGAGAAACGTAAATCTTGGGGTAAATCTTAATTCTGCTATTCCTAATCTTAAGGATAAAATGGGAATTAACAACGTAAGACTTTATGTGTCAGGGCAAAACGTCCTCTACATATTCGCTGACGATTACAAAGGATTCAATCCAGAATTCGTTGATAATAACCAGAGACAAGTGAATGCTTTTGGAGCTCAGAGAGGAGGTTCTCCGATTGCAAGGACATTTACGTTCGGATTAAACTTTGATTTTTAATCCAACCCAAAAAGTAAAAGAAGAAATTATGAAACAAATTATATATATCATTCTCATCGCTTCTGCCTTAATGTTTACGGCATGTGATGATTTTCTTAACCCGACTCCCGTATCATCAGTAGTTGTAGATGAGTTTTTTCAGAGTGATGCTGATATACAAGCAGGGATTGTAGGATTGTACGACCGTCTACAAGGTATCAGTACTGATATTGATAACAACTGGATGCGAGTGAATAGAGGTATTCAGTGGGAATATGTCCTCACAGAACACAGATCTGACAATACGAGATCACAGACTATTGAGGGTTCCCAAGCAGATTTTCATAGATATGTCGTTGATCGTAACAACATCCAAGTAGAAGATTACTATGCATCAATGTATGAGCTGATCTTCAGAGCTAATACCATGTTAGATTTCATCGATATCGCTGATGAAGCTAATCAAAATACTTTGAGAGGAGAGGCGCTTTTCTTAAGAGGTATGGCATACTTCAACTTGGTGAGACAGTTTAGTGATGTTCCGTTATTGACAGAGGTGGTTCAACCAGGTGATGAGCGTGTATTCCAGAGAATAGCAGAGGAGACTGTCTATGAGCAGATTTTCTCAGATCTACAGTCTGCTGCTGATTTATTATCAGAGGGAGGTACGCCAGGTCGCGCCAGTAGAGGGGCGGCTCAGGCTATGCTGGCTAAAGCATTAATGCAAGGACCGAATAGAGACTATGCTCGTGCAAGAGGATTGTTAGAGTCAGTGATAGCAAGTGGACAGTACTCGCTAATGTCTGATTTCAATGATGTATTCTACTCAGAGCTTAATGACGAAGTGATTTTCGTAGTAGAATATACATCAGCTATTGCAGAGGAAGCACAAGGATTTTCTGCAGAGTTTGATTTTGGTACTGGTCGAGAAGATGGCTTGAATATTCCTGAGCCTGGATTCTTAGCTATACTGAATGAAAGCGCAGGTAGCAGATTAGAAACTACGGTTGCTGAGAGAGAATTCGGTCGAATGGTTTGTAACAAGTATACGAATAACAGTAGAGCTGCTGGTAATGATTGGATAGTATTGAGATATGCAGATGTATTGCTGATGCATGTGGAGTCTATCATGGGAGGAACGATGATGACTACTGATGAGGCTGCTGTCAATTCTTTTAATCAAGTGCGCGAGAGAGCGGGTATACCTGCTATACAGAATGGTCTTGTCACAGCAGATCAGTTGTTATTAGAGAGAAGAGTCGAGCTTGCATTTGAGAATAGTAGATTTTATGATCTCGTGAGATTCGGAAGGGCTAATGCCGTATTACAGGAGTACTCCGATGATAACGGATATAGCTATATCCTCAGTCAACTATTAATGCCAATACCTAGAAGGGAGATCAATCTTAGTGGTAACACTATGAGACAGAATCCAGGGTATTAATTCTAAACTAATATTTAACTTTTAAGATATGAATACATTAAATATCCTTAAAGCATCATTCATTATGTTAGCGCTGTCTCTTTTGATAGGATGTGCTGACCTATTTGAGTTTGAACTCCCAGAAGCTAATTCTCAGCCAGATCTGGAGTTGCCTATGGCAGGGTTCTCTTTTACTCAAGATGTCTTTGATTTCAGACTATACCAATTTATTAATACATCCGTCGAATCCACAGATTTCCTTTGGCAGTTTCCTGATGGTTCGACGTCGACTCTTGAGAATCCGACATTCGTGTTTGATGGTGAGGGCGTATTTACTGTTACGCTCACCTCTAATGATGCCAATGGTGAAATCTCAGTGATTACTCGTGATGTCGAAGTCATTGAGCCAGAGGCACCACCCACACCAGATCCAGTATTGTTAAATCAAGACTTCGTGAGATTGCCTAAATCCTCGGGTTCTGATTGTGCTTGTTCTGGATGGATCAATAGAGATGTGGGAGAGCAAGGAGAGTCAAGCTCAGGAAATGGATCAGATGTAATTAAGTTTGATGATCGTGAGCCAGATCATGCTTATCAGGAGATAGCAGTAGAGCCTAACGCAGATTATCAGATCAATATCGCTGCAGAGCATAGAGCTCTTGTCTCAGAGACTGGTGAGACGCCGTCAGTATTAGAAATCAGAATCCTTGCGGGAACAGGATACGAAGATGGCTACCAACCATTCTTTTTTGAGAACACGGTTGATATCCCGCAAGATGGTTTTGGATATACTTCGGTGCCACAGATAGAGATTGAGGAGAATAACTTGTTGATTTGGACGATAGAGAATCCCGAAGAGACGGGATACCTACCATACTCAAGAGGATTCAACTCTGGAGATAATACAAGTGTAGCGATCTACATCAGAGGAATCGGCAACGCCAATCCACCAGAAGATCCTTCAGATTTTGAACGATATGGATTTGCAAGTGGACTCGAAGAAATGAGAGTTGACTTCATTAATATCGTAGCAATCAATGATTAATACCTGAGCTGATCTAATCGATAATGATTCGATAGATTAGACTCTTAGATACATAGTGTGAGCTTGGCTCAAGTTGGGTTCACAGTAATAGCTAAATAGTTTTTTCATATTAGAAGGGTGCTCAGTGCAATATCTGAGTGCCCTTACTTTAAAACAATCATCAGTTCGTAATACTCAGTTTAATTGAGCGCACATACAAAGACCAGTTCAATTGAACCTTTACATTTTTCTGTAGCCAACTCATCAAGATAAATCAGCAATGGTAAGGATCCTTCTGCATATCGTTTTTAGCCTGCTGGCTCTTCAACTCGGAGCACAAAGTCATCCTACATTGACCATGACTCAGGGCGAAGTCAGCCAGATCCGCTCTGATATCAACGCTGGGCCATTATTCCAAGAGACATTACAAAATACAATCAAAGAAGTCGATCGTGAGATTGAAATAGGTGTACAAGTCCCAGTGCCTAAAGACATGGCCGGTGGATATACCCATGAGCGCCACAAAAAGAATTTTTTCATATTACAGAAAGTGGGAGCGTTATATCAGATCACTCAAGATGATAAGTATGCTGATTATGTCAAGGAGAGCTTCATGGCGTATGCACAGTTGTATCCTACGCTATCGCTACATCCGACTAATAGGTCATATGCCACAGGTAAGATATTCTGGCAATGCCTGAATGACTCCAACTGGTTGGTGTATTGTAGTCAGGCCTATGATTGCATCTATGATTACTTATCAGCAGCAGAGAGAGCCTATCTCAATACAACACTCTTTAGACCTATGGCAGATTTTCTGTCTGTAGGTAATCCCCAGTTCTTCAATCGGGTGCATAACCATAGTACTTGGGCTAATGCTGCAGTTGGGATGATAGGCTTAGTGATGGATGATGAAGAGTTAATCCAACGTGCACTATATGGTTTGCAAGATGATGGAATAGATAAAGGTTTACGGGATAATGACGGTGGCTATATTAAGTCAAATGAGCATACTCAAGCGGGCTTTTTCGCACAATTGGATTATTCATTTTCTCCAGATGGACATTTTACAGAGGGCCCATATTACTTGCGCTATGCGATGACGCCATTCTTGCTATTCGCTAAGTCCTTATCAAATGCTCGTCCGGAGATGGACATCTATGGATATCGTGATGGGATCTTAAGAAAATCTATCTACGCACTGATCAATCAGACCGATGCCCAAGGGAGGTTTTTTCCGATTAATGACGCGCAGAAAGGGATGTCATGGCTATCACGAGAAGTTGTAGGCGCAATTAATATTGCCTATAACGACTTTGGCAATGATCCAATGTTGTTGAGTATAGCACAGAAGCAAGGTAGAGTGCTCCTTGATGGTTCAGGATTCGGAGTTGCTAAAGCCTTAGCAGAAGGTAAAATGCAGGCCTTTGAGCACGCCTCAATGAGCTTTAATGATGGTCCCGAGGGAGATAAAGGAGGCTTGACAATCCTTAGAGCAGAGACTAAGCCCAATGATGAGATTTTAGCATTAGTCAAGTATGCTGCGCATGGCATGGGTCATGGACACTTTGATCGATTGAGCTATTCGCTGACAGGTGAGCAGCGTGAGATTATCCAGGATTATGGATCGGCGAGATGGGTCAACATTGATCAGAAAGGAGGGGGAAGGTATCTTAAAGAAAACCAATCCTTCTCTAAGCAGACTATAGCGCATAACACACTTGTTGCCAACGCCACCAGTCAGAATCAAGGTGAGGTAAAGATAGCCGAGCACAACAAGGCTGAGCTGTACTTTACTCTTGAGGATGATCCAACTGAGTTGGCAGTGAGCATTATTGATTCGACTGCTTATGATGGTATTACACAACATAGGACGCTTATCTTATTGCAAGACGAGTTGTTCGAGTATCCTTTGTTAATAGACTTGTTTAAGGTGATATCATCGAAGCCCAATACTTATGACTTACCTACATGGTTTAAGGGCCACCATCTCAATACTAACTGGACCTATGACAAGTCAAATCTTGATCGTATGGTTCTTGGTTCAGATCATGGCTATCAGCACATATGGAAGGAAGGAGTCTCTACTGAGCTTGGCGACATGAGTCAATTTTCATGGTTCGATCAGGATAGATTTTTCACCTTGTCCACTGTTACGGATCAAGATGATGAGATTATCTTTGGAAGACTTGGCGCTAACGATCCAGAGTTTAATTTGAGACCTGATCCAGTGCATATTTTGAGGAGATCAGATGAGACTAATAGTCTATTTGTTAGTACTATTGAGGCTCACGGAACATATGATACAGTTTCAGAGACACCGCTTAATCCGTTTAGTTCAATTGATCACATAGAGGTCTTGTTGGACTCAGAAAACTACGTGGGTATCCGACTGAGTCATATCAGTGGTGCATCTCGGATTGTAATGGTATCGCTGCAGGATAATAACAGTGAAAGCAAACATATAGTAAGGCTTGCAGATCGTGAAGTGAAGTGGGCAGGTCCTTTTAACTTGATAAATGAATAATATGGAAAGAAATAGCAAAAAGTACATACTCACGGAGGGTATGGAGTGGGAAAACCTCGGTGGAGGGGTCTCGAGAAAATTTCTTGGATATGACAATCAGATTATGATGGTCAAAGTGAAATTTGATAAGGGAGCTTTAGGCTCTCCACATTCTCATTTTCATACGCAGGCGACCTACTGTGTATCGGGTAAGTTTGAGTTTGAGATTGATGGTGTTAAGCAGATCGTCAATGCTGGCGATGGCGTGTATATAGAACCCAACTTGGTACATAGTGCAGTATGTCTCGAGGAGGGCATGCTCATAGATACCTTCAGCCCGATCCGAGAGGATTTTATGGATGGGTCAGGAGTCTCCTATTTTGGAGATAAGGAAGCTTAACAGGACGATCATAACCTAAATAACATGAAGAAAGTAAACGGACTCCGTTGGTGGGTTGTAGGATTAGTAGCGCTGGCAGCAGTAATCAACTATATTGATAGGCAAGCCTTTGGTGCGTTGTGGCCAGATATAGCAGCTGACCTATTTCCTGATATGGAACAAGATTCGACTAAAGCCATCTATGGTACGATCATGACGGTTTTCATACTCTCTTACGCTGCAGGACAGACGATCTTTGGGAAGATCTTTGATTGGATTGGAACACGGATTGGCTTTGCGCTATCTATCGGAGTATGGTCTATAGCTACATTTCTACATGCTTTTGCCCAGGGTATGTTAAGCTTTTCGATCATTAGATCGATTTTGGGAATAGCAGAGGCTGGTAATTGGCCTGGAGCAGCTAAAGCTAATGCAGAATGGTTCCCAACTAAAGAGCGTGCGTTCGCTCAGGGATTGTTTAACTCCGGTGCGGCCATTGGCGGGATCGTAGCCTATCCGATCATCGGTATACTTTCGGCATACATGGGCTGGCAATCCATATTTGTCACTGTCAGTATATTAGGTTTTATCTGGTTGATTCCTTGGTTTTATATCGTGAAAGGTGATCCTAAAAATCACGCTTGGCTCACGGATTCTGAGAAAGAGTATATACTTTCTGGTCAGGAAAATCAGGATTTAGATGATGACGGGACTCCTGATGAGGGATACAATCCAAGTACAAGTAAACTATTAGGTCATAAAGAAAGCTGGGGGGTTATCATAGCTTCTGCAGCTCTTGATCCGATTTGGTGGTTGTTCATCGGTTGGATTCCTATATATCTACAAGAGGTGTATGGCATGGATGTTAAGGGCATAGCGTTTACAGCATGGGTGCCTTATGTAGGAGCTATGATCGGAGCTTGGTTCGGAGGGCTATTGGCCCAAAATAGATTAGGTGCTGGATGGAGTGTAGATAAGACCAGAAAGATGGTCATCACTTTAGGCTGTTTCATTATGATTCCTTGTTTCATTCTTTTGAAAGCACCAGGAACGGCAATGAATGCCGTTTTAATTATGGCTGTATTGCTATTTGGTTTTCAGACTGCTATCGGCAATGTACAGACGATACCGAGTGATTTATTTGGAGGCAAGGTTGTAGGTACGCTTTCAGGTTTTGCCGGTACAGCGGCTAAACTTGCAGGAGCAGCATTGACCTTCATAATACCATTCATTACAACTGGGGGTAATTATACATGGGCATTTATAGTGGGAGGCGCCCTGGCGGCGATTGCACTATTTGCAGTTTGGGTTTTATGTCCAAAAATTGAAGGTTTAAAGCCGAATTAGCAACCTTTGTACGAAGTGAAATTTAATATTCAAAAAAATAATTGTGTGGCCTTGAGCCTCCATCATATTAACAATAACTAAATATTTATAAGTATGTCAAATGGGAAAGTTGCCATAGTAACTGGCGCTACTTCTGGAATCGGATTAGCTGTGGCTAAGAGATTAGGTAAAGATGATTTTACGATTGCACTAAATGGGATTAACCACGATGAGGGAGCTCAGAGAATTCAGGAGTTGGAAGCAGAAGGTATAGATGCTGAATATTATGGCTTCGATGTTACACAAGAAGAGCCAGTGACCACTAACATCAAAAAAATTGGTGAAAAATATGGTAGAATTGATGTACTCGTAAATAATGCTGGTGGTTTAGGAGGTAGATCGAGATTTGAAGAAATGACAACAGAATTTTACAGATTTGTAATGGCACTCAATCTTGATTCTGTATTCTTCGCTTCAAGAGCAGCCATACCTTATCTCAAGAAAGGAGATAATCCTACCATCATCAACTACACATCTAATGCAGGATGGAATGCCGGTGGGCCTGGTGCAGGTATGTATGGTACATCTAAAGCCGCTGTGCATACGATTACAAGAGCCTTGGCTAAGGATCTCGCAGAGTACGGTATCAGAGTCAATGCAGTATCTCCTGGTACTATTGATACAGACTTCCACAAGCAGATCAAGTCAACTAAGCCGGAGGTGTTTAAGTCATGGGCTAATAACATCATGCTCAAGAGATTGGGTCAACCAGAGGATGTTGCTGGCGTAGTATCATTCTTAGCAAGTAAAGATGCCGCATTCTTAACTGCTGAGACGATCCAAGTTGGAGGTGGTCAGGCATTAGGTATCTAACATTAAGACTAATAAAAATTTTATAAATCGAACAGCATAATGAGTGATTTCAAAGGACAAGTAGCAGTAGTAACTGGTGGTGGTCGAGATATCGGACGTGCTATATCTATTGCTCTCGCCAGACATGGAGCTAAGGTCGTCGTGAACTATAATAGTTCAGAGACTGGTGCCAACGAAACCGTTGCTGAAATAAAAGCAGCAGGTGGTGAGGCGATTGCAGTAAAGGCTGATGTCTCCAATATGAATCAGATCAAAAGCTTGAAAGCAAAAACCGTTGAAGCATTTGGTCAAGAGGTTCATATCCTGGTGAATAATGCGGGTGGACTTTTTGCGCGCAAGACCTTGCAGGAGTTTGACGATGCCTTCTATGATTTGGTCATGGATGTCAACTTTAAGTCTACGGTATTTGTGATGCAGGCATTCGAGCCTTTGATGGGTAAGGGCGGCTCTATTATTAATCTTTCATCGCTTGCAGCGAGAGATGGGGGAGGCGGAGGATCGGCATTATATGCATCCTCTAAAGGAGCTACGACCACATTTACCAGAGCCATGGCCAAAGAACTTGGTCCTAAAGGAATCAGAGTTAATGCAGTCTGCCCAGGATTGATAGGCACTAAGTTTCATGATGACTTCACTAAGGATGAAGTCCGTACTGCTGTAGCTGGTAAGACTCCTGTAAGACGTGAGGGTAGAGCCGATGAGGTTGCTGACTTAGTCGTATACCTTGCTTCTGACAAGAGCACATTCGTTACGGGTGCCAACTTTGATATTAATGGGGGATTAGCATTTTCATAAAAAAAAACTCTAATAGTCATATAATGAAAAAGGTAGTAACATTTGGAGAAATCATGCTCAGATTGAGCCCTCCAGGATGGAGAAGATTTAGTCAGTCTTCAAGCTTTGATGTAATCTATGGTGGAGGAGAAAGCAATGTCGCAGTCTCCCTCGCTAATTATGGTCTTCCAGTTGAGTTCGTAACTCGCTTGCCGAAGAACGATATCGGCGAATGTGCACTGATGGAGATGCGTAAGCGTAACGTCGGCACTCAGTATATCGCCAGAGGAGGCGAGCGCTTGGGAATCTACTTCTTAGAGACTGGTGCGGTTACCAGAGGCAGTAAGGTCGTATATGACCGTGCCCACTCTGGTATGGCATCGATCGAAGAAGGAATGATAGATTGGGCTGAAGTATTTAAAGATGCCGGATGGTTTCACTGGACCGGTATAACACCAGCTATCTCTCAAGGTGCAGCTGACGCTTGTTTAGAGGCCATTCAGATGGCTAATAAGATGGGAGTTACGGTGTCCACCGACCTGAACTACCGCAAGAAATTGTGGAAGTATGGAAAGGAGCCCGGTGAGGTAATGCCTGATTTAGTTGCTGGTTGCGATATCATACTTGGTAATGAGGAGGATGCAGAGAAGCATTTCGGATTACACCCAGAAGGTGTAGACGTAACCAGTGGTGATCATGTTGAGGGCAAGGCATACTTGTCAGTGTTGCAGCAGTTGATGAAGATGTTTCCACGATGTAAGAAAGCGATTACTACGCTACGGGGTAGCATCAGTGCATCACATAACACCTGGTCAGGTGTATTGTGGGATGGTAAGCAACTCTATGAAGCTCCGACATACCAGATCACACACATCGTAGATCGAGTAGGAGGTGGCGACAGCTTTATGGGTGGATTGATCTGCGGATTGATGAATTATCCAGACGACGATCAGAAGGCACTTAATTTTGCAGTAGCCGCATCATGCTTAAAGCATACCATCTTTGGTGATGCCAACCTTGCTACTAAGGAGGAGGTTGAGAAGTTGATGAGTGGTGATGCTTCAGGACGAGTAAGTAGATAAGGACTATGGCAAGATTTACAAGAATACAAGTAGCGCAAACCATGCACGACACAGGCTTGGTGCCACTGTTTTATAACAGTGATGTCGAGTTGTCCAAGCAACTCTTAAAGGCCTGTTACGATGGTGGTGCTCGATTATTAGAGTTCACTAATCGTGGAGACTTTGCTCACGAAGTATTTCGCGAGCTCAGTATATACTGCGCTGAGGAGTTGCCAGAGATGATCTTGGGAGTAGGGTCGATTACCGATGCAGCTTCTGCAAGTTTATATATGGCGCTCGGAGCTAACTTTATTGTGACACCAGTCTTTAGAGAGGACGTGGCAATCGTCTGCAATAGACGCAAAGTGTTATGGTCTCCAGGCTGTGGTTCTATCACTGAGATCACTAAGGCTGAAGAGTTGGGTTGCGAGATCGTAAAACTCTTTCCTGGTGGAATCTATGGACCGAGTATGGTTAAGGCCATTAAGGCGCCGCAACCATGGACGAATATCATGCCAACAGGAGGTGTGAGTATGGAAGAAGACAACCTCCAAGGTTGGTTTGAAGCAGGAGCTACCTGCGTAGGCATGGGATCTAAGATGTTTACTAAGGATATAGTAGGCAATAAGGACTTTAAGCAACTTACTAAAAATGTACGCAGTGCTTTAGCAATAATTAAGAAGTACCAAAAAAAGAGGCAACAATGAAATTGGCTT
>CAYPWL010000010.1:30097-84860 GCA_964414425.1 uncultured Saprospiraceae bacterium
TGCTTTAGCAATAATTAAGAAGTACCAAAAAAAGAGGCAACAATGAAATTGGCTTAGTAATTAAGCCAATTTCATTGACTTGACACATTTAATTTTAAATCAATCAATGTTTAGTTACATTTCCAACACTTTAACGCTAATTGTTTCAAAGAGCATAAAAGTTTTGGTATTTAAAATTGTTTTGAAACCCTTTTTTAGCATTATATTTATTCTACCCAAAATTGGTATACCAGTATTTGGTATTTGGTCTACCAATTCATCATAAGACAATTGGCAGATCATCCAATTGAAACACAGTTTGGCTTTAAAGAAAGTCAACCCACTTGTATGAATTCTATTATTTCTAACTATTTAATATGATAACTAAAACACACTTTTTATTCTTCTTGATGTTGCTATTCAGCGCATCAATATTTGCTCAGAGTTATACCCTCTCTGGGACAGTAACTGACCAAGATGATGTCTCGATTATCGGAGTTAATGTATTGGTTGTCGGTACTACCTCAGGTACAGTTACTGACTTTGATGGCTCTTACAGTATTCAGGTGAGTCCTGGAGATGCTGTACAGTTTTCTTATTTAGGTTATACAACTCAGACAATTGATATCACTGATCAACGAACGTTGAACGTAACTCTTGCTCAAGGTACTGAGCTCGATGAGATTGTTGTAACTGGATATGGTTCTCGTAAGAAGAGCGACCTTACAGGATCTGTTTCCTCTGTAAAAGCGGATGAAATAACAGCCTTTCCAGTATTGGATGCAGCACAAGCTATACAAGGTAGAGCAGCTGGTGTCCAAGTACAAACGAATAATGGTGGGGAGCCTGGTGCACCCATTAACATTAGAATTAGAGGTAACACTTCTATTAATGCCAGCAGTTCTCCACTTATCGTAGTTGATGGATTCCTGGGCGCACAATTTCCTCAGCCTCAAGACATTGAGTCTATAGAAGTACTTAAGGATGCCTCTGCAGCAGCGATATATGGTTCACGTGGATCTAACGGAGTAGTCTTAGTAACTACTAAGAAAGGTACTAAGGGTCAAATGAAAGTTCAGTTGAACTCTAACGTGTCCGTCAATACAGTTGCTAATCGCCTTGAACTACTTAATCCAGCACAGTGGGCGACTTATCAGACAGCCATTAATCCTGCGTTCCAACCAGGAGGTGCAGAGACTGACTGGCAAGAAGAACTATACAGAAGTGGAAGTATCAATAATCACCAAGTCTCTTTTTCAGGCGGTAGTGATAATGTAAACTTTTATGCCTCTGGATCATACTTCAATCAACAAGGTGTCATCATCAACTCTGCTTTTGAGAGAGCGACATTCTTGGGTAACATAGATGCACAAGCTTCAGATCGTCTTAAAGTAGGTGCGAACTTATTCGTAAGTCGTGGTGTACAAGATGGTGTTCCTACACAATCTACTGGAGAGACTGCCAATGGTGGTGGAGATGATGTTGTTGCTCTATTATTCAGGTTTGCACCAGATCTACCGATCCAAGATGCAAATGGTGTGAATACGATTAATTCAGTAGGGGATAACGTTGATAATCCATTCGCTGTAGCAACAGAAGCAATTAACGAAACGGTTAATGATCGAAATAGAGCTAACTTCTATGGTGAATATCAAATTGCTGATGGCTTGTCATTTAAGTCTACATTCGGATTTAACTCGCGTAACTCAACAGTAGGTATATTCAGACCATCTACATTAGTTGTTACGGCAGGTGGAACTGGAGGAACGGCCAACATTGATAACCTTAGATTTTCTGGATTGATCAGTGAAAATTACTTGACCTATACTAAAGAAGTAGGTAAAGGTCAGTTGACTCTATTAGGAGGATACTCTTACCAGAAGATGCAAAACGAAAGATTCGGTGCAGGTGCACAGAGTTTCACATCTAACTCTTTCTCATTTAGAAACCTTGGAAATGGTGCTATGCAGTTAATTCCAAGTTCTTCATTCTCTGAAGTAGAAATAGTTTCACAATATGTGAGAGCTAACTATGATTTTGATGATAGATTATTGTTTACAGCTACGATCAGAAGAGATGGAGCGTCTAACTTTGCCGCTAATAATAAGTATGCTATTTTCCCATCGGGTGCAGTTGCGTGGAAGGTTCACAATGAGGATTTCTTTAACCGTGACGGAGCAATTACAGATCTTAAGTTGAGAGCGAGTTATGGTGTTACTGGTAATCAGGCTATATCACCATTCCAATCTTTAGCAAGCTTTGGATCAGTATTCACTCCGATCAATGGACAATTAGTTAATAACGTGACGCCTAATCAGGTGGCTAACCCAGATCTAAGATGGGAGTCATCATTCCAGACTAATTTAGGTTTCGACTTAGGCTTATGGAATAACAGAGTAAATGTTTCTTTCGATTATTACAATATCGATACTGAAGACCTAATCATCGAAGACTCAAGTCAACCTCAATTCTTAGGATTTCTTAATCCTGCAAGTTTGAGAAATGTTGGAGAGGTAAATAACAGAGGTGTAGAGCTGACGATTGGTACACGTAATGTGGTTAAGAACAATTTTAGCTGGTCAACAGACTTTAATATTTCTCGTAACAGAAATGAGTTCGTTACCCTCTTAAATGGAGCAGATATCTTCCAAGATGCATCACCAGGTTATTTCAACTTACCTCGTACGCATATCTTGAGAGAAGGAGAAGCTGTAGGTGTATTCTGGGGACTTGAGTATGCTGGTGTTTATCAAGGTGGTGATTTCCCTGCAGGAACAGCAACATTCGAAGGTGGACAAGCTGGTGATCAATTATTCAATGATCTTAATGACGATGGAATAATCTCTCCAAATGATGAAACGATCATAGGTGATCCAAATCCAGATTTCACTTTAGGCCTAAATAACAATTTGACTTTCGGTCCAGTAGACGTGAATGTTTTCTTCCAAGGATCTTTTGGTGGAGATATATTCAATCTTACGGCAGTACAGTTGTTTAACGGTGACTCAAATGGTACTGAAGACTTGTTAAATTCATGGACTCCGACTAATACAGACACAGATATTCCTAGAGCAGCAGTTCGCGGAAGGGATTTATCATCACGATTTGTCGAGGACGGAACATATTTACGCTTGAAAAACGTAGCAATTGGTTATAACTTACCGACAAGTACTGTACAGAATATTGGGTTAGAGAACATCAGACTCTCAGTTAGTGCACAAAACTTATTGACATTTACGGGTTATTCTGGATTAGATCCGGAGGTTAGTTTCTTTGGAACTGGTGGAGAAAGCGCATCTGAGAGTAATACTACTCAGGGATTTGATTTTGGAAATTATCCAACTTTCAGATCGTTCAATTTCTCGTTAAATGTTACTTTTTAATTTTCGTCGTGTTTAAAATTATTTAAAATGAATAAAGTAAAATTTCTACTACTCACATTAGGAGTTGTTCTATTCAGTTGTAGCGACCTTGAGGAGCAGCCAGTGGGCCTATTGGCACCTGATGGTTTCTTCCAGACTACAGCAGACATTCAGACCGCAGCTAACGCTGCAATCGGTCACATGATTCACGAAGATTTTTGGGGCAGAAAGATGACTCTCACACTTATGTTGAGAGGAGACATGGTTGATATTGGGGATCCTACTACATCAACTCGTAGAATCGAGCACAATGATTTCAACGTACCTACTGACAATGGTATGATTGATGGTTATTGGTTAAGAACGTTTCAGATTATTGCAGCGGCTAACCAAGCAATAATTGGTGCACAAGACGTTGAAGCGGATGATGCTATTAAGAATCCTGTGACTGCACAGGCACATTTCTCAAGAGCATTCACTTACTTCCACTTAGTAAGACAGTTTGGTGATATTCCATTTATCGATGAGAACACCAATCTGCAAGAAGCAGCAACAGCGCCAAGAACGGCAGCAGCTGATGTGTATGCAAGTATTATTTCTGATTTAGAGTTTGCAGCTCAGTGGCTACCAGCTACTCAGGCAGCAAGATCTATACCGTCAAGAGCGGCAGCAGAAAGTTACTTAGCATTAGTACACCTTACATTAGGAAACTGGCAAGAAGCATATGACAATGCGATGTCAGTAATCAACAACGAATCAGCTTATGGATTAGGCTTGGAGCCTGACTTCCAAGATTTATTTAATGCTTCATTAATTGATGGATCATCAGAGCCTATCTTCACATTAGATCACATCGGTGCTACTAATGGTGATGACGGTAGAGATTATCAAGCAGCACTTACTGGTATCAGAGGTAATAATAGATATGGCTACGGTGGTGGCTGGTCAGTTGCAGTACCTTCATTAGCAGTATTCAATACTTGGGATGACAGAGATTACAGAAAAGCAGTGAGCTTTGATACAGAAGGTACATTTAATGGATCAGTAGAGACATTTGATGTATTTGCTAATTTCCACTCAAGAGGTGTTAACAGACCACATATTGCTAAGTATACAAGAATGTTTGGTCCTACGGCTACTGGTAACGGTAGAGGATCTAACTACAATTACTCTATGATCAGATATGCTGAGGTATTACTCATAGCTGCAGAAGCACTCAATGAGATTAATCCTGGTACTGCAGAAGCAGAAGGATACGTCAATAGAGTTAGAGCGAGAGCAGCTAACGGTTCAGACTTCCCCGCAGCAGTTGAGTCTGGCTTGAGCCAAGGAGAGTTCAGAGACATGGTTATGGATGAAAGAAGATTAGAGCTTGCATTTGAGTTTAAGAGATGGTATGACATCGCTCGTAGACAAATAGGTAACGAAGTATTCTCAGCGAACGGATTAGAAGGTGCTAAGCCTAACTTTGATGCATCGCAAGATTACTTATTCCCACTTCCTGCTAATGAGCTTGACAGAAACCCAAGCTTAACTCAGAATCCTGGGTATTAAGATTGATATGATTTGATGCCTGCATTACAGGTATAGATCTAATTATAACAGCCTTTAAGCTAATTGCTTAAAGGCTGTTTTTATTTTACACAAGGTCATGTCAAAAGTGCTTGTTGCTGTTTGGTATCATGCCCTATAATTTTCCTATTTTGAAGTTTCGTTATTGTTGAGATAGACCCGGTATAATGGTAGGTTGGATCATGCAGATATGCTTGCAGATGAGCCAAGACGAGAGTTCGGTGAAATACTGAATCTGAGACCTAATAATGAATAAGAAACTTTAGGTTGCTCTAAGCCGTACCCATTACTAAATCTAACTACTATGAAATATTTCTACCTGTTGATAACTACAGTGTTCCTGTTATCGGCATGTGAGCAACAACTCTCTACTTCTGGTACCTCAGCAAGTGATGCATCTGCGCTGCTTACTGCCATCAATGAGGCAGAGCCAGGATCAGTGATCACTATGGCTAATGGCACCTACAAAGATCTACAGATCGAGTTATATGGCGAGGGAACAGAAGATAAACCGATTACCCTTCGTGCCGAGACAGCAGGAGAAGTATTCATAGAGGGGCAATCGTCACTCCATCTCGGAGGGTCATACCTCATCGTTGATGGATTGCACTTTAGAGATGGAAAAAGACTCGTGGAATCATCAATGTGCACATGTACAATAATGAGTTTACCAATAACCCGGTCAGATATGTGGCTGTACTATGGGGCGCTAAGAATAATAAGCACGGTAACAACACTGAAACCAAATCAGGTCGAATCAAAGTTGAGCAGCAACAAAAGCTTGAGTTGCTATACTAAATAGATTACTACAATAACAGTGAAATAAAACAGATGACGATTAAGATAACTTACCCAGGTATTGCATCACTATTGACAATAGGATTGATGTCCATGCTAACTGCCTGTAAATCAGATCTTCCTAAGCCTGAGCCTTATAAGGATGAAGCCAAGACTATGGCTCAAGGAAAAGCTGAATATCCGAGTGATGTGATCCCATTCATGGATCAATTCAAAATATTGATGGGAGATGGCACAAGAGAGAAGAATCTCGTCGATTATAAGTACGACAACTTCTTTTATACAGCTCAGGAGGATGGAACTAATTGGGTAGTCTATAAGACGCCTAATAAGGGGACTACCTCGCCTAACTCCAGCAATACAAGAACAGAGTTGCACCAGACTGCAGAGTGGGTGCCGATGACGGGAGGACGCCTGACAGGAACCTTAAAAGTTATGCATGTCTCCACAACTGGTGACGCACGGGTGGCGGCATCATACTCTACGGTGGTCGGGCAGATTCATGGTGGCGACGGACATGAAAATGAGCCAATCAAGATCTACTACAAGAAATTTCCAGGACAGGCCAAGGGCTCTGTTTTTTGGAACTATGAGATCAACACCACGGGCACAACTAAAGAAGACAACAAAGGACGCTGGGACTTCTCCTATCCGGTATGGGGCCATGACTTCTCTGTAGTAGGAGAGGCTGCGGATAGTTATCCGGCTGAGCCTGCAGATGGGATCAAGTTGGGCGAAGAGTTCAGCTATGAGATTAATGTCTATGAGGGGATCATGTATGTGACCTTCACAAGCCCTGGGCATGAGACGAAGACATTTACCAAAAGCTTGATTGATACGGAGTACGCCACTAAGGAGGATATCCCAGAGCAAGTAAGACGACTATTTGGTCCATTGGGCCAAGATGGTATCGAAAAGCCTAAAGCCTACGCAGGCTCTCAAATGTACTTCAAGCAGGGTGTATACAATCAGACAAATGGCAAGGCACCCGAGACTAATATGGTATGGTCTACAGGTGCTGAGGTATACGGTGGGGAAATCCCAGAGCAGTATGCTCATGGCAGCTACTCTGAAGTGTGGTTCAAGGAAGCTACGGTAGGGCCGGGTGTAGCACCGAGTAAGTAAGCCGCTTAGTATCACCATCGTATGAAAGATAAACTCGCCAAAGGTCTTGCGCTCTTCCTCCCCGGGATATTCCTCTTGGGGTTTAATATTGGGACGGGCAGCGTCACCGCTATGGCGAAGGCGGGTGCGACCTATGGAATGTCACTGTTGTGGACGATCGTTCATCGTGCTTGGCGACCTAATTAATGATCAATCTATACAGTCGCTATACCATGGTGACAGGGGAGACCGCACTGCAGGCGTTAACGACCAATTGGAACTTGTTGTCGTAATAATCCTGAGATTACTTGCGTTGATTATTAGCGTCAGAATCAGCCAAAGTTTTTTTCCTGCATGATTAAATCAAACTGTTATGATCAAATTTAAGACGGTCATTTTCTTTTCATTCGTTAGTCTAATTCAATTAGCTGCTCAATCACATAAAGTTCCATTAACGACTAAAATGGGCGCTCATCCTATCATTATGCGACTTGTAGTTTGTGATAATAGAGCATCAGAAAAAAGACCTGTTTGTGTTCCGGAAATATTTACTGATTACAAAACTTTTGAAATCCTATTTATGCCTGATTATGAAACTGATCAGAGGGAGAAAAACTTACGCTCAGTGAGCGGTTTTTATATGGGCGAGAAGTTTGTCATGATTGATACTAATTTCGATGGAAATTTTAGTGACGAACAAGTAATCTATCTGGATTATGATGCAGAAAAATATTTGGATTATGCCCAACGTGCTTTTACTCCACCTAGCTATGCGATTGATGAAACAACTAGAATGGACAACTATGATCAAAACGAATTGATTATTAGGAAAAGAATTTTGGTTGGGGATAAATACATTACGCTTAATCAGGAGGTTGAAATCACCCCAAATTTTTCGATCTTCCCTAATCCTGATAAAAGATTTACTAATCCTAAAGTAGTAGCTTATTTTCCATATACTTTTACAATTTTAAATATTGTATCAAAGCAAGCCAGTTTTGAATACAACAATAATTTGTACAACATTTCAATTCAGAAAGATGACGTTAATGAGTCATTTGCAGAAGGGTATATTAATTATCAGGTATCTAACTTGAATGATACGCTACAAAATAATACAAAGGTGATTCTGAATAATTACCCGGATAGACTAGTTGTGATAGGTAACGAATATTTTGAACCACAAATAGATGAAGAAGGAACAGAATTGATTCTCACTCCAATAGATCGGAAGGAGGTAAAGCTAGAGCCCAAAGATTATTCTAAGATTTCTAAAATAGAGGGTACTACCATAGCACATCAACGATTGCAGTCATTTAATATTAGCTCTGGCAAGGTACTAGTTCATTTTTGGGGTAGTTGGTGCGGAGCCTGTAAACATGACTATTATAGACTTGTTGAGATAAAAGATAGGAAATACGAAAATTTAAAAATCCTTGGGGTTGCCGCAAATATGTGATAAATGTTGAAGTGCTACAAGAAATTGTTGGCGATAGTAATATGGCGTGGCCTCATGTGATCTCAGAATTAGATAATCCTTCAGGCCCGCATAATGCATTTGATGTGACCATATATCCGACCTACCTACTATTCTCCGACGGCCAACTTGTCAAGAGAACGGGCGATTTAGATTTGATCATAGAGGGGTTGTGATCAACAAGACGAGGTTTTGAGCCTCAAATCGTCCGCACACTCTACGCCCATCGAACTCCTCCTTGGTTACGTCGAAGACTGCATCCCATAAGGACAAGCTATCCTATATTAATCATGAGTGATTCTGATTATGAACCAAAAATCAAAGATCATGAGAAGATATATTGCGATTTTGCTATTTGCGATGATACTGACCGCATCCGTGGTAAACTTAGACTATTCGATCTTCTATGATATGAATGCTATTAAGTCTCATGGATACAGTATCTTTTTGGTCTTCTTTTGGGGATATATGTTGCTCTCGACAATCAATACACCTCAGGAAGAAGAGTACATCTAATGTCGACAGGCACTAAGCGATATTTATTATTTACTACATAAAATTATTGAAGCTATGTACATATACGAGTTTGTCAAAGTGGATCTAAAATCTGGATTTATGAAGTCGTCTCCAAAGGAAGACTATCACGTAGTGATTGATTCTTACGCCGCTGATGGTTGGAGGTTTAATCAGATATTTGCTCCGGCTATAAGTGGCTATGGCGCAGCACCATATTTTGAACTCATCTTTGAAAAAGAGGTCGATACAGCTTAATCTTCTTTTGGTCAGCTAATTATGGAACTGATACTTGGCATTTTAATAGCACTATTGGGACTCGGCTTAGTCATTGTGATTAAGTTGTCGACGACCTTCTTTCACGAGATGGGCCATGCCGTACCTGCGTTGATTTTTACGGACAAGCCCGTGAGTCTATATGTAGGCTCATATGGTGACATCTCCAACACCCTGCAGTTTAAGATCGGCAGGCTACAGCTCTATCTCAAGCCCAATATTATGGACTGGAAGATTGGCATGTGCCGGCATGAAGGAGATATCAATACCTCATGGAAAAGAGTATTGATTACTCTCGGCGGCCCAATAGCAAGCTTAATCGTCTCCATCCCCTTAGTTATCAATTATAGTAGTATTGCAACATCTGACTTCTTGGCGTTTTTTACCATCGTCTTTATAGGATCAGCATGCTATGACTTTCTGTCTAATATGCTACCCACCGGTACACCGATTAACATGCACGATGGCGAGGTGGCCTATAGTGATGGCTATGTATTATTAGCCCTGTGGAACAGGCGCTTTTCCTCAGCGGAGCAACAAGCACTGCAGCAAAAGTTTGATGATAAGCAGTATGAAGAAGTCATCGCCATGGGATCGGAACTCATCACCAGTAAACCAAAAGTGAGATACCCATACCAATATGTCATTGAGTCTATGATCGAGACCAAGGAGTTCCATGGAGCTTTAGAAGTCTACGGTATCCTCAGTAACCATATAGAGCTCAAAGATTATGATCGCCTTGCCATAGGAGAGTTATACAAAGAATTAGGAAACTATAGTGAAGCGCTAAAGTATTTTGAGCAATATAGATATACCCATTATACGGATACTAATGTGCTCGGCCATATAGGGGCAGTACAAGTAGCATTAGGCAATCATAAGGAAGCCATCCATACACTAAGCAATCTATTGGAGATAGATCCCACAGCTATGAATGCTCGATGCCATCGAGCTCAAGCGCTCATCCATCAGAGGGAGTATGATGATGCTATAGCCGATCTACAGATCGTACAACAGTATGATCCTAACAATCCCGATCTATACTTCAACTTAGGCTTAATCGATGAGCATAGTGGTGACTACGATAGCGCAATTAGTAACTATAAGCAAGCGAAAGCACTCAACTGTACCCGCCATGGTCTTGATTATAAGATTGAGGATTTAAAGGAGCACATCATTAGAAGAAATTGAAATAGCTCTCTCTTCTTCACTGCTGGAAAAGTGTTTTTACCGCTGTAGGAAAAGTATCTTTTCCGGTCTATATCTATTGAGACCGGAAAGAAGGAAACTGTGTTTCCGACTTATATCAATGAGTCAAACAACAGTACTATGACCTTATATGAACACTACGCTCATGCAGACCACCATCATCATAGTCAACTATTTTTTGATTATGAGGTCGGAGATATCAGATCAAGTAGTCATAGTCATCAGCACTAATTTTCTTATCATTATGTATTCACCGCATTTAGTGGTTCGATCGAATGGAGTCAATTGCTGAGAGCTGGATGCCGCTAATGACTATATGAATTATGGAGAAAAAAAAGCCCAAGAATTATATCTTAATCAAGCTGATTTTTTTGGTCGTTTTGATCTGGGCCTTGTCAGCTTGGCTGATTATGTTCTTTGTGTCAGAGTGGTCAGAGCGAGGCACATTCGGAGACTTGTTTGGTGCTGTCAACGCATTGTTTTCAGGTTTAGCCTTTGCAGTATTGATCTATACGATCATTCTTCAACGAGAGGAAATCAAAGAAAATAGACGGGAGATCGTGCTTAATCGGAAAGAGCTTCAAAAGAGTGGTAAAATTCAGCTCAAATCTCAAGAGGTTCTCATACGCCAGGTAGAGCAAACACACTTAAGCGCTAAAATGAATGCTATGAGGACCATCGTGGATTATTATAACAATCAGATATCAAATCCTAAGAGTTCAGAAGAAGTAGTTGAAATGGCTAAACGGAAAAGAAAACATATCATCACACAAATCGATGAGTTAATTGATGGTTTGAATGATTCTGATGTAGAATAGGACATTAGGAAGGTTCATGTATTCTATTCATTAAGTTAATAGGAGCTCATAAAGAATACGATAGAATTGATGTCTGTAAGGTTGATATGTTCAAGTAATGGATATGAAGTACAAGAGAATCAGATCAAAAGAGCAGTACAACGAGTACTGTAATCTTTATGAGGGGTTTATGTTCGATAAAAATGATAATTATGAGGATGAGATAGACCTTCTGGAGCTTCTCATTAAAGACTATGATAGCAGAATGATCGAGTGGTATTGGAATTCCGCAGATATGGACCCAGTGGAGCTTTTAGAAAGCCTAATTGCTCAACATGAACTTACCAAAGCTGAATTAGCTCGCCAAGTAGATGTATCCCGACAACTCATCACCGAGATTTTAAACTACAAGAGGAATATAAGTAAGAAGATGATTGCCAAGTTGAGTGAGAGATTCAAAATGCAGCCAATTGCTTTTAGCTGTGAGTATAATTTAAGGAATAATCCTAAAGCAGCTTAAACTCAGTTAATTACACGAGTGAGGAACATCAATATGGAGCATCAGCACAAAGAAATCGTCGAGCATTATGTCAGATCTTACAACGATTTTGATATTGCAGGAATGACTAAAAACTTAGCTGAGCATGTTGTCTTCGAAAACATGTCTAACGGCACGGTTGACCTGAGAACCGAAGGGTTAGCAGCATTCAAAGAGCAAGCAGAGGCAGCTAAGAGCTACTTTACCCATAGGCAGCAGACTATTGAGTCTTGGGATATCAGTGATTCAATGATATCGATTGCCATCTCTTATCAAGCTATCTTGGCGATAGATTTCCCGAATGGAATGAAGGTCGGAGATACATTATCGTTGACGGGAACATCAACTTTCGAGTTTGAGAATAGTCAGATTGTCCGAATCACAGATAAGAGCTAACTTCAATGCATTATGGCAAAGAACAAAACCGTAGAGACAGAGGTAGATGTCTATGACTTCTTAGACTCCTATGTTGAGAAAGAGCAAAAGAAGGCCGATAGTCTGGAACTCATCAAGCTGATGAGTGACTGGACCGGGTACGAGCCGAAGATGTGGGGTCCTACCATCATTGGGTTTGACAGCTACCACTATGTATATGCCAGTGGCCATGAGGGAGATGCACCCATATTGGGATTCTCTCCACGCAAGGCGCACTTTTCCCTATATATCTATTCTAAGACAGATAAGAGCGAAGCGCTCCTTGAGGACTTTGGCAAGTTCAAAATGGGCAAGGCCTGCATCTACATCAGGAAGCTCGCTGATATTGATATCAGCATATTAGAACAGCTCTGCAAGGAGACTATCAAGTATCTCAAAGAGCATCACTTATGCTCTGCTTGCAGAAAGTAAGTTATCGATAAGTAGAGGGTAGGTGATTACTCTACCACCTCAGCGCCCTCAGTCATGGCGAAGGTGCTTGCCGGCAAGGCCGTCTGGCTCAACTTGATATTAACAAACTCTCGTCTGTTGCGCTCTGCCACAGGCAGATTCTCCTCAAGCGTGTACCATGCTATAGACTTCGGTAACTTAAGTCCATTGAGCGTCTGCCAGTCATCATAGCGTATCCACTTAACAGCCGTAGATGTCTCCTGAGAGCGGAACGTGACTGTATATCCCAACCACTCCATCTGATGGGTCTCCGCATCGTAGTGGATGAAGTATTCATCTTTAGGGCTGATGCCGATACCATCATCATATGATATACGGATACCCGGATAGCTCACCCCGTCAAAGATCAAGTCATCTGCAGTATCATAGTTAACGCCGGGATCTGCCACGACAAATGGCATCGCATAGAAGTAGAAGATCAAGTTTTTGTAAAACTTGACATTGCCTTGGTAGCTGGTGTCCGCCTCAAGCCAATAGTTAGTGCCATCGTAGCCACTGATGAAGTCTGCACCTTCGATGCGTTCATTTCTATTGTTGAGGTCGATGATTTGCTCTTCATTTTTTTCTTCCTTGACGATCTCATAGGATAGTGATTGCATCTTAGCCCATTGATCAACACCTCCGTGTGCATCAAATACCTTAGTAATAGATGCTGGATATGTAGGCATCTCCTTAACTGTTGCTGCTGGCTCGGCTGTTTTTTGCTGACAAGATCCAAGAGATAAGATCAACAGTAGGTAGAATAAATTTTTCATGTGGTGGTGATTATATATTAGTGTAACTATCACTGATAGTATGCTTAACTCAGTAAGCAACTACAGTGTTCGAATATCATAGGTATATTTTGGCTCTATAGGTGATATTGAAACGCTCGTCACTCGATACTCGTCTCCTCGCTACTTCAATTTCGCCTAAAGCGGAATATTCCCATGCTTTTTCTTCGGCAGAGACACTCGCTTATTCTTGAGCATATGAAATGCCTTAATCAGCTTGCGCCGAGTATCCTTCGGATAGATGACTTCATCGATAAAACCTCGCTGTGCCGCTCGATAGGGATTTGCAAATTTTGCCCCGTACTCGGCTTCCTTTTCTGCGAGTGTCTTAGCAGGGTCATCGGATGCAGCGATCTCTCGCTTGAAGATGATCTCACTTGCTCCCTTGGCACCCATAACGGCGATCTCGGCTGTCGGCCATGCAAAGTTCATATCTGCACCGATGTGCTTAGAGTTCATCACATCATACGCTCCACCATAGGCTTTACGAGTGATGCAGGTCACCTTAGGTACAGTAGCTTCACTCAACGCATAGAGGAGCTTAGCACCATTCGTGATGATGCCGTTCCACTCTTGATCGGTACCCGGTAGGAATCCAGGCACATCTACAAGTACCAGTAGCGGGATATTAAAGCAATCACAGAAGCGGGTAAACCTTGCTGCCTTACGTGAGCTCTCCACGTCTAAGACACCTGCAAGGCTATTCGGTTGATTGGCAACTATACCCACACTCATACCTGCAATGCGGCAGTGTCCAACTACGATATTCTCAGCATAATCTTGATGCACCTCAAAGAAGGTTTCTTCATCCACGATTCCTCTGATAACATCACGCATATCATAGGGTTGATTTGCATTTTCGGGTACGATGGCCTCAAGTGACTCTCGGAGTTCGTCCTCAAGATCATATGGGAGATCCTCAGGCTGCTCCTCACAATTTTGCGGGATATAGCTGAGGAGTTGTTTTACTTTATTGATACAGTCGAGATCATTGAATGCTGTCATATGAGTTACACCAGACTTGGTCGCATGTGTCGAAGCACCACCGAGTTCTTCTGAGGTCACTTCTTCATTGGTGACAGTCTTAACGACATTAGGACCAGTGACGAACATATAACTCGTCTGCTCTACCATTATGATGAAGTCTGTCATAGCAGGAGAATACACTGCACCGCCAGCACAGGGGCCCATGATCGCAGAGATCTGTGGGACTACACCAGAGGCTTGCACATTGCGGTAGAATATATCCGCATATCCACCTAATGACTTCACACCCTCTTGGATACGAGCACCACCTGAGTCATTGAGACCTATGATCGGCGCACCCACTTTCATGGCGAGATCCATGATCTTACAGATCTTTTCGGCATGCGTCTCAGAGAGTGCACCACCGAATACGGTAAAGTCTTGCGCATAAACATAGATCAGTCGACCTGCTACTGTGCCATAGCCTGTGACGACACCATCACCTAAGAAGACTTGCTTATCCATACCGAAGTCCTTCGTGCGATGCGTCTTAAAGGCATCGATCTCTTCAAACGATCCAGTATCTAATAGGAAGTGTATCCGCTCACGAGCGGTCATCTTGCCTTTAGCATGTTGCTTGTCGATACGAGCTTGACCGCCACCGATTTTGCTCTCGTCAATCTTTCGTTGTAGTATATCTTGTTTCTCGCTCATTTTTTGAAGTAGTCTATCATTATGGATAAAATCTCTGCCGCAGCTTTTGATATCACAGTTCCTGGTCCAAATACACCCGCTACACCAGCATCAAAGAGAAAATCGTAGTCTTGAGGTGGGATCACTCCACCTGCAATCACCAGGATGTCGGGCCGCCCTAATTCCTTAAGCGTCTCGATGACCTGAGGGATCAGCGTCTTATGTCCTGCTGCCAGTGATGAAATTCCTAATATATGTACATCATTGATAGCTGCTTGCTTAGCCGCTTCTGCTGGAGTCTGAAAGAGTGGTCCTATGTCCACATCAAAACCAATATCGGCAAATGAGGTAGCAATAACTTTTGCACCACGATCATGTCCATCTTGACCCAGCTTAGCAACCATGATACGAGGTCTGCGACCTACTTTCTTGGCGAAACGGTCGGATAACTCTTGTGCTTTTTTGAAATCTTCATTCATAGCGATTTCTCGATGATACACTCCTGATATAGTCTTGTTAGTCGCTTGATACCTCCCAAAGCTATCCTCTAACGCATCCGATATCTCTCCTAAGGTTGCACGAGCCCGGGCTGCTTCTACTGCCAGATGGAGTAGGTTGCTGTCTTTGCTCTTAGCACCAGCAGATAGGGCTTCTAAGGCTTCTTTTACTCGGTTCGTGTCTCTACTTGCTTTCACTGCATTGATACGAGCGATCTGTGACTCTCTCACCGCTGTATTGTCGATATCTCTAACCTCTATATTGATATCCTCAGTACTCTGAAAGATATTGACACCGACGATTTTATCAACTGCGCTATCGATGCGTGCTTGCTTTCGTGCCGCAGCTTCTTCGATTCTCATCTTGGGTAGGCCATTCTCAATAGCTTTAGCCATCCCACCCAGTTCTTCGACCTCTTCGATCAATTGCCATGCTTTGGTGATGATCTGATCAGTGAGGTATTCTACATAGTAACTACCTCCCCAAGGGTCGACAGCTGTAGTGATGTGAGTCTCCTGCTGTATATATTTTTGTGTGTCTCTGGCGATCTTGGCGCTAAAGTCCGTAGGTAATGCAAGGGCCTCGTCGAGAGAGTTAGTATGCAGCGATTGCGTCCCGCCAAATACTGCCGAGAGTGCCTCAATAGTTGTCCGAGCGATGTTATTAAATGGCTCCTGTGCTGTCAAGCTCCATCCTGAAGTTTGGCAATGCGTACGTAGTGCCATTGACTTTGGATTCTGCGGATCGAACTCACTGACGATCTTGGCCCATAGCACTCGTGCTGCTCTCATCTTGGCTATCTCCATGAAGTGATTCATGCCGATGCCCCAGAAAAAAGACAATCGTGGAGCAAAGTCATCTATTTTCAATCCTGCCTTGAGTCCTGATCGGATATATTCTAATCCATCCGCAAGCGTATAGGCCAGCTCAACATGTGCAGGTGCTCCCGCCTCGTGCATATGATATCCAGAGATACTGATAGAGTTAAATTTTGGCATATGCTGTGAGGTATACTCAAATATGTCCGCAATGATCTTCATCGAGGGCTGAGGCGGATAGATATAAGTATTCCGCACCATGAATTCCTTTAAGATGTCGTTTTGTATGGTGCCTTTGAGATCTTGAGGTGCTACTCCTTGTTCTTCTGCTGCGACGATATAAAATGCCATAATGGGTATCACGGCACCATTCATGGTCATCGACACAGACATCTTATCCAGTGGTATTTGGTCGAAGAGAATTTTCATATCCTCAACACTGTCTATGGCTACGCCAGCCTTACCGACATCACCCACTACCCGCGGATGATCAGAGTCATAACCTCGATGTGTCGCGAGGTCAAAAGCTACAGAGAGTCCCTTCTGTCCTTGTGCGAGATTCTTCCTGTAGAATGCATTGCTTTCTTCCGCCGTACTGAAGCCTGCATATTGACGGATTGTCCAAGGTCGGACTGCATACATACTACTATATGGCCCCCGAAGATTGGGTGCTATGCCTGCTACGTAGCCCAAGTGATTGAAGGATTCTAGAACAGCAGCGGTATAGTGAGACTTAATAGTAATACCCTCCGCAGTATCGTAAGACTGAGCGTCGTCCGGTGCCGTCCGTTGGCTGGGAGATTTATAGGCTATGTTGCTGAAATCTGGTGCCACTATGCAAAGCTTTCTGAGACAATAAGTTCTTTCGTTCCATGGCCATAACTATAGAAGCCTTCGCCACTCTTTACACCCAGCTTACCTGCAGTCACCATATTGACTAAGAGCGGGCAAGGTGCATATTTGGGATTGCCGAGGCCATCTTGTAATACTCGTAGTATTGCCAAGCAAACGTCTAAGCCTATATAATCTGCCAACTGTAGCGGACCCATCGGATGCGCCATGCCGAGCTTCATGATCCCATCGATTTCATGTACGCCAGCGATACCCTCATGTAAAGAGATGATCGCCTCGTTAATCATTGGCAACAAGATGCGATTGGCAATAAATCCAGGGTAATCCTTCACCTCCAAAGGAATCTTACCAAGCTGCTGTGACACTTCTATAATCTGGTCACAGACTTCCTGAGAAGTTGAGTATCCTTTGATGACCTCGACCAGCTTCATAACCGGAACTGGATTCATGAAATGCATACCGATCACCTGTGTAGGCCGTTTTGTCGCTGTCGCAATCTTAGTCAAGGATATTGACGAAGTATTGGATGCAAGTATGGCGTGATCAGGGGCATTTTGATCGATTTGCTCAAATATCTTGAGCTTGATCGCCTCGTTTTCTGTTGCGGCCTCTACTACCAAATCTGCGTTAGCTACTCCCGATGCAAGATCTGTTTGGGTCGATATATTCGCCAGCGTCCTATTCTTATGGTCTTCGTTGATTTTCTCCTTGCGAACCATGCGATCAAGATTCTTGTTGATGGTCTGTATCGCTCGCTCCAAAGCCTCGGCTGAGATATCTATCAGGGTTACTTGATAGTCCTCCATAGCAAATACATGAGCAATACCATTACCCATAGAACCCGCTCCTATGACGGCAACGGTGTTTATCTTTTGACCCATAGAGATGTTTTTATTTTAGGTACGGCTAATTCTTGTGCCTTATCCTTTACGTACTCCTTAGCGAATATGGCAGCTACCTCGGAGATAGCTTTTTCTTCTTCTTTAATCTGATCTGCAGAGTAGTAATCTTTGACGAAGTGTGTATCAAAATTGCCCGACACAAATGCCTCGTGATTGCACACATAAGTACCAAATGGTAGGGTAGTGGCGATACCCTCAATTTTATAGTGAAGTATAGCTTCTTTCATCAGTTCTATTGCCTCCTCACGACTATCACCATAGGTGATAAGCTTGGCAATCATTGGATCATAATAGATCGGTATCTCCATTCCTTCTACATATCCATCATCGACTCGATACCGTTCTCCCTGCGGTGGACTATACGTGATAAGCGTTCCTACACTTGGTAGGAAGTTTTCAAGTGGATCCTCTGCATATACACGTAATTCAAGAGCATGACCCTTGATACTTAGATCCTCTTGCTTGATGGAGAGTACCTCGCCACGAGCTACTCTGATCTGCTGCTCTACGAGATCGACGCCTGTGATCATCTCTGTGACAGGATGCTCCACCTGTAATCGAGTATTCATCTCGAGGAAGTAAAAGTTGAGCTGTTCGTCCAATAAGAACTCGACAGTACCTGCACCTACATAGTCGCACGACTGTGCCACTCTCACCGCTGCTTGGCCCATCTCTGCTCTCAATTCTGGTGTCAATACCGCTGATGGCGCTTCTTCAACTACTTTCTGATGTCTCCGCTGTACGCTACACTCTCTCTCAAAGAGGTGCACTGTATTACCATGAGTATCAGCAAGAACTTGGATCTCTATATGCCGAGGTGATCCGACATACTTCTCTATGAATACGGAGCCATCTCCAAATGCAGAAGTGGCTTCACTGATGGCTCTCTCCATTTGTTCTTGTAGTATGTCCTCTCGTTCAACTATACGCATGCCTTTTCCGCCACCGCCTGCAGAGGCTTTGATCAGAATCGGATATCCGATATCTCCAGCGATCTTCTTCGCCAGAGCCACGTCCGTAATCGCTTTGTCTATACCCGGCACCATGGGGATGTCGTAGGCTTTAACGGTGTCTTTTGCCGCAAGCTTACTGCCCATCACTTCGATTGCCTTAGGGTTAGGTCCTATGAATGTGATACCCGCTTGAGTTACCGCCTGGGCAAACTTAGAGTTTTCACTTAGGAAGCCATAGCCTGGGTGTATACCGTCAACATCTAATCGCTTAGCATGTGCGATGATCTTATCCATATCGAGGTATGACTCAGCACTCGGTGGTGGACCAAGCAATACTGCTTCATCAGCGTACTGCACATGTGGGGCATTGCGATCTGCAGTGGAGTATACTGCTACGGTTTTGATACCCATCTTTTTAGCCGTACGCATCACCCGTAAGGCGATCTCACCACGATTGGCCACTAATATCTTCTTCATGCTTGTTTCTTTTTGGTCCACAACTCTTTAAAATGTGCCCAAGCCATTTGGCTCACGCTATCAGTCAAGGATTCTATATAATAGCTGCCTGCTGCAGGGTCAACAACACGATCCATATAGGACTCCATGGACATTAGATGAAATATATTTCGGGCGATCTTACGAGAGAATGCCGGTGACTCTGAACCAGCGTGATCGCGATAGATCTGTATCGTATCAGCACTTGCGGCAACGGCAGACAGGGCAGCAGCGCTTTGCTTTATTCTATTATAGTTGATATCGTCTACAAGTATTGCGTCAGGTATTATGCCTGATATAAAAACATCCTGGTCCAGAGTATATCCGTAACCCTCAAAGAGTAATCTTACTAGGTGTCTTATGGCTCTTACGGCGGCAATATTGAGCAAGTAGCAATCATCAATGGCAAGCTTGATCTGGATGCCTTTATAAAGGCTTTCCAAGTCATCTTGGCCGATATGTTCGATAGCTTCATGTAGCTCATAGATGATCTTCCCCAATTCTGCATGTACGCCTGCAATGCCCTGATAATAGGCTAATCCATCAATGGTGATTGATCTTACCGCAGGATACTTCGCAACGAATGTCTGATTGATGTTGACTATATCGGCATCTATGGAGAGGTTCAGGTCAGCCATAGACTTCCCTTGAGCTTGCACATATCCTGCGAACATGGACATCTGATCAGAGATCTCGATCACTGTGCCGATCACCCAATCCAGTGCAATCATATCAAGGTATACATCACTGAATAGTATATCCAAGTCTTCTAGGGATAGCGCTCTATGAGCATGTAATCTGATACCATTAGTACCGCCTTGCAGTGCGGCAAGAATCTCACCATTTGCCTGAGCTAAATCATCGGTGATGACTATGGGCTCCATAGCGAACCATCTATTGTCCTCTTTGACAGTGTCAAGTAAGCCAACGTACTTGAGATCTGACTCGTCTTTAAATGGGCTGACGACAAGTGATTCATTGATCACCCAATCCAAGGTGTCGATGGACTTACCTTTGAGGTCGACCGTGATTTTCTCTAACCACTGGTCTTTAGTAACCTTATCGAATGTGCTAAAGTCCATCCTCCTATTCCATTTCTATTAGGACCGCGTTTTTCTCTATGGCATCCTTAGGTTTGACCACTACACTTTTGATAGTTCCATCGCCCGGAGCTTTGATGACATTTTCCATCTTCATAGCTTCTAAGATGATGAGCGTGTCGCCTTCTTGTACTTGATCGCCCGGGCTTACGGCTATCTCTAATACCAGCCCTGGCATAGGTGCTTTTACATCTTTAAAGACATTTGGCTTGGTCAGTGCAAAGCCCAGTTCCTTTACAAGGAGGTCGTAATGATCCGCAATCTGTACGGTGAGATCCTGACCATTTACGCTAAGTGATAATAGCTTAGCATTAGCATCATACTCCTGAGGAATGATGACGTAAGATTGATCCTGATAGATCATACTATAGGATCCATCGCCGTTGCTAATAAGATCGTAATCTCTTTCTGTAGTTAGATCAAACTCGTACTGTCCGTTCACTGTTGCCTGCATAGTTTTCGTTAGTATGCCTTTTTATAGTTCCGTCCATCTATAGCCGTCTTAGCTATGATTTCTCGCATAATCTCTGAGGTCCCACCTATAATGGGCGCACATCTGGCGTCTCTATACACTTGAGCAATTGGGTACTCCTCCATGAAACCATACCCTCCAAACATCTGGAGACATTCGTCCACGAATCTCGTATGTAGCTTAGCCGACAGCAATTTACACATTGAACAGGCTTCTACCGCCATCTGACCTTGGTCTAATCGCCACGCCGTATTATAGATTAATTGGCGTACCGCCTCGAGTTCCGACTTAATATCTGTCATACGATGGCGTAGGGCTTGCATCTGTGATATTGATTTCCCAAATGCCTGACGGTCGTTCATATAATCAATCGTAAGGTCCCAGACTCCATCCATTAAACCTACAGAATTCATAGAGAGCACTAAGCGCTCCATCTGCAGGGATTCAGATAGGTAATAGAATCCCTTGCCAGCTTCGCCTATGAGATTCTCCCGAGGTACAACTACGTCCTCGAAGAACACCTCCGCCGTATCTGAAGAGTGCCAACCGATTTTTTCTAATTTATTCTTTGTAACACCAGGGGTGTCCATATCTACGATGAGTAGGGAGATCCCCTCGTCCATCTTGCAGCAGAGCGTCATGTAATCGGCGTAATAGCCATTAGTGATAAATATCTTCGATCCATTGACGACATAGTTATCTCCATCCAGCTTGGCGACTGTATTCATGCTGCGCACATCTGACCCAGCCTGGGGTTCACTCATCCCTAAACATGCTATCATATCGCCATTGATAGCCGGAGCGAGATATTTTTCTTTTTGAAAGTCATTGCCTGCATTAGAAATATGATTGGTAGCCATGTAGACATGTACCGCCACTGCTATGGCAAAGCCACTATTGAGAGAACGAGATAACTCCTCATTGAAGATCACTTGAGAAAACATATCCGCTTCTAATCCGCCATATGTTTGATCATGGCAGATGCCGAGATATCCCATCTCGCCCATCTTGCGCCAGATCTCACGAGGTATGGACTTTTCGCGCTCCCAGACTAAAGATTGCTCCTTAATCTCTGTGTTAATGAAATCTCTCAACGAAGATCTAAATAGATCGTGTTCTTCTGTGAAGTATGGCGATGTCGACATATTTATCTTGTGGTATAACAGAGAAATAGGAATCTTGTACTCTTGGTTCTCAAAGAACACTGATAAGTTCGGATACTGACATCAGAATTTTTAAAGATTATCAAAACAATAATCTAATTGATCATCAGGTATAGGTGGGCATTTGTTAATTTCCCACCCAAACCCTTATGATATGAATGTTCTTGTTGCTGAATTTATAGGTACTGCCATATTGATCTTGTTAGGTAATGGCGTCGTGGCGAATGTAGTACTCAAGAATACTAAAGGTCATGACTCTGGACTGATCGTCATCGCTTTTGGTTGGGCGATAGCCGTTTTTGTCGGTGTATTTATAACAGCATCAATCAGTGGTGCTCATCTCAATCCCGCTGTTACTTTGGGTTTAGCAATTACTGGTGATTTCGCTTGGTCAAATGTCGGTGGATATATGATTGCTCAGTTATTGGGAGCTATGGCTGGGACGAGTTTAGTATGGGTGATGTACAAGCCCCATTATGACGCTACCGATAATGCTGGAGACATACAAGCTACCTTCTGTAATGCCCCAGCAATACCTAATACGGTAACTAACTTCTTATCGGAGGTATTGGGTACGTTCGTATTAGTCTATGGTGTCTTGCATATTGCGGGAGCTTCTGTGGGTGATCGGCCTGCTTCTCTGGGTGCGTTAGATGCGCTGCCTGTAGCATTGATTGTACTCGGTGTCGGTGTATCCTTAGGTGGTACTACGGGCTATGCGATTAATCCTGCTCGTGACCTTGGACCACGAATTATGCACGCAATCTTGCCGATCAGGGCAAAAGGTGATAGTGGTTGGGGATACTCTTGGATACCTGTCCTAGGCCCACTTACTGGAGCAGCATGCGCAGCATTATTGATGACTGCTTTAGGATAGTACTAAGCCGTCTGTCCACCATCTACGGGTAGACACAAGCCCGTAACAAATGAGCTCGCCCCATCTGTGAGCCATAGAATCGCATTACTGATATCGCTGACTTCGCCGTATCGGCCTACAGGTATCGTGCGGACCAGTTTCTCCCGTAAGTTCTCATTGGATTGAAACATCCCCTCTACTAGTGGTGTATTGGTAAATACAGGACATACAGCATTGACTCTGATGGCAGTGCGAGCATACTCTACTGCTGCGGTCTTAGTCATTCCGATCACAGCATGTTTGCTGGCTACATAGGCTAATTGCTTAGGCAATGCTCGCATACCGGCGATAGAAGCTACATTGACTATGTTACCTGTACCCTGTGCTTCCATGATTTTGAGTTCTTCCTTCATACAGTAGAACACACCGCTCTGATTGACGCGGATTACATTGTCCCAGTCGTCAAGGGTGTGTTGTGCCGTACGGTAAGCGGCTTTGCCACCGATACCAGCATTATTGAGAGCGATATCTAATGATCCAAAGTCCGAGACGACAGCAGCGATAGTAGCTGACACCTGATCATAGGAGCCTACATCGAGTTTATATGCCTTGACGGTGATACCTTGATCAGCAAGCTCTGCGGCGGTTTTTTTATTCAATTCTTGATTCCAATCAGCTATTGCAACTTGGGCACCTGCCTTACCATACTGCAATGCACACTCCTTACCTATACCGGAGGCTCCTCCAGTTATGAATACTGTTTTTCCCTTGTAGGTCATAATATTTATTCAAACATTAATGACAACATCTCCGCAACACATGCGGGCTTGTCTACACCTTCTATCTCTACCACTGCTTTCCAGGTTACCTTAGCTCCATTGTTTGGATAATCCTCTACATCGGCTACTGTGAATGAGCATCGTACCTTACTTCCTACTGGCACATGATGCGGAAACCTCACCTTGTTGAGGCCGTAGTTGACACCCATCTTTGCACTCTTTACAGAAAGCGTTTTTTCGATGAACATGGGTAATAACGATAATGAGTAAAAGCCATGTGCTATAGCACCTCCAAATGGAGACATCTTGGCTTTCTCTGGATCGGTGTGGATCCATTGGAAGTCCTTAGTGCAATGCGCAAATTCGTTGACCAACTCTTGAGTCACGTGAAACCACTCTGGAGATGTGAGGCTATTTCCTTTGGCGGCTTTCAGTGCCGCAATATTATCAAATACCGTCATTTAGCTTGAAATTTATTAGATCGGTAAGATAGAAGTCTTAGGGGAGAGTCGAGGGTGGGTTTATTGGCAATTTAAGATTCGGTGGACTGTTTAGCTTTATTAGCCACTCGAGACTTAAAATACTTAGGATTGACCACTAATAATCCGAATGATTCGCAATCTTCCTTAGTGTGCTTAGCGTGGTGGGCACCATGAGCCTTGAGGATACCACGAGAGTAGTTACTATCTAACTGTCTGAACCATCTAAATCTCTGATGGATGTATACATCGTGGATGAGGAAATAGATCAGCCCGTATATGGAGATCCCAATTCCTACGAACAGAAGGTATCTAAAATCGGTGTAGAGTGAGCCGAGGATATAGCACGTCATGCTCGGCAGGGCAAAGACTATAAAAAACCGATCGTTCTTTTCCCAAAAACCGTGTTTCTCATATTTAGGTTTGTGGTGATCTTCATGCCAATCCCATAGGATACCATGCATGATGTATTTGTGAGCAAACCATGCTACGAACTCCATCGCAATTACGGCTCCTATAGTAAATAGAATGTATGCTAATGGATGATTCATGATCTTATAATTCTATATCGAATATAAGAGAATCTCTATAGTCGGACTCTCTCTAACTCTGGAGAATAAACAGATCTGATCAATGGTAGTTCTAAGAAAAACGTAGTTCCTTGATTGACCTTTGACTCAAAGTGTATACTGCCACCTATACTGTCCACCATATTAGCGGCTATAGCAAGCCCAAGTCCTGATCCGCTGCTCTTAGTCGTAAACTTGGGTCTAAAGATTTTGGACTGCATGTTTTCTGAGATTCCTGAACCATTGTCAGTGACGCTTATGATTGCCTTATTCTTTTCTTTATAGAGCTTTAAGACGATCTGGCCGTGTCGATCTTCAGGTATAGCTTGTATAGAGTTCTTCACTAAGTTGTTGAGGATACGGAGTAGATGGTTCTTGTCAGCATAGGCCCCGATATCGTCAATTGGCTCTACGAGACGGATATCCATATCGCTGCGCTGTCTGAACAGATCATGTATAGTTTCGACCACGTCATTGAGCAACACCTTACGGTTATTAGTCTTAGGCAGGCTACCAAAATTGCTAAACTCGTCAGCGATTTGCTTGAGATTCTCGATTTGACTCATCAGTGTATTGGACATCCTGATGGTTAGCTCTTCGATATTGTCACGCTTGAGAGCTATGCTATGTTGTAAGTGCTGCAGACTCAACTTCATCGGAGTGAGAGGGTTTTTGATTTCATGAGCGACCTGCTTAGACATTTCTCGCCATGCACTCTCACGCTCTGAGCGTGCGAGTACCGCAGCATTGTCTTGTAGTTTTTCGATCATGTTATTGTACTCCCATATGAGATCAGCGATTTCATCATTACCATCCCATTGTACTTTTTGATCGCCTTGAGATAGCTTGGCTTTGCGCATCGTATCTCCAAGCTTGATTAGAGGGTTTCGGATATACTCGGACAAGCGAATAGAAATCACCAAGCCTATAAGAAACAAGAACACGTAAGTATTTAACAAAGCTTGAATAAACTCTCGTTGAAACATAGAGTCCCCATACTTGGTATCCCAAGAACTGATCTGTACTACAGAAACAACCGCTATGGTAGCAAAGCAAAATACAAGGGTAATCAGAATCGAGAATTGAATTCGATTACGAAGTAATGAGCGATTTTTTAACGTAAATATCCACGCTTTAGGGAGGAACGCACGTCGATCATTGAGGTAAGCTAAAGGAATATAGAGTAATCCACAAACAAAGAATACCAAAGAGAATAGACTAAAGGCATCGAGTATTGGTGGAGCCCCGATTTGAGCTATATTTTTTTCTATATGGAATATGGATATAGAAACATATGATCCAAGTATGATCGTCCATAAGATGAGCCAGATAATATTTGGTCGCTTCTGCTCATAAAATACATCCAACAGTAAGAAGTATGAACCTAATAGAATACTCGTCAATAGAGTGTGCTCAGGAGTGGTGTAATTAGTTGTTATGATTACGGCTCCGATGATGGCAATAGCACTTAATCTTATGTTGACGCCCAATGATGAAACTCTGTAGCGTATGAGGTATGATAGCTTGAAGAGACTAAGAAATGCAGTAATACATAATGTCAGCAGGATCAGAGCCGATGGTTGTAATAGCGTGATTAGGTGTATAGTAAACTGTCCTGAAAATAATAAAGCCTCAATGCTCTGAAGAAATGCGATAAATGCAACTGACCACAGAAAAGAGTTGAAATATAAGCGAAACGCACTGCTGACTCCTGTCTGATGTTGATCATTTTGTGCAAGAATGAGCACACAGATGATTAAATAGCTCACTCCACCAACCATACCTAATGATAGCATAGTGCTATCAACAATGAGATAGAGCAGTGCTACTATACCGAGTATTATGTTGCTGTTGTACCACTTACTGGCACCAAGCTCAGTCTCAAGAGACATGATCTTGTCATGAGTTACGTTGTTCATCTTAAATCAATTACATATTAAAAATAGTCATAATATGATTGAGGTTCACTGTCATCAGTGATTTATTTAGTCTATTGTATCATATAGCTCAATAAACAGATACTTTTACGGTGCATCTGACTCTATCGCTGCTCATAATGATGAGGGGAGGAAAGTCCGGACAACGTAGAGCATCGTACCACTTACATAGAGTGGGGGATTAGGAGAGATCCTGATCAACAGAAAGTGTCACAGAAACTTATACCGCCCAGTTTACTGGGTAAGGGTGAAAACGTATGGTAAGAGCATACGGCCGCTATCAGCAATGATAGTAGTGGATAAACCTTGCGAGTTGCAATGCCACGTATATTTTGATCCTTTCGGGGGTAAGCTAGCTCGGCTGAGTCAAAAGGGGTAGGCAGCGTAGATAAATGATAGAGCTATAATCTGATTATAGGACAGAATCCGGCTTATGATGATGCACTTTTTACTATAAATGAAAAGGGGATCGACAGCATAGACTATCGATCCCCTTTTTAAATTTTTTCCTGATTCTAATCGCTTAGAAGTTACTTGCATCACTACCGAGGATACCTAAGTCGAATGTAAGACTGAATCTCAAGGTATTGTCAAGTGGCCCTCTCTGGATATTAGTTGGAGCTAAGTATGAAATGTCGAAGCCAAAGACGTTGTACTTTAAGCCGACACCAATGGTCAAGAAGTTACGATCTCCCTTTAACTCATGCTCTCTGAAGTATCCTGCTCTCACGGCAAACTGATTATCGTACCAATACTCGACGCCGAGTGATGTAGACCACTCTCGCAGTTCTTCTTTAAATCCTCCAGGAGCATCATTAAATGAACTCAATAAATTAGAGAAGGTAGACCCTTCTCTGTGATCTGCTATTCCATTACCATCACCATCAAATGTGCCATCTGATATGAATGGCTCAACATTAGGCACTGGCGTAGGAACTAAGAGTTTGTTTAGATCAGCGATAAAGGTTACTGAGTTGTATTCATCAAGATTAATCTTATAAGCTAATCCTAAGCCTAAATTAGTTGGGATTGCTTCACGTTCTTGACTATTGACATAACTGATTCTCGAACCTAAATTGGATAATGATAAGGCAGCTGTGAAATTGTTGCCATAACTGTCACCTAAGTCGGGGTTTGAGTTGTAAGTCGCAGAAATGTCTGCTGCAAATCCAGTCGCTGCACTAATGACTAAGCCACCGACACTCTGACCATTGGCAAGGTTGGATAAAAAGAATTTTCCACCAATCCCTACGGAGAAGTTTTCGCTGAGCTTCCTGCCATAGGCCAGTCCCACTGTAAATTCTCGGGGCATACCTGATCCTGTGCCGTTTCCGTTGATATCTGTGAAGTTAATTTGTCCTAAACTGAAGAATCCAAAATTGAACCCAAAAGATGATAATTCATCTATCTTCTTGTAACCTGATACATAGGCAACGTATACATCTGTCAAGCCTAAGTTCTGAAGCCATGGTGTATAAGTTGCTGTAACCTCAGCATCATTCTCTACAAATGCTAACTTAGAAGGATTGTAAAATATAGAAGATGCATCTGGCGAAGTTGCAATCCCTGCATCTCCTAAAGCTCCACCTCGGGCATCAGGAATAATACTCAAGAAGGGTAATGCTGTATTAATAGGATTGGGCGTACAAGTGCCGTTAACATCGACGACGCAGCCTCGTTCTGGATCCCACTGTGCGAAACTTACAAGAGGAAGTATAAGGAATAGAAGCGCAAACAACAGTTTATTGATAGTCATCCTTAACGGTATTTTGTGACATAGACATGAACTGCCTTTATGTTATAATTATTTTAAGAGAAGTAACTTTTTGAACTCGCTGCGGAGAATTTGTCCATCAGCTTGTTCTATTACTGCTCTGCAAATATAAGAACCAGCACTAAATCCCGAGAGATCTAAGGAGCTTCCACGTGGAAAAGTAATAAAGTTGCTGGCAAATGGTCCTTCGGTATTTATATGCTGCATCAATTGACCATTAGTACTATAGATCTCAAAGCGTATAGCGCTAATATTATCGATATCATGGACTAACGAAAAGCTCGTCGGACCATTTGTGATGTTAGGGCTGATATCAAATGATAAGATATCTTGACTCCGACCCTCATCTACAATAAAGGATATTTCGATAGTGCTGAAATTATTAGCTATATCAAATGCTCTGATCTCAACAGTATGAAGACCTGGTTCAAGATCGTTTAATTGGATAGTTGCAGTACCGCCATTTGCAGAATTGCGGTCGAATAGCTCGTTAAGAATAATGGTGTTCTGTGTATCGCCATCTACGATTGCGGTTATCTCATGACCGATGGCTACTTGACTCAAGTTAATACCGGACTTATCACTAAGATTGATTATGAGAAATGGGTCTGGGTTGACAACATCCCCGTTCCTAAAGCTTCTGGAGTTAATCCAAGCCTGTATCTCTGGTCCTTGGGAGTCGGCGATAGGAGTGTCAGAGCTCCCTCCGATCACCAAGTTGTCATATACCCCGCCGGCATCGATGAGGTCATCGCCGAGGGCATAGTAACTCACTTTGGCTTGTCCTGGAGAAAAGTTAATATCGACAGGTACTATAAAAGACAGGTCAAACTGTCCAGAGTTAACCTGAACGGACCCTTGGAATATTACATTGCTAAATAGATCGAACTCTCTGACACGGCTGCGTTCATCATTTTGCAGCGTACGTACAGTAGAGGACTTATCATATATCGTGATATCCATCACCCCATCAAAAGACTGATCAGCTGTAAGGCCATCGATGCTCACCATCCCAGAGATGCGTACACTATCCAGTGCGCCGACGGTGTCGAGTCTGCTCACCACAAGCGGCCTATCATTTATATGAGTGGTCATCACTTGATGTCTCGGGTATGCCAATGTCATGCTTGGGTCACCTATTAAGAGAAATTTGCGGGCATTTATATTGGTAAGAGAGACTTGATTTTTGGATTTTTGCAAGATCTCACCGATCGTTTGAAATTGTCCATTTTCCTGTTCAAATAGGTTGTCATATACGGCACTGGTCAATCTGAAATTCTGTGATGCATATACTGATCGGACAGTGGTGAATAAGGCTACTGCGCCACCGACAGGATTCAGGATTGAGTGCTCACCTGCAGAAGTAATACTGGCATCATCAAATCCCGTAAATGAACAGGTCGCCGTAATAATCAATGGTAGATTATTAAAGTTCGTCCAGTTGTTGATATCACTGACATTAAGTACTCTCTCTTGGGACCATCCCAGAGATCCTCCATGACCCAGATAGTTCATCACAAGTAATCCATTCTCGACAGTTCGATTGAGCTCTTGATTGGCATTTGGATATCTATTACCCCCAGGAGTCGAGACTTGATTAAATGCATCCCAATAGATCTTATTCTGTACAAAATTGGGATGTCTTGCCTCCGTATCTTCAGCGATCTCGTCTGCATCATTAATATGAAGGTTGAAGTCCTCATCATCTGCAAAGAATCCTATCTGATTTCTCCACTCTCCTAAAGTCTGAGGATTAGTCTCATAGTTGATGATCTTGGTCACGATGGCTTCGGCTTCCTCGATCGTTCTCACGGGTAGTCTGCCTACTGCAATGTCTAAGTCTCCTCGAAGATTCACAGGATTATCATCATCGAGTAAGGCAAAATAGTCGTCTGATGGAAAGGCCGCAAGAGGATCCAAAGACTCTATCGTCTCATACGTCGGTATAAAATTTTGATCGGGTAAATCGCCGTAGATGTGCCTGAAATCAAATGATCCATCTCCAAATAGCAGCAAGAACCTGAACTTCTGATCTTGTTCATATAGATGCTGAGCAAATGCTCTGATCGCCTCTGGTGACTTCCTGCCTGAGCTAAACTCATCATAGATTAAATCGGCATTTATGGTAAGCACATCGAACAAGCTAACATTTCTGCGGTGTTGCTGTAGTCTTAGTGCCTGTTCCTCGAAGTCACTATGGTATACGATTAGTAAGTCGGGTATAGCTAAGCTTTTCAGGTTTTGCTCAGAGATGATTTGCGCTGTGGTTGGTACTAAAAGATCATCGGCAGGATCAAACACCACATACCTCATCGAAGTGTCGATATTAAATAAAATCAAATCTCCATCACGCTCATAGTTGATGTTGTCCACTCCGTCAGCAGAAACTGACCATAAAGTTGGGGAGAGACGGGTGGTGATAGATGCCACATTACCGCCTTCTAAATGATCAAAAGTTTGTGTGGCGCCATTAAATTCCAATGGGCTGCTCAACTCCAAAGTGATGTCATCTATCCATGCCTGCGCTTGGCTGGAGTTTTTCGCATATTCGACTGTGATGGTTTGAGGATTTCTTTGGTCCAGCGCAGCTAATTGATTTTCTTCCAGACTCAAACGAACTTGACGTCCAAAGTCATCCTCCACATCTCCAATGTCGACTGACGAGACTCCTTGTTGATCTTGAACTTCACCTATACTCAAGGATATCATTTCAGGGGTATCACTGCGGACTACAGCAGTCATCTCAGCACTGAGTACCGTAGAGTTATTTATTGATACAGGTAGTAGTCTAATCAGATCAGTAATGCCATTATTTGTTATTTCTGTCCCTACCCACATCTGTCCTGACCCGGAGTTGACAGGGTCTTCATGGAGTAGATTGAAGGTTGACTCATTATATCGAACAGTATGAGTATGATTGTTAACGGGTTGGATTTCTGAAGGGGCAATATAATCAGCAGTGTTGATTTCACTACGTCCATCAACATCTGTAACGAGATAAATAAAACTGCCAGAATCATATGGACTATCTGCCAAGTGGTCTATGTCGAGATAAAATAAAACGTAGTCCTCAGTGTCAAATTGACCATCCTCGATGCCTACTATCTCAAATGGAATCTGAAGATCATGAGGAGTATTAGTCCATAGCTGCCAGCTCCTGGGGTCAGTTTGCGCACCGATATTTTGACTCACCCAATCAAAGTCGAGCTTGTATACTCCTGACACCTCACATCTAATTTTGTAGGATTGATGAGTCGACAGTGGAGAATCTTGACCTACGGTAGACTCACAGAGTATTAATTGTATGGTAATGAACCAAACAACATTTGTTTTCATTAGTACGTCGTATAGGTTACGCATTGTTAACATTGTCTCCTTCACAAACAATCTTGTGAGCGCTTTTAGTATTTAATATGTATATAGTATACAATTTACATTTAAACAGTTGAGAATCAGATCACATATAAGCCTTTTTATCTTCGCTCTGACACTTGGATGTCTGAATACTGCTATCAGTCAAGATGTAGTCTTTAGTCAGTTCTACAATGCACCCATTCAGCTCAATGCTGCATTGGCTGGATTATCTAACAATCCTCATGTGTCTGTTATCACTCGAGATCAGTGGACAGGGTGGGGGAGTCAACAAAATCCCAATGGAGGCTATCGCACATTTGCGGCTTCGTATGATCAGTTCTTTCAATATGCTAACAGTGGTATAGGTTTTCAGGTTCTCAGTGATAATGCAGGTGATGGAATCATCACATCTAACCAGATTACTGGAGTCTATGCATATCAGCTGCGACTAAAAAATAAATTCAAAGCACGCATAGGATTAGAGGCTACGTTGGCCCAACAACGTCTAGATTGGGATCAGCTGATATTTTTTGATCAGATCATAGTAGGTAGTGAGAGTTTACTGAACTCTCAAGAGATTAGGCCGGATGTATTAACAACCACTTATGTGGACTTTGGAGTTGGTGGAGTACTCTACAGCGAAGAGTTCTATATCGGCTTGTCCTTGAAGCATCTAAATGTACCAGATAATAGTTTTCAACCGGGTAGTAGATCTATATATGCAGGGCTCCCTCCTCGCCTTACAATTCATGCTGGATGGCAGATAGATTTGGATGGATACAATAATGAGGGTTTTGGCTCGTTTTTTGCTCCTAGTGTCTTATTAGTGAGACAGTCAGAATTAAGCCAACTGAACGCAGGAGGATTAGTGAACAAAGAAAATTTCTTTGCTGGAGCTTGGATCAGATATGATTTTTCCAATTTTGATGCTGTGATTTTATCAGCAGGATGGAGGACCGACTGGCTAAAATTAACATACAGTTTTGATGTTACTTTGAGCGCCGCCAACGTTCTTAATACAAGAGGAAGTCATGAAGTCAGTGTTGTAATGAATTTCGGCGCTTTCGGCAATCCACCTTCCAGATACGAAGATTGCTTCAGTATTTTTAGATAATATATTACCCAAAATGAATATTAGATTTTTTGTCTTAGCACTTAGCCTGTGCATGATGTCATCGTGTTTCCTCAAAAAGAAAGGAGGCGGTGATGAAAGATCATCAGCAACTGGTTGGAAATACAATGACACCGAGTGGGGTGGCTTTGAAAAGTTAGATTACGAAGGTCAGCTCAATGCACCCAATATGGTGTTGATCCCAGGTGGTACTTTTACTATGGGACAGACTGGTCAGGATGTTGTCTATGATTGGAACAACATCGCTCGTAGAGTGTCGGTAACATCATTCTACATGGATGAGACAGAGGTGTCTAACATCAACTGGCGTGAATACGTCTATTGGTTAGAGACTCGTTACGAATCACACCCGCAAGTAGCACAAGAAGCTTTACCTGATGAGAAAGTATGGTATGATGAATTGTCATACAACGATCCGCTTGTAGAGACATACTTTAAGCACCCCGCCTATGATGATTATCCAGTGGTGGGTGTAACATGGGAGCAAACTCAGGGATACTGTAAGTGGAGAACTGATCGTGTTAATGAGTTTATCCTCATCGAAAGAGGCATACTCAACCCTACACCAGATCAAAAAGATACAGACGTATTTGACACAGATGCTTACTTAGCGGGACAGTACGAAGGGAATGTCAGAAAGAATCTTCCAGACGTAAGAACTGGTGGAGAGAGATCTGTGAAGTTTGAAGACGGCATCCTAACGCCATCATTCAGACTCCCTACAGAAGCAGAGTGGGAGTATGCTGCGCTTGCCTTATTAGGTAACCACCAAAATCCTAAAGACGAGCTTATCTCAGATCGTAGATATTATCCTTGGGATGGAAACAGCCCGAGATACCAGACTCGCGATAAGCAACAGGGTCGCATGCTTGCTAACTTTAAGAGAGCAAAAGGTGATTACGCAGGTATCGCAGGTAACTTAAATGATAATGCATTCCAGACAGCACCAGTACGTCAGTATGTACCTAATGACTTCGGTCTATATAACATGGCAGGTAATGTAGCGGAGTGGGTACAAGATGTATACAGACCTCTTACGAGTCAAACACTCGAGGATTCGGACAATCATGATTTGAATCCATTCAGAGGAAATGAATACCAAGAGCTAATCCGTGATGAGTACGGTAACTTAGTTGAAAAAGATTCTCTCGGTAGAATGAGATACAGAAAGTTCAACGATGAAGAATTAGAAAATCGTGAGAATTATAGAGTAGGTGATGCTCGTTCTTATGCAGATGGTGATAGAGAAGAAGTAAACTACGAGTATGGCAAGTACACACTTATCAACAATAAGTCAAGAGTCGTTAAAGGCGGTTCATGGGCAGATCGTCTGTACTGGTTGTCACCTGGAGCACGTAAATTCAAGGATCAAGATAAAGCAGATCGTACAATAGGGTTTAGATGTGCGGTAGCAAGAGTAGGTGGTCCAAGTGGTAATGATAATCCAGGAGGAATATCATTCAGATAGACCCAATGCACTAAAAAGAATAATTAAAGCCTCGATCATTGATTGAGGCTTTTTTTGTGTGCGTATTTTTGACCTATGAAGATAGAGGAGCTATATCAGTTATATCTTAAGTCGACCGGAGTCTCCACGGATACTCGAGACATAGCCCCAGAGCAACTATTCTTTGCGTTAAAAGGGGATAGATTCAATGGAAATCAATGGGCTCAAAAAGCGCTTGATAATGGGGCGAGTTATGCAATTATAGATGAAGTCGATTATCGCAGCGATGAGCGTATGGTCTTAGTTGAGGATGTGCTAACAAGTCTACAGCAATTAGCCAGTCATCATCGACGGCAGTATAAAAACCCCGTCATCGGCCTTACGGGTAGCAATGGCAAGACCACAACGAAGGAGCTTATTCATCTTGTGCTATCTACAACCTATGATGTCAATACTACGAGCGGTAATTATAACAACCATATCGGAGTGCCACTAACCCTGCTGAAAGGCAGCGTTGAGCAAGATTTCTGGTTAGTAGAGATGGGCACTAACTCGCCGGGAGAAATTGCCATGCTCTGCGAGATGGCTCAACCGAACTACGGACTAATTACCAATATCGGTGCTGCTCATCTTGAGAGGCTCATTGATCTCAATGGAGTCTACCAAGAGAAAACGAGTCTATATAGATCTGTATCAGCTAATCACGGAACTATCTTCGTGAATCGAGCAGATGATTATCTCAGCTCATATAGTGAACATGATATTAGTAAGTCAATCGATTATACAACAGACTTGTGTGGATATGGAACGCTTAATTTGATAGAATCCAACCCCTATCTTCTATTTGAACTGAGAGATGATCACAATAGTTCGCGTGAATTCAGCTGTAATTTAGTCGGCCGTTATAATCAAGATAATATTAGTGCTTCGCTTACAGTAGGTGCCTATTTTGGCATCTCAGCTGATGTCGCCACCGAAGCGATTAGCTCTTATGTAGCAGATAATATGCGCAGCCAGCTTAAGCAGACAGATCGTAATCTACTCGTGTTAGATACGTACAATGCTAACCCAACCTCTATGAAGGCGAGCATACGATCATTTATCCAATCTGATTATGACGCACCGCTCTGTATTGTTGGAGATATGTTAGAATCAGGTACAGACAGATTAGATCAGCACAAAGACATTGAGGATCTCCTCATAGAGTTTAATATGCCATACTATCTCGTGGGTCAATCCTTTAGTGCGGTGAGCGATAAGGCATTTGACCATGTAGACGATCTAATGGAACATATGAGAGGCGAGGTGCCGATCAAGGATAGAACAATCCTACTCAAAGGAAGCAGGGGGATAGCATTAGAGCGGCTATTAGAGCTGCTATAGTACTATACTAAGGTATAAGCCTTACTCAGATTGTCTGAGATAACATTGTGACATGCGAGCTCATAATCTTCCTTAGTACAAGGTATCAATGCATCTGTCCCATCTTCGTTAGTGGATTTGATCCACCATCGCCCACTAATCGTGTTTTCTGTAAATACGATCTCGGTCTCGAGCTCATCAGGAACAACAGTATACGTGTTGAACGCCCTATTTTGCTCACCTTGTTTATGATGACATTCAGATAGCTTTAGGAGGTGGCCTTCGCAGAGATAGTAGATGATCAGTGCGATATTCTGTGCTGTGATACCCATTTTATCAGCGTTGGCATCATATGGCCCTATTATTACCCCTTTGAGGTTAATTGATGCTCCGATATACTTCGCTATCTGACAAGCTTCCTCTGAGGTCATACCCGTTGGGCTGGATGTGCTACAACCCACATTGTCTGAAAACCGGATTGCTGATATATCAAAGTATACAATATCCGTATTGCGCAGGATAACCTCCGCTCGATCATGATTGTAACGTACGTCTGTCAAGCGTACGATTCTGTCTTCATCTATAGGAAGCGACTGCTTAAAATGCGTCTGTATCCCGACAAAGCTGTCGTATCTTAAACTGTCTTTGGCTCTTCCTAAGTCAATGATTTTATTGGAAATCGTAGAACATTGATATAATTCTAAGCGAGAAAAGGTCTTAAGGATTACATCTGAATAACGCTTATCACTTATACATATGGGTATGAATACCTCGTCAGTAAACATCTCGTATAGCACATCTTCCCACTGTGGCTTTCGGTCTGTACTAAGGTTGCCTAAGTCCTCCAGGCATTGATTATAGCCAGTCGAACTGAGTGTGTTGAGTGATTTTCTGATGATATCTACACTTGCCGAACTCCCGATCAGTGATAGTTTGCGATCGGACTGCTGCGTATCTGTAGAAGTGAGGATTTGCTCATTCGATGTTTCCAAGTACTTTTCCATATTTCAAATATAGTGCGAGCAGGAAATAAAAAACTAATAAATAATACTTTTCTTTAATATATAAAGTATTTGTAATTTAGCGCCTAAGGTATGATGAAAAGGTATAATATGACTTTTTTGGCGTGCTTTCCACCAACGAGAACGAGAATGAACCTGTGTTTATAAAAATATACAGATGCGTTTTTCTATTTTATTATTAGCTGGTCTATTATTGAGTGTGCCAATGTTAATGGCACAAGATCAGTCGAGGGCAGAACAGACCTTATCTATTACAGACGATACCTGGTTATCACCAGAGATCACTGATGATATGACTAAAGATCCAGAGCAGAATAGGTTGTGGAGATTAGGACAGTCTAAGTACTCATCACGTCCAAAGGACCAGTGGGAGATTGGATTGCATGCGGGTCATTACTTTATCGATGGTGATGTCGATAGAAACTTGCCTGGTGGATTTGGAGTAGGTGGTCACCTGCGTAAATCTCTTAATTATATCACTTCAATCCGTTTCGAGGCATTCTACGGCAAAGCTGGTGGTTTAGAAACACAGCCTTGGAGAAACCGCAGTGTTGGTGGTGGATTAGTAGAGAGTAACGAGCAGTTTAATGGCTGGGATGCTTATGATCCGACTACTGGAGGTGCAGATGCATGGTTCCCATCATACGAGACCACTTATATATATGCTAGTACCCAATTGGTATTTAACATAGGGAACATCTTATTTCATGAAGAACGGAACAAATGGAACACTTATGTAGCTGTAGGTGTAGGTCTTGATCATAATATTACAAACTTGGATCTTCAGGATGCTTCTGGTGCGGCCTATGCTGACCTAAGAGATAGAGTAGGCTTTAATACAGTCAATGATTTCAATACTCTTGATGGAAGGAATGCGATTAAAGACGCATTAGATGAGATATATGATGGCGTATTTGAAACAAGAGCGTTTCAGAAAGAAGGCATCTTTAGATTTGGTGATGATATTAATGTACACGTGGTATTTAATGCTGCAGTCGGAGTATCTCGTAAGCTTACCAAACGCATAAATATTGGTCTTGAGCACCAATTACTATTAACAGACAATGATTACTTGGATGGTATAAAGTTCAGAACGGCTTTAGACCAAACCAATAATGTAGATATAGGTCATTACACTAACTTTAGACTAGGTTTTAATATTGGAAACTTTGCGAAGAGGACTGAACCATTATACTGGGTCAATCCAATGAGCACGGTCTTCAATGAAATCGCTGATTTAAAAGCGAGACCTCAATTAGATTTAGATGATGATGACAATGATGGAGTCTTAAATATTTTAGATCTCGAGCCTGATACTCCCGATGGATGTTTGGTTGATACCAAAGGAGTAACACTCGATAGCGACGGCGATGGGTTGCCAGATTGTCTTGACAAGGAGCCTTTTTCTCCTCCAGGATACCCAATAGATGAACTCGGTGTCGCCCAGGTAGATGAACCTGTTATTTTAACTGAAGAAGATGTGATCACAATAATCGAGAATAATTGCGATGCTTGTGCTAACACTGGATATGGACAAGTGATCAATGGTTCTGGTCAGGTTGGTTCGTATTCTGGATCAAATCCGCAAGGAGGTACGATCTCGGGAGGTACAGCATCTGGCGGTACGATATCTGGGGGTACTACGTCTTCAGGAGGAACAGTATCTGGCGGTTCTACAACTGGAACCGGAGGAGTACCTGGTGGTCAAGTAGGAGGAGTGTATAACTCCGGAAATCCTAATCCGACCTTTAATCAGAATACCTATGGTACAATTGTAAATAATACTTGTGGAAACTGGTTCTTACCAATGTTACACTTCGATCTCGATAAGTATGGCATACGTCCAGAATCTTATCCTAAGTTACATCAGATCGCAGGCGTGATGAAGAGCTGCCCTTCGATGTGTGTGACGGCTCATGGACACACCGATGTGCGTAACAGTAATAGCTATAACCAAGTGTTGTCTTATAATAGGGCGAAGGAAGCGATAGAGCACTTAGTGACTCACTATGGTATCGAGCGAGGTAGATTAAATCTCATGTTCGGTGGAGAGGATAGCCCATTAATCCCTCACTTAAAAGATAACCACTTCACTGATGAAGAGGAAGAGCTCATGCAATTCATAAATAGAAGAGTAGAATTTAGGGTATGTGATGTTGATGATATCAATATGGGCAGACCCGAAGGTCCTGAGGCAGGTGCCAATTCAATAGGGTCGTCAAGACCAGGATCGAAATACAAGAGCTATAAAAATTCAGGTTACTGATAAATAAGATTAGAATTACGCTGTATTAAAAAAGGCTTCGTTAAGTAATCAACGAAGCCTTTTCTTTTATCCCGTACGGTCTATTACTATGATTAAGCAAGCATGCTTAATGGATTCTCTAAGTTGCTCTTTACTGTCTGCAAGAACTCAGCACCTTTAGCACCATCGACTACTCTATGATCACATGAGAGTGTCAACTTCATCATATTACCTACGACTATCTGTCCGTCTTGCACTACTGGTTTTTGAACTATTGTGCCTACGGCCAGGATACATGCGTCTGGTGGATTAATGATAGCTGTAAACTCCTCGATGCCAAACATACCTAAGTTTGATATCGTAAATGTGTTGCCAGACATCTCATCGGGTTTAAGACGTTTATCTTTTGCTCTGCCAGCGTATTCCTTAACCTCAGCATTGATAATGCTCATAGGTTTCTGATCCGCATTTCTTATTACAGGTACTAACAGCCCTTCTTCGACAGCTACTGCTACTCCTATATTGATCTCTCCATGCTTGACGATCTTATCGCCTAACCAGCTGGAGTTAATCATTGGGTGCTTTCTAAGTGCCATGGCACAAGCCTTAATGACGATATCATTGAATGAGATCTTACCATTGCCAAGATTGTTGAATGCCTTACGAGCATCAATAGTGCGAGCCATGTTACACTCTATCGTTAAATAGAAATGAGGCGCCTGAAATTTACTTTCACTCAATCTACGAGCTATAGCCTTACGCATTTGCGATACGGGTATTTCTTCTGATTGTCCAGTGAAGTACTGGATCGGTGCAGAACTTGGTGCTGTAGCTCCTGGGCCATCACTAGCAATAGCAGCTTCAATATCTTTCTTGACTATCCTGCCGCCATCACCAGATCCGCTAAGAGATGAGAGATTTATATTGTTGTCGGCAGCCATTTTTTTGGCCAATGGAGAGGCTTTGATATGATCATCCTGAGATGATGTAGACGTGTCCGAACTACTTGGTGCAGGATCACTTTTCTGGGTAGGTGCTTCAGCCTTTGCAGAAGCTTCTTCTGCAGGTGCGCTCGCTGGAGATGCTTCAGTTGAACCTGCAGCATCTAATTGAGCGTGAAAATCTTCACCTTTCTCGCCTATAACAGCAATAACACCGTCCACGGGTACTGCTCCTTCTGCAACTCCTATATGAAGTAAGTAGCCTTCATGGAAGCTTTCAAGATCCATTGTAGCTTTATCAGTTTCGACCTCTGCCAATATGTCTCCTGGAGATACCGGATCTCCTACTTTTTTGAGCCATGAGATGATGTTTCCTTCTTCCATGGTGTCGCTCAGACGAGGCATCTTTATTATCTCAGCCATATCTTCTTAGTTGTTCCTTTTTCAATGAAAATCGAAAGTAATTGAATTATTACAATTGGCGATCATATTCAGTGAGATCATACCAAATGTTGTAATATTGATATACAATAAAATTATAATGTCTCATTCATCTAAGTTATTGCAAGAGGCGGTTGATGCTTTCTCTCTCTTACCAGGCGTAGGAAAGAAGTCAGCATTACGTATGGCAATGCACTTGATAAATAAAGATAAGAACGAAATGCTTAACGCATTCGTTCAGCCTTTAGGCAGGTTGATCGAGCATATAAGGTTTTGTAAGACATGCCATCATCTTGCTGATGGTGAGATCTGCAGTATATGCAGAGATCGGGGGAACCGATCTACGACTATATGTGTAGTCGAGTCTATCAGAGATGTCATGGCAATAGAAGAAACAGGTCAATACAATGGCTTATATCATGTCTTAGGGGGTGTTATCTCTCCATTAGACGGTATCTCTGCTGATCAACTTAATATCGACAGCTTATTACTGAGAACTCAGGAAAGCGATATCAGTGAGGTCATACTTGCCATAAGTCCTACCATTGAGGGAGATACAACTATCTATTACATCTCTAAGAAATTGTCCGCTCATGGCATAAAAGTTTCATTGCTTGCGAGAGGTATTTCATTTGGTGGAGAGCTGGAGTACGCAGATGAATTAACTTTAGGGCGATCTATAATCACTCGGACCGAATATAAGGTTAACCAGCTTTAAGATATGGCTGTAATAGTTCTTGTATGGCTACAGTTACTGTCATTATTGTTACTTATAACTCTGCTCACACTATAGGGCACTGTATCGATTCTGTGCTCACTGCTCAGAAGGGAGATAGTGAGGTGGATATAGTAGTAGTAGATAATAATTCTATTGACCATACACTCCAAGTACTGCATCAGTATTATCCTCAATGTGATGTCATCCAGAATAGATACAATTATGGTTTTGGCTACGCCTGCAATCAAGGGGCTCAAGACTCACAATCTGAATATCTGTTATTCTTGAATCCAGACATTGTAATTGATAATTCAGCTATACCTATCCTTCTGAGTCATGCGCAGAGGGCTATCGATGACCAAGTTTTGGGTGGGGCACTTTATGATGGCCGATATCAATACCTCAGAGAGTCAGCGCGTAAATTGCCTACGATTTTATCTGCTTTAGCTAGGCTTACGGGTATTGATCGATTCATATCAAGCTGGTCATACTATGATGGTGGCCTTCCCCTGAGTGAACAACAAGTTGATGCGCTCACGGGTGCTTTCCTATTTATCTCAAGTGGCGTCTTTAGAAGTATCGCTGGTTTTGATGAGGATTTCTTCCTATACGGAGAGGACCTTGATCTTTTTAAGCGACTTAAGGATATGGGGATACCGGTAATTCAGCTTACACAAGTTAAAGCAGTTCATTTTAAAGGTGAAAGCGGATATCAATCTTGGAATCGTAATTATCACTTTTATCATGCACTCACTGTTTATGCCCAAAAACATTTTGGTCTAAGTAGGTTCATGGGAGTGATTCTTTCGGTGATCAGCCTCTTTCTCGCCCTTATCAAGACGCTAAGTCAGAGATTTGTTAAGCGATTGCTCTATGTCATATTATTTATATGTATCTATTTGGCCATTAGCGCCTTATGGAGCTATTCTTACTTTGGATCTTTGGTTTACCTTGATTGGGTCATAGTTAGTGGTGTAGCTCTTAGTTTAGCCGTAACCTTTGTAGTTGTCCTGAGCTTGTTTGGCTATTTCATGGTAGAGCGAGGTAATAGGTCTGGTGTTGTATCCTGTAGTATTGCATTTGTAACAGTCATGCTGCTGTACGCCTTCTTACCAGAGAGTCTTAGATTTTCACGACTTTCAGTAGTAACTGGATCTTTATTATGTGTGATCGTTTCGATAGTGTTATCGCAATCAGGAGGGCGCAAGGGTAGAGTATTTAGATCAGGAAGAATAGCAGAGTTCGAAGCTCAGATAGCCGAGGTCTTTCCATCGGCTACATTCAGTGCTGATGATTATAATTCTTTAGCTGTCACGAGTAGTCCATTTCATATTGAATATTTGGAACAATATGTTAATGACAATACACAAGTATACTATTACAATGAGAGGACTAAATCTCTATTTAACAGTGATCTAAGCTATAGAGGGGGGCGATCATATGAGTACTTTTCTAAGTTCAACCTGACGTCACTCTGGGCCAAGCGTCAGCGTGCCTTATTATCAAAGGGAACAGCGGTTATTCTCTCAGTACTGTTGCTGCCGCTACTTGTTTTATCCTCCAGTCGAGCAATCATCATTCGTAATATTTGTGGTCTGTTCGAAGGTGAGATCTCGTTAATTGGGGATTACCTATCCAAGGGAGATGTGACAGACCGACCTTACATTGGTTCAGGGATATTATCCATCGATCTGTGCGATCCTTCTCGCAATCCTCAATCATTGAGCTATGATTACACCTTGCATTATTCTATACTCGATGATATATATTATGGTTCGTCTAACTTTATGACAATACTCAAGAGGATACAACATGATATCAAAGATTAAGGCATTGGCTAAAGCTCATAAAGCTCGGATCATTCAAATCAGGAGACATCTACATATGCACCCTGAGTTGTCATTCGTGGAGCATAATACTGCTGAGTATGTTAAGTCCATTTTGGATGTGTTGGGTATTGATTATCAGGACGGATTAGGATCAGGTACTGGCATTACAGGCGTTATAGGGCAGGGTGATCATACGATTGCTTTACGAGCGGATATGGACGCTTTGCCGATCCAGGAGGAATCAGACGTAGAGTATCGCTCAGTTCATGATGGGGTGATGCATGCCTGTGGCCATGATGTTCATACGGCCTCTTTACTTGGCACGCTGATGATCCTCAAGAGCTTAGAGCAGGAACTTAAGCATCAAGTGAAGTTTATATTTCAACCTGGGGAGGAACAACTACCAGGAGGTGCATCTATGATGATTGCAGATGGCGCATTGCAGAATCCAGACGTTGAGCGGATTTATGGTCAGCATGTACATCCGAGTTTGCCAGTAGGCAAGATCGGTTACCACCCAGGTTTCTTCATGGCGTCATGTGATGAACTATTCATCACAGTGATAGGTCGAGGAGGACACGGAGCGATGCCGCAGGATACCATAGACCCGATCATGATCTCTGCGGAGTTGATACAATCGCTGCAGACTATAGTCAGTCGAAATGCCAATCCTAATACCCCATCAGTACTGTCTATCGGCAAGATTAATAGTGATGGTGGCGCCACTAACGTGATACCAACTAAGGTTATGATGGAAGGTACCTTTAGAACCTTTGATGAGGACTGGCGCAAGGAAGCACATAGGCTAATCGAACAGCGTATACAACATATCATAGAGTCTCATGGGGCTCAAGTAGAGCTTGAGATCAAGAAAGGGTATCCAAGTCTCTATAATGATCCGCCGATGACTCATAGCGCTCGGGATCTAATGATACAATACATAGGTGAGAGCCATGTTATTGAGCTTCCTCAGAGGATGACTGCAGAAGACTTCTCGTATTACTCACAGGTGGTGCCAGCATGTTTTTATCGCTTGGGGACTGCCGCTATCGACGGCACTAAGAACTCTCCGGTTCATACACCAACATTTGATATTGATGAAGACGCCTTAGAGATAAGTAGTGGTCTGATGGCATGGTTGGCGATGCACAAATAGAATATAACTGCATTTTTCTTAGGTGGCGACAATCATATTATAAATTTCTTTAATATATTAGCGATTGAATTTATTTGATTTAGGGTAAAAATAAGAAAGCATGCCTAAAATATTAATAGTGGATGATGATCGAGGTATCCGTACTACACTACGAGATATTCTTGAAATGGAAAAGTACGAAGTACAAGAGGCAGTTGACGGTCTGGATTGTTTAGTCAAGATTAAGCAAGCCAAATACGATGTAGTCATCCTTGATGTTAAGATGCCTAAGATGGATGGCATGGAGGTCATAGAAAAGATACAAACGCTACAAGCCGATCTTCCAGTTGTGATGATATCTGGACATGGTAATATCGACACGGCTGTAGAATCAGTTAAGAAGGGTGCTTTTGATTTTATCTCTAAGCCGCCTGATCTCAATAGATTACTGATTACAATCAGAAATGCTCAAGACAAATCGAGCCTGATCACCGAAAAGAAAGTCCTTCAAAGAAAGATATCAAAGACTAAGACGATAGATATAGTCGGGAAGTCAGATGCTATATCTCAGATCCATAAGACGATTGACTTAGTTGCCCCTACAGATGCCCGAGTGTTAATACACGGCGAGAATGGTACGGGTAAGGAACTGGTAGCAAGATGGATACACGAGAAGAGTGGGAGGAATGAAAAGCCACTGATCGAAGTAAACTGTGCAGCAATTCCTTCTGAGCTAATCGAAAGCGAATTATTCGGCCATGAGAAAGGATCATTTACGTCTGCTCACAAGAGTAGAGCGGGAAAGTTTGAACTGGCACATGATGGAACATTGTTCCTTGATGAAATCGGGGATATGAGTCTCTCTGCCCAGGCAAAAGTCCTTAGAGCACTACAAGAAAACAAAATCACACGAGTCGGTGGGGATAAGGAAATTTCCGTTAATGTCCGTGTTATTGCCGCCACTAATAAAGATCTCAAGTCTGAGATTGCCAAAGGTAAATTTAGAGAAGATCTCTATCATAGACTTGCTGTAATCATAGTTACTGTACCGAGCCTCAGAGATCGCAAAGAAGATATTCCGTTGCTTGTGGAGCATTTTTCCAAGATCATTTGTAGTGAGTATGGTATACCTGTCAAGAAGTTCGCCCCAGCAGCATTGAAAGAGCTTCAAAAGCATGCTTGGTCGGGTAATATCCGAGAGCTTCGCAATGTAGTGGAGCGTTTGATCATCTTATCAGGACCTAAGGTGTCTGTACAAGAGGTGGCTAAAAATGTTCCAACACTCACTTCTAAGGATCTTATAATCGAGCGGCTACTGCAAGAACATGGCGATATCGAAGGGGTGAAGTCTTATATAGATAAGGCACTCGCAAGTACACAATCATAGATTCAAATTAGAATAAGAAATTATAGTTTTCGTGAAACCTACTATCTCATAGTGGGTTTCGTTTTTTTACAAAAGCAAAAAAATGGAGAAGGATACAAATACGAATAAGCACTGGGCTCATAAGAATGGACAGAATTCTTGGACCATGTTCAAGGTGATTTCAGAGTTCGTGGAGGGGTTTGAGAAATTGAATAAAATTGATCCTTGTGTTTCAGTCTTTGGATCTGCACGTACGAAACCTGGAGAGAAGTATTATGAATTAGCTGTAGATGTCGCTGCCAAAATATGCGATGCAGGTTATGGTGTTATTACTGGAGGAGGACCAGGGATCATGGAAGCCGGCAATAAAGGAGCGCATCAAGTAAAAGGAGTTTCCGTAGGTCTCAATATTGATCTACCATTTGAACAGAGCTCTAATGCTTATATCGATCCAGATAAAGACATTGATCACAGATATTTCTTTATACGCAAAGTGATGTTTGTGAAGTACGCACAAGCATTTGTAGCACTCCCAGGAGGATTTGGGACATTTGATGAGCTATTTGAAGTATTGACTCTTATACAGACTAAGAAGATATCTAAGGTACCAGTAATTCTCGTAGGTACAGATTTTTGGTCTGGCTTAAAAGATTGGATTCAGACAACGGTATTAGAGGCTCACGGCAATATTAGTGCAGGCGATATGGATCTTATACCTATCGTTGATGAAGCAGATGAGGTCATTAGAATTATCAATAAATTTTACTCAGGTGACGGTCAAGGTGAACTTGAACCAAACTTCGATATATAAGCTTGTGTAAGCACATCTTACGTACCCTGAACTCTGCTAGATCAAGGGCCCGGCGACTAATTTAGTCTATATGCGACATTTAACATTTCTTTCAACCTTATTATTAGGGTTGCAAATTGTGAGTGGTGTCAATAAGATGTGATAGGGGATAATAGAATAAAATCCATCTTAAGAGTCTTGGCGATAGCTCTTTACTTGCTGACAGCCTACAATATTAGTGCCCAGTTAGATGATGTGCACTATCTTCCACCTCTTCATAATCGCAATACAGTAACCACCAACAGTAATCGATATCAGGCGGTATATTTATCGACACCGTCATCATTTCCTATTACTATTAACATAACAAGTGGTACAGGAACATTTGTAAAGAGTTATAGTATTGATAATACAACTACAGCAGTATTTGATCTAAATGATTTCTACGGAAACAATAATAATGTCTACGAAGCCGGCGCTGATGATAATAATCTTGGCCCTGATAACACTTATCTCTCAGTACAATCAGGCTTACTCAATCAGGCCCTTGACGATTACGGTTTAATTCTGAGAGGTACAGGAGAGTTTTACGCTAATTTCAGACTAAAAGCAAATGCTCAAGCAGCCTCGCTAACGGCTAAAGGTGAAGGTGGAGTGGGCCAAGAATTTTTCGTGGGAGCTTTGCCTGTTAACGCTAATAGTGGTTCAGCAGGATTTTCTAATATTACTGTTGGTTTCATGGCTTTAGAGGATAGTACAACTATTCTTCTCAGTGGCTTGTCTCCTGATACAGAGCTGCACGATAATGGTGGTAACCTTACTGGCACAAATCATACGATTACACTCAATCAAGGTCAGACTTATGTGTTGTCCACATATACAGACGAAAATCAACCGACCGATACAGCTGATGATCTCATAGGTGCTCGTGTAGTTTCAGATAAGCCTATAGTTATGAGTAATGGTAATCTCTTACATGGACCTAGCTTTGTCACTTCAAGAAATCGAGATATGGCCATTGATCAGAGCGTACCGGTTAATCAGCTCGGCACCACATATGTCTACTATCGCGGTAATCACCCTAATGATGATGCAGAAACCCCTATTATAATTGCTATTAATGATAATACAGATGTCCTAGTCAATGGTGTATACTTAGCGACGATAGATCAAGGTGAGTTTCTTCAGATAAATGGATCTCATTATACGGACGATCGAGTCATGCTGGTTGAGACCAATACACCTGCTTATGCTTATCAACAGCTATTTGGTAGCGTTCGTGATTTATCATCAGGTATGAATTTTTTGCCTCCATTGAGTTGCTATCTTCCTACCGAAACTAACTTCATGCCTAGGGTTGATGAGTTACACCCTGCAGTACCTGACGATGTTGACGTAGACATAAGCATAGTAACTTTTAGAGGTTCAAGTATCAGTGTCTTTGATGTTGGATCTAATACGCCTAAGTCTGTCTTAACGCCCTCTGATGCGATCACTGTTCCAGGGACTAGTGATTGGATCGCCTATATCATTGAGGATGAGGACGATAATATTCGAGTTGAGTCTGATGGCCCAATAGCGACAGGACTATTTGGCTTTAGTGGTTCTAATGGTGTCGCAGGATATTATACAGGTTTCGGTCAGGTTCCATTTGGACTTCAGATTGGGACAGCATCTTTTAGGCCTTTAACCTCCTCAGCAATTATAGAGGCAATAAATGTGCCTCTAGAAGCTGATTTTCAGGCGTGGATTCGATATAGTGATGGACTAGTATTTGCCAATGATGATATCGTAGAGGTTGATCAGCCTGGTGATTATGCGCTCATAGCTCCAAATGGGACTTGTACGGATACCTTGATTTTCAGAGTGTCCTGTGATGATTTTGGTGGCGATCACGATGGTGATGGAGTAGGGGATCAATGCGATCTTGATGATGACAATGACGGAATACTCGATACAGACGAATGGATAGAAAGAGAATATGCGATAGACTTTAATATCGATGCGGAGAGGTGGATTAAGTCCAATAATAACTCGGGGATCAATAACGGCTTTGTATCACATTCTACAGATGCGACGACGTCCACAGGGTGTGACATGAGTGCATTTCCACTTACACCATTTAGGACAAACTATATTTTAGATATAGATACTGATCCAGGAGATCAATACTTTAGAAATAGTATACCTCTTGGTATTGCTGACTCTCAGCTATTTGAAGGTGTCTTAAGTCTAAGGTGGATAAATGGCACCCTCGATGAAGGCGGAGACCAAAATGGGAATACAGAGTTAGAATTAGTACTCTCCAATTCAACAGGGCTGTCTGTTCAAACGGCTTTTGATATAACTGACTTTATTAATAGAGGTTGGGTGAGATATGCCGTAGATCTTATCGACGAAAATTTTACGGGTACAGAGGCCGATCTCATAGCTGTATTGTCTGATTTGCAAACCATAAGTGTAGGTGTCGAATCGATTGATAGGCATGAGTTTAGTGGTGACTGTGACGATGCAGAGTATTTTGGATTGGACGAAATTGTATTATTTCAGGTCGGACCGGATACCGATGGTGACGGCTTAGAAGATCACTTAGACCTTGATAGTGATGGTGATGGATGCTTTGACACCGAGGAGGCAGGCGTATCAGATATCAATAGAGATGGTATCGCTGGTACTGGTGCAGTAGCTGTCGACGAAAATGGATTAGTCATAGGTCATCCTTATGATAGTCCAGCAGACTTCAGTTGGAAGAATCCCAATGTTGCGCTTTGCGGTGATGAAGTCTGTGGTGATGGCTTTGATAATGATCGAGATGGGCTGATTGACGATTTAGACCCCGATTGTACCTGTGTTGAGGAGTATTGTGGACCATGTGAGAGTGAACTGCCGAGCGAAACTCTTTTTGTCAGTAAGTATGGTTTAGAGTCTTGTGAAGACGATATTTTCAGCTTAGCGTATCAAACTCAAGATACTTCAGTTCAGTCAGAAGAAAATCTACGTCAAGATGTTGTTGGTCCAGGTTGGTCTGATATAGCCTTTACGCCTAATGGCAATATGTATGGTAATCGTACAGATAATGGTGAGGATATGTCTTTATATCTCATCAATCCTTTCACTGGCAGAGAGTCAAGATTGATCTGTGAGATTGATGGTGCTTTGCCCTATATGTCTCATCAGGAATTATTGGGTGATATGGATGGCTTCTTATATACAGTACTCGGCGATGGAGTCAATACAATATTATATAAGTATAAGCCAAGTGACGATGATATTGCTGGACAATGTGATAGTTTAACTCCTATCCTTGATCTTACATCGACTGGCCTTGTCGGTACAGGAGATTTAGCCTGGAGTGAAGGGACCTTATACTGGACAGCAAGTACCTCCAACACGGTTGATAGTCCTTCTCAATTAGTAGAGATTAATATATACACTGGCGATATTACTATTATACCTATTGTAGATAATACAGGGAGTCCTGTAGACAATATTGAGGCGATCATGAATGATTCGAATGGCAATCTTATCATTGGGGATGACAACAATAACCTCTTCCGTATAGATAGGAGAGACTTTAGTATATCCCGTCTTTATTCCTTGTTGGATTCATGTGGTGCTATAGGAGGACTGGCATCTAAATTTGAGCATCTACAGAGCCTACCTTGTATAGAGGATTGCTCCGATGGAGTTGACAATGACGCTGATGGTTTTGTCGACATAGATGACCCAGAATGCCCATGTCTCGAAGCAGTTATCAACCCTCATATTATGTACTTGAGGAGCAGATATGCTGGCTCAAATTAATTGATGACAACCCATTTGTCCATCAATTAAAGCTTCCCAAAATCAATTTTCTACAGAACTTAATTGAATAATATTGCATAGGTAGGGTTAGAGCTTTTATGCTGAAATGATCCACTAACTCTCTGGTTGAGTACCTCAATTTTTCCGCTCGTATCTATCACCATAAGCCTCCCAATTCACATTCATGAGAATTAGGAATATGAGGGCGTGCTATCTGATTATAAACAGATTATTTCATGAGAATTAGATGTGCGAAAATCTGTTCGTAGGTCATTTTGAGCTAAAAAGTTTGAAGAGTAACTGGCATTAGCTGTAGTCATTTTTTCAGATATATCGCAATTTCTAATTTTGATAAGTACCCCATATCTGGTGCGAAAAAGCTCGTTTTTAGTAAAAAATCCGTCATTTACGTATTTAAAATAGGGTGTCCACTCTTTTTTGTAGTCATAGTGTAGACAGCGGTAGTTTTACCCTGTTGATCCCCAACCGATGCTAGTTGTTGGCCCATTTGAAATAGATGTTTGGTTAACTAACTACCCTGTGTATTACATCCTATATATCTAAGTGTTCCACACTTCAGATTTTCTTTAGGTATGGTTTGTATCCACAAGCATAGTACATATACCACAACATTTTTTTAGTTACAACTGACCTTCTCAAAGGAATAGGACAGAAAAGACCCATTTAAGCTTAGTTATGGATTCAATTTTTGCTCAGACTTTTAATGTCATGATCAGCAATACATGGTTTTTTAACAATGCAGATGTACGAGAGTCTTTAGGGGCTCCGAGCAATCGACTATATACTCTTAAAACAAGTTACTTAAATCAACTTACCCTTAATTTGAAAATTAATATTATGGACCTCGTTTCTACTTTTGCTCTAACAAGATCTAACAGAGGATATGCCTATCGCTTGTTAGCAGTGATGCTACTTTTGACGGGTATTAATATCACCTCGACTATGGCTGGTAACGACCCCATTGTTGAGAATGATTTTTCTAGTAACATTCTGACTAATGAAGATTTCTTGGCTAAACTTGATTTAGGAGAGGATTTTCTGATTGTTGATAAGGGGCATCCAGATGTGCATCCAACCCACCTTGATGATAATGTTTCTAATTGTTGCACTAGAGTAGCCTCCAATACCGTAAATGGGTGTGGAGGTTTTCAGAGTTATGTCATTTGGATACAAGGAGAAGACTTTAGTTCAAATAATGATTTGCACTTTACACAGTGTGATGGTGGTGTAGCCAACCTATCAGGTACTGCGAGGTCCAATCAGGGAAATAATATCTCTTTTGATATTGACTTTGGGGGATTCACGTCTACACCGCCCAGTGGTAGTCCGCAGGACAATTCTTGTGAACCAGGTGTTGCCAATACTTCTGGATGGTTCTATTATCCTCAAACTTCTGGAACTCTAAATGTAAATGGCACTCGTTACAGTGTGTCTAGACGAGGAACTGCTTTTCAATTAGGTAATGGGGCTAATGATAGAGGGGGGCCTTTTGATTTCGGGGGATCCGGATGGATTACATTGACAAATGGAGGTACGAATCTTGATGCCGATATTCAAATCGTACTTGATGCTAATTGTATAGATACAGCACCTCAAGAATGTGCGACTTGTAATGTAATAGATCAATGTAACTTCGAAGGAAGTTATTTTGCTTATGCCTCAGGACATGGCGCAGGATGTGATTGGTCTTCTAGCGAAATATTTGACGACGTCGCTACACCATCATCAGAAAACTGTTCAGATGGTTCTTTAAAGTTGACGGCTACAGTGAGGAGAAGAAGTAACCCATGTGAAGTCTGGGAGATTTGTTTGTTTATGACAGGTGGATATGACTGGGATACGTGGTCTTCTATGGGTAATACATTCTACTCAGCTTCGGATCCTCATGGACTGCATGAAACATGGAATTACTACTTTATAGATGATTCTAGAAGTTTTTGGACAGGTACAGGATCGTGTAATTCTGGCCAGCAAGCTAGTATGTACGGTCGTCCTGGAGGACCAAATCCGAACATAGGTGTACAAGTGGGCTATGGGGCTGGAGAGAATAGCTCACCAGAGGAGTTTAACTTCAGAGCATGGTACGGTCTAACTGGAGCCATTAATACTGATTGTGGAGATTTCACAATCACAGGTGGTACATGTGAGCCAGTATGTAATAATGAGATTACTGCTCTTAAAATATATGATCAGGCGACGGATGCCCCTGTAGCTAACATACCGATGTTGACTAATGGAGTTTCTATTAACGCAATTGATCTCCCAAGGAACTACTATATAGTAGCAGAGTTATCTAACAACCAAGCATCTGTTAGGTTAACAGTCGATGGACATGAAATATGTGAGAATTATGTTCCATTCACTTTTCCGGGCGGAGCTCAAGATGATTATAATTGGAATGGAGGTGTAGGATCTCATACTATTCGAGCACAAGTATTTAGAGTAGAGCACTGTGGTGGAGAGGTTTGTGATGAGAGACAGATAAGTTTCAATATAGTAAGTTGCGATCAAGGAGATATCACATGTCCTTCTGATGTAACGATTAGTTGTGATCAAGATATCAGAGATCTTTCTCTTACTGGAAGAGCAACATTTAATTGTGATGCAAATGTTGATATTAATTTTACAGATGCAATTGTCAGTGGTACTTGCCCACAGCAAATTGAAAGGACTTGGTCAGCAACTGTTTCAAGGACTAATACGAACCCTTGTATATCTAGAGAATTGGCGCATTGGGATTTTGCAAACGCCAATAATAGTTGTTCCCAAGGAATAGAGCCTTTAGATGGTAATGGTTTAGCACCTTCCAGTTTAAATAGCACTGGATGTTCTTCATTACGTGTATCTAATTTGTTTAATGGAGACGGAAGCTCATGTGTACAAGGAGCTTTTGGTTCTTCAGAAGCAGCTGTATGTGTAACTGTATCACAGGAGGGAACGTTCAGACCGAATGACGACGATGCGATAATGTTTACCGTCAATTTTGGTGCACAAGATCAAGGGAGATTAACAGGCATTTCATTCTTACAACGAGTTGAACGATGGAATGAAAATTTCGGTCAAGTTAATTTTGCAAGAAATTTCGGGATACGAGTTCTTAAGAATAATGTTGAGATTTTCAGACAAGTAGATTTTAGAACTTCTGAAGGTCAATGGAGAAGTGATTATTTAAATTTTTCTAATAATTCCAACTTTGATTATTCTGGCGCTACGGTATTCAAGTTTGAGATTCTTGGATATAACCCAACTCAATATGCTTTGAATAGGATGGTATGGGAGTTTGATGATTTAAGAGTATTCGGATGTTGTGGTACTACCATTACAGATGAGAATGAGACTTTTACTTGTACTCAGAGAATAACAATAAATGATAATGAAAGTCCAAGGTTATCCAATGTACCTGGAAATGTTACAGTCACTTGTATAGATGATGTTCCACCAGTATCTACAGATGTGGTTGCGAGTGATAATTGTTCATTTGTTACTGCTTTTTCAGAAGTGCGAGAACCAGAAGGAGAGACTTGCAATTTGACCATTACCCGTACGTGGACCGTGACGGATGATTGTAACAATGAAGTTTCTCAGAGTCAAGTCATTACTGTGAGGGACAATGAAGCCCCTGTGATGACTTCTAATTGTAATGTCGATCAAGTTACCTCTGTAGAGTGTAATGGATTTGAAAATAATCGCCAAGCAGCTATAGCTTGGAATAATGCAAACATGAATGCATTTGAAAACTGTTTCACAGATAATTGTAGTAATGTCATAGTAACCAGCAATTTTGATTTTGGAAATCTTTCAAATGATTGTGGTTCAACGGGCAGCATTACAGTTACTTATACTATTGCAGATATATGTGATAATGGTGTCACCCGTGAAGCCACCTTCACTATTATAGATCAGACTAATCCATCTATCGATGTACAGGCGTCTAATATGACTGTAGAGTGTGATGGTTCTGGAAATCAATCAGCCCTACAAGCATGGTTAGATAACAATGGTGGTGCGATTGCATCTGATGCCTGTGGTTCAGTAAGATGGCAAAATGATTTCACAACCTTAAGTGATGATTGTGGAGCTACAGGTTCTACTACAGTAACATTTACAGCTATTGATGAGTGCGATAATACAAGCACAACTACAGCAACATTTACTATACAAGATACTACTGATCCATCTATCGATAGGCAGGCATCCGATATGACTGTAGAGTGTGATGGTTCTGGAAATCAATCAGCCCTACAGGCATGGTTAGATAACAATGGGGGCGCAACGGCCAGCGATATATGCGGAGGCTTTACATGGCAAAATAATTTTAGTGGCCTGAGTGATGATTGTGGTGAGACAGGATCGGCTACAGTAACATTTACCGCTATTGATGATTGTGGTAATGAGTCAACAACTACTGCTACTTTTACTATTGAGGATACGACGATTCCAGAGATTACTTGTAATCCAAATGATCTTCAATTCGAGTGTGGAGGGCAAGCAGCCAATGAGGCGCGAGCGGTACAGTGGAATACAGAAAATATAAATGCCTTAATAGCTTGTACTACAGATGCATGTA
>CAYPWL010000011.1:0-81746 GCA_964414425.1 uncultured Saprospiraceae bacterium
CCCAGTCAGGATACTGAATCCTGCCATAAACTGGATGATGTAACTCACCTTGGTCAAGATATCGTTCAGTGTGACGAGTATCATACCAAGGTCAATCACAGATACATTAGGAAATGCTCTGACTACTGCACTGCGATACTGAGCGGTTGTCTCCGTATCTGGCGACTTAGTGACTAATACCTGAAACTGTGGTGCTCGCTCTAAGACTCCATTAGGGAAGAGGATGAAGAACCTCGTCTGCATACTTCTAAAATCTATCTTGCGTATACTTCCTACATAACTTGTGATGAGTGCACCCTGGACATTCCAGACCATTTCATCTCCTATAGACACATCCATCGATCGGGCATAGTTATCTGCCAGACTTACGAATATGCTGTCACCAGGTTGGATCTCTGAAGTAAAGACGCCTTCTATAAGCTCTTCGTCAGCGTTAAGGGAGTCTCTAAAGGTCACTCTTGCCTCTCGGTTAATCGCCCATCTACTCGCTGTCCTCGACGTATCAGCGAGCCAATCTGCTTTCGTTCTACCCTGCCACCCTGCTAATCGCATCGTTACTATCGGCACTTGTTGGATCACAGGCATATCATATTCCTCTGTCAGCGTCCTGATGTCATCTTTCTGCTCTTTCTCGATACCAAACAGGATCATATTTGGCTGATTGCCGGCATCCATAGATCCGACATTTTCTAAGAGTAAACCTTGTATGATGAATAGTGTCGTCAGTATTGCTGCGCCTAATCCTATCGATATAATTAGGGTCTGAGTTTGATTGTTAGGTCGGTATAGATTGGCCAGTCCCTGCCTAAATACAAAGGACCATCCCGTTGGGAAGAACCTCCGTACTCCCCAAACGATTAGCTTGGATACGCCGTAGAGCACTAAAAATGCTACCAACAATCCGACCGAGAAGCCCAACGCCTCTCGAGTACTGCCGATCAACTGATATAGGAATAAGAATATGCTCACCGCTATGGCAACATAGATACCCATCTTGAGCCAATCTATGGCGGTCTCTTCCTGATCAACTGATGCACGCAAGGTCCGCAATGGAGTGATCTTACGTATAGACACCAGTGGTACAAGCGCAAACAGCATAGTGATTAAGACACCTATAGATGCACCCTCGATGATAGCTCGCCATGAGATATCCATATCAACCTCATATGGCAAGAAGTCTCGTAAGATAATCGGCAGCAACATCTGTATTGCACTGCCAATAGCCGCACCGATAATCACACTGATCAGTCCCAATACCAAGATTTGTATGAAGTATATGAAGAAGGACTGTCCCCCCGTCATACCCAAACATCTAAAGATCGCTATGGAGCTCACCTTGTTTTTGATATAGATCATCACACTACTGGCAACACCGATACAGCCCAGGATTAGCGATACGAGGGCTACCAGATTGAGGAAGTAATTCAATGAGTCAAATGCCTCCTTGAGGTTTTCTCTCTGATCTTCTATGGTCGTAATCCTAAGACTCTCATTTCTAAATGCCTCTCGATGGTCATCTTCCCATGCGTCAGGATCAAAGTCTACGGGCAACTTATAATGCTGTGCATAATCTACTAAACTACCGGGCTGGATCAATTGACTTCGGTCGAGCAACTCTGGCGTGATATATACATTGGGTGCGAAGCTCGATCCTGCGGAGATACTCCCGAAAGCACTCTTGAGTCTACCACCAATGAGCATACTTACTCCTCCTATCTTAATTGAATCGCCAACTTCCAGTCCGTATTGCAACATCATCCCATGATCCACGATGATGAACTGTTCCTCTCTATGACGCTCAAAGGCATCTACTGGATCTGTTAAGAGCTTGCCATAAAACGGGAACCCCCCATCGATGGACTTGACCCCAATAAACTGACTATCATCTGTCTTGGGCAGATATGACATGGTAAATAGCTCGGTCTCATAGGCTACCTCAGCTGGAATAGAATCAAGCATAACCTGCAGATGCTCTGCTACTGGCTGGTTACCCGTGACAGACATATCAGCACCAAGAATCGACTTGGATTGCTCGTCGATGTCTTTGACAAGGTTGTAGTTGAATGAGTTGATCGCTACCAATGCCGCTATACCGAGTATGATGGCACTCATGAAGAGTGCGAGCTTGCCTCTATCTTTTCGGCTGTCACGATAGGCTGTAGTGATCAGATACTTGATGCCCGCCATGCGCTATAGGTTTTTAGTCAGTTGATCACTGGCAATTCTCCCACCCTTGAGCCTGATAATCCGCTGTGTTTTATGGGCTAACTCCAGATCATGTGTGACAATGATCATGGTAGTGCCTTGTTCTTGATTGAGCTCAAAGATCAAGTTCTCAACCATTTCGCTGGTTTCCTCATCAAGGTTACCTGTTGGCTCATCAGCGAATAAAACCTCAGGATCATTGCTAAATGCCCGTGCCAGAGATACTCGTTGTTGCTCCCCTCCCGATAACTGTGCCGGATAGTGTGTCAATCGATCTCCTAAGCCTACTCGACCCAATAATTCTTTAGCCTTATCACGAGCGCCAGCAGATCTACCTTGCAATTCAAGAGGGATCATCACATTCTCGATCGCCGTAAGTGTCGGTAATAATTGAAAGTTCTGAAAGATAAATCCAACCTTCTTGTTCCGCACGGCAGCCTTTTCATTTTCGGTCATGCTGCTGATCGTCTCACTGGTCAGGTCAATACGTCCGCTCGTAGGCGTGTCGAGGCCAGCACACAGACCAAGTAGCGTGGTTTTTCCACTACCCGACGGACCGACTATTGATACTATTTCTCCTTTGTCAATTATGAAATTGATGTCGTCCAAAACCACTAATTCTCTATTGACTCCTTTGTAAGTCTTTTTGAGATCACTCACACTCAATATGTGCGTCATAACTTCTTTGAATACTTGGTGAAACTAAGGGTATGAAACTTACGTTATCAACCCTATGAACTCGATTTTCATGACGCAAACTACTTCATCTGTTTTTATGAGAATTATGATATTAGGGTACATCATGCTTATCACAGCCGCTTGCAATGATAAACCTGTATCAAAGCAAGATGTTGTCTCTGACTCAACTAATAGTCCCGCTATGGCTAAAAAATCTGTAGTAGAAACATCTGATAAAAAGAGGATCATGTTTTTTGGTGATAGTCTCACGGCTGGATACGGGCTTGATGAAGCCGAGTCCTACCCCAGTCTGATACAAGATCGCATTGACTCTTTAGGATTACCCTATCAAGTAATTAACGCTGGATTAAGTGGCGAGACTACTACTGGTGGCTTAGGGCGCATTGATTGGGTATTGCAACAGCCTATAGATGTATTTGTGTTGGCCTTAGGGTCCAATGATATGTTAAGAGGGCTAGACTTATCATTAAGTATAGATAATCTGAAGAAGATCATTGAGAGCGTACAAGAACATAGCCCACAGGCTAAGATCATCATGGCTGGTATGCTGGCTCCACCAAATATGGGCCAAGACTATAGTGTAGGATTTAATAAGATGTTTGGAGAAATTGCAAGAGACTATGAGGCAGACTTAATTCCGTTCTTGTTAGATGGTGTAGCAGGAAATCCAGAGCTTAACCTACCAGACGGTAAGCATCCAAACGCATTCGGACAGACGATTGTCGTGGAAAATGTGTGGCACGTCCTGAAGGAAAATCTCTAAGTTAGATATGCAAAGTAGCCTACAAAAACTCTACAGATCATAGTAGGTGCATCTCGTTTCTTTTGTGTCCTTAATGTTCAAGCCGAAAATACCACGTGGCAGCAAAATCCTTATATAAATCATTTGTTCTTAATGGCATCTCCACGAATGAGGGTTTGTTAGACAATCCGTTTAAGAAGGTCTATAATATACTTTTGACCTTCAATCTTTTTGTTACCATCATAATGATCCTCATCTATTCATCGAATAGTTTGATGTTTGAATTATGGACCGCTGCGATCGCATCAGTCTTCATTGCATCCATGCTCGTCCTGGTAAAGCATGGATATTACTGTTTATCGGTTGTATTGTTCAATTTGTTTTTCGCATTAACTTTTGCTGCGGTCATGTGTTCTTTACCGGGTGAAATAAATCACTTCATTAGTAATTTCTTGGTATTAATTCTGATTGCCGCACTTTTTGTTAGGCAGAGAGTCCTGCAAATAGGCCTAATCGGGCTAAATCTTATTTTGATGTTCGGGAGTATTCTATACTCTCGCAGCAATCCACCACTTATTGATATTACGGTGCACCCTGCTGTAGAAATCATCATGTACCTAACCAGTGCGATTAGTACGGCCATAATAGGTTACGCACTCATCAACCAACTTCAAAAAAGTGAAGACTATATCGAAGACCTCATAGAATCTCTGCGAGAGAAAAATGAAGAACTCAACAACAGTAATAAGGAATTAGAAAAAATGACCTATCTGGCAACTCACGATCTAAAATCACCAGTTAGAACGATGATATCTTTCTTAGGGTTAATCGAAAAGGAACTCAACAATAGCGATCTTGAAAATGCCAAAACATATTGTTCCTTAGCAAGTGGCGTAGCTAAACAAATGAACGACCTCATCAATGCAACATTGAATTATAGTCAAATTAATTGTGATGCGGCAATCGCAAAAGATGACGTCGATGTAAATAAAGTGGTCGCTAAAATCGAAAACATCACCAAACTGTCAGAGGAGCAAATTGAAATCGATTATAAGGATTTGCCCACTTTGTACTCCTGTAACACCATGCTATATAAGTTGCTACAGAACTTAATAGAGAATGGTATAAAATATAACCAGAGCCCAATCAAAAAAATACGTATAGACGGAAAAATAATAGATAACACTTATTACCTCTCTGTAGAAGACAACGGCATCGGCATCGATCCTCAATATCATGAAGAAGTGTTCAAGATGTATACTCGACTTCATAATAATCAGGAGTATGCAGGTACTGGACTTGGATTAGCGATATGTCGCAGGATCTGTAATCAGATTGGGGGTGACATTGATATTGATCCTAGTGTAAGCGAGGGTACAAGGTTTATTATTACCGTCCCTGAGGCAGCAATCGTGCAAGGCCTGGCAACCTAATGTTGAACTAAGTATCCTTCGTCGACAGCCATAAATCATCTAAAGATAAGTTAGGCAAAATATTTCCATTGAGTAAGAAAAACAACAAAGGAAAAATTAAAAGAAGGGCGTCAAACGAGACAAGGGGTTACAGGTTTTTCGGAGATGTATGATTTATTGAAGCCAAAGGTAATCTTAGGAGGACTGTCAGCAAGTACATTAGTCAACTATGGTCGGCCAATAGCAGGAGCTTCGTAACCTTGAACCGAGAGATATCGACTATGATCGTCTACAGATTACCTCCGGCAGACGAAGTATGACAAGGACAGATATGTACCCTTGATCATGCCTCTGTCAAGAGACTTATTGCTTTATATAGAAGCTTATAGCCCGAAGTGCTATGTGTTCAATGGCAAGGCGATAGGAAGTAAGTTGAGTGCCCACGCAGTGCAGTGGGAGATACGTGAATCAGTTAAGCGCTCTGGGATCACTAAGCCTATTAGTTCGCATAGTCTGCGTCATAGTTATGCGACCCATTTATTGGAGTATGGTGTAGATATAGATACAGTGAGTAAGCTATTAGGCCAGGCCCATTTGAGTACTACGCTAGTGTATCTACATGTGGCGAAGCTAGGTCGTTCGGACTCAGCTCAACAGCGACTTTATGTTGAGTCTTGATGACCACACAAAGTCTTATTTATTAATTTGTGTCATAACCCTCATCAATTAGTTAGCACACATTGGGATATATTTATAATAAAATATTCAATCTAGATGAGACTTATCATTCTATCCTTACTGATCCTTACTTGTAGTTCCCTGCACAGTCAAGACACAGCACCACCAGCGTCAGATCAACGTATCTATGACATCATATCAGCATGCTCCGCAGAACGCATAGAAGCTGACATTACCACATTAGCAGGGTTTGGCACTCGGCACACGCTATCTGATACAGTATCACAGACCAGAGGTATCGGTGCAGCTCGGCGATGGATAAAGGCTGAGTTTGAGAGTATCAGCGGAGACTGCGGGGGCTGTCTCGAAGTCAGTTATCTCAGTGGTGTAATCGAGGAAGGTCAAAGCCGGAGAATTCCTGTATCTACCAATATTGTCAATGTACTCGCAGTAAAACGAGGTACGGTTTATCCCGACAGGTATATCATCATGTCAGGAGATATAGATAGTAGAATATCAGATCCTCTCAATGGCGTAGATGACTCTCCTGGAGCTAATGACAATGCCTCAGGCATGGCAGGCGTACTCGAAGCCGCTCGTGTATTGTCCAAGTATGACTTTGCCAGCAGCATCATATTCGTTGGACTCTCTGGTGAAGAGCAGGGCTTATTCGGTGGTAAGATTATGGCAGAGCAAGCCATCAAGGATAGCATGAATATCATCGGCATCCTCAACAATGATATGATTGGCAATATCACCGGAATCGATGGCGTGGTCGACAATCGTACATTTCGAATATTCTCTGAGGCAGCGCCACCGACTGAAAATGAGCAGCAGCGTATCTGGCAACGATTTTATGGTGGGGAGGTCGATGGCATCTCACGACAGCTGGCGCGCTACGTGCATCGCATGGTGAGCTCATATATGCCCAATATGAATCCGATGATGATCTATCGATTGGATCGTTTTGGTAGAGGGGGACATCATAGGCCATTTAACGATGTGGGATTCGCGGGTATCCGCATCATGGAAGCCCATGAAAACTACAATCAACAACATCAGGATATCCGAGTAGAAGACGGCATACAGTATGGTGATCGCCTCGAGCATGTCAATTTTGATTATGCCGCTAAGCTAACGGCCGTCAATGCAATTGCTCTGGCATCTATAGCTTGGGCGCCGACGCCACCAGATGGTCTGATGATCGGTGGGGCCGTACAACCCTCAACACGACTGCGTTGGGATGAAGCTGACGATAACCATATCGCTGGATACAAGATATACTGGCGTGATACCACCTCCCCACAGTGGCAGTACTCCAGATACGTAGGGAAGCTGAGCGACTTCACCCTTGAGAATATAGTCATCGATAATTTCTTATTTGGTGTGGTATCTGTCAGCGCCGATGGTCATGAGAGTATTGTGAGCTTCCCGACTACGCTGATTCCGAGGAGGTAGGTGGGATCGTACATCGTTATTCGTTGGCTGTGCCTACGAATGAATATCAGTTTCCTTTTCATTCCGACCGGAGTGGAGGAATCTTGAGTCAGCAGTGCCGCAATCCCGAGGATCTCTCCGCAAGGTCGAGATGGAAATGCGGTATATTAATAGTGGTTCGCAATCTGAGAATGGATATCAGTTTCCTTTTCATTCCGACGGGAGTGGAGGAATCTTCGGTCAGCAGTGCTACAATCCTGAAGATCTCTCCACAAGGTCGAGATAACAACCAAGAAATCCCGCCATCACACCGGTTCAAACCACAAGTCCGATTCCTTAGTCAAGCCACTGCCCGTGTAATCAATAAATAGCTCTTCCCCAGGCTCTATGGCTTGGTTGGCGAGTATCTTGATGGTGGAATCCTCGTAATCAAATAGGAGATCTGAGTTAGGCTTGATATGGTGATTGTAGATGCTCCCGTATCCCAAAGCTATGCAGCCTCGATACCCTTCTTCTTCCCAGAGGAAGTAATAATCATAGAGGGTGGTTTTATCAATATAAGCCAAGTCACCATCGGGCAACTTGATGATGGGGCAGATCTCTATAAGATCGCCTTGACTCAATGACTCTGAGGTGAATACGCCTCGTCCTCTCCCCTCGCTAGGGATGATATATAATCCTGGCACATGAAGCATATTTACTTTGTTTTGAGTGCGCTTAAGATAAGTAAATTGTATTTTACGTTATTCTGTCACCTTTAACGCCCCCATTACTCATGGACATCCTGACGCAAGTTTTTGTAGCAATTGTAATCATTGAGCATCTGATGTTCTTTTATGTTGAGAGCTTCGCTTGGACCACGCTTGGTCCTAAGGTATTCGGCAAAAGACCTGAGGGATTTTATGAATTAACCAAATCTCTGATTTCTAATCAGGGTGTATACAATGCCTTCTTGGCTGGTGGGCTGGTTTGGGGCTTTTTCACTGATACTCATCCTTGGAAACTCTATATCTGGATCTTCTTTTTATCCTGTGTGATCATTGCAGGGATATGGGGAGCGATAACGGTCAGTCGTAAGATATTCTTCGTACAGGCGATACCCGCAATTATTGCTTTAATCCTTGTTCACTTATAGAGCTATGCGGTGGCGATCCTTAATTCTGGTTTGTGCAATTATTGCATGTGGTCATAGCGTCATCTTGTGTCAAGATGATCAAGACAGCTTAGTCATAGAGTATTACATCGCAGATGATGAGTCCAGCCTTGCCTCAAATGGATCAGAGCGGTTTGAGCCGCCTATTGCGAGTCTCAACTATCTCTTAGAGACTGCAATACCTGTAGAAAAAGGAAAACTCTTCTACCAAAATATTTTACTTTTGGGGCAGCGCTTTGGCTATGGCATCACTGATGCACTTACTATTAATGGCGGAGTAGAATTTTTTAGCACATTAAACTCCGATAGCCCCTCCGTTCTAATCGGTCCCAAGTACACCTTCAACGATAGGAATGACCCTGTCAAGCTCGCCGTCGGAACCAACTTTTTTATCAGTCCATTCGCCAGTGGTGGTACGATTTACAGTGCCGTTACATTAGGTAATCTTGACAACAACCTAACTGGAGGTATTCATTTTGGCTACGACAGATTTGAGTTTTTCGACATACCTCTTATTCAGATATCAGGCAAGCTGCGACTGTCCAAGCATTTTGGTTTGGTACTGGACTCAGTTTCATTATCAGATTCTGGTTTTTTTACAGTACCTAGCTTCTTTGTGCGATATATGAGCCGCAAGGTAGTTTTTGACTTGGGCTTTGTGACGGCATCAGGAGAAGGCTCGATCCCATTGGCTAATTTTGCTGTTCAACTTAATTAGCCACAGCGGCTCAAGTCAATTTGACTTTCTATATTTGTGCCTCTTAATAATGCCTTAGCACCATGAGTCGCCCAATTGATTTAGACAAATACGACATAGAGATCCTCCGAGAACTTGAAAAAGATGGTAAGAAGCCATTCTCCCAGATCGCCATAGATCTCGACATCTCCAATACGATGGTCCACCAACGGATCACTCGCCTCAAGAAAGCAGGCGTACTCAATCGTCATAGTATCGAGCTCGATGAGAAGAAGCTCGGATTTGAGTGGGGTGCATTCACCGGTATTACATTACATAGCATAGGGAGCACGCAAAATGTAATCGATGAGCTCAAAAATATCCCCGAGGTAACAGAGTGCTATCATATCTCGGGGCGCTTTGCACTATACATCCGCATCGTCGCCAGAGATAGTCAGCACATGCGAGATATCCTCTATACCAAAATTGAAAGTATTGAAGGCGTACAGAATACAGAGAGCCTCGTAGACTTCGGCTGTGCTTTTAAGCGCAATGCTCCGTTTTATCAGAATGATTAATAAAGACTACTTGTGAAGAATAAGCACCTAAACATCAGCGTCGATACGCTCACCAGAGCAGACTATGGCTCATATTATGGCATTTATATAGACTTAGTCCCTCAGGGAATGACGCTATCCGAGGCATTAAATCATAACAATGCACCACTGATAGACCTGGCATCAGGATTTACAGAAGAGCAATCACTACATCGCTATGCACCAGATAAGTGGTCCATCAAAGAGGTCATCATGCACCTCATAGATTGTGAGCGCATCTTCAACTATCGTGCATTGAGATATGCCCGCCAGGACAAGACGAATTTGATGGGATTTGATCAGGATGAGTTTGTGACACACTCCAATGCTGATCAACTACCCCTTGATCAACTGCTCGAAACATTCCTCCTGCAGCAGAAGAACTCTGAAGCCATGTTCCACACCTTCACTTCTGATATGTTGAGTTCAACAGGAGTTGCCAATGATTATGAGATGTCTGTACGTGCTTTAGGCTTCTTTTATCTGGCCCATGAGATACACCATACCAATATCATAAGGGAGCGGTATGTAGGATAAGTCCTAACATCTAAACGGTTCTTATTCATCGCTTGAGTCTTAATTTTCTTTACGCTTTCTGAAGTTTGCAACTTCAGTTTAATATCGCTTTTACACTGTCTTCATATGAGTTCGAGGTCATAGACTCTCGCCGATACTATTAGTTTATGGCGCAAGTGTACCGATCATAAACTTACCTCCAATTATTTCCGAAATCTAAATAATTAATGGCTTGCTCATCCATATTGAAAATGAAAGAGCCTGACTTTGGAAAAGACAAATTATCCCTCTCTGTCTTAGTTAATCTTGGAAAAATAATCCCTTCTGGAAGAAATTCAGCTTCAAACTGACCAAAAACGTTTAATGTAAAGAATAGGAATACGAAAAGACTTATAGTCTTTATGGATATATTTTTTAGTTGATAAAAATTGCTCCTATCGAGCTGTTGCATTACTAAGGTATGAATATTTATCTATACTCATGTCAGTTCGAGGTCGCAGACACTCGAACATCGGAACACCCTACAGGTTGCCATCAATCCACCTCTGTACTCAATATATAGTACATAGACCGTAGCCCATCGATATAGTTACCCATGCGGATATTCTCATTGGGGCTGTGCTGGTTGTTGTCCTTGTTAGCGAATGGAACGACTACTGCCGGCGCATCCAAGATGCTCACAAATGGCGAGATCGGAATCGAGCCTCCCATCGTGCGTTCTCTAACTGGAGTCGTATCAAATGCATCGGTCAATGCTCTTGTCAACCACTGCCCCACTCTACTATCAAAGTCCGTCCTAAAGGCTTCATATGACACCCTGCTCGACATGCGGCAGATACGGTCATGCTCTAATCGCTCTCGAGCCGTCGGCTTGCGATCTACTATATAATATCCTTGGCCAGCGATATACTCTTTGATTAAGCGGAGGAGGCGATGGGGATCACTCTCCTTCACTAAGCGTAGATCTATCTCTGCTATTGCGGTTGCCGGCACAATGGTACGTGTCTCTGAACCCACCCATCCTGAAGAAATGCCCTTGATGTTGAGCGATGGATATTGCAATGCTCGCTGTAACGTGGTCGATACAGAATCCGTCTGTGCGATACCCAGTTTAGCATTGATCATCGGAAGATCGTCAGGCACAGCATCAAGTACGGCTGCTACCTCATCGGTAAACTCTATCCCATCATAATATCCAGGTATGAGCACTCTACCATAGTCGTCCTTCATCCCTGCCAGCAACTGAGATAAACGCAGGGCAGGATTGGGCGCATAGTTCCCATAGTGCCCACTATGTTGTGGAAAGATGGGACCATATGTGGTCAACGTGATACCTGCTATGCCTCTTGCACCAAAAGCAATCGTTGGCTGCTCAGAGATATGACGTGGTCCATCGAATATGACCAACATATCAGCAGCAAGGACGTCCTTCTTGAGCTCTACCGTCGGCGCTAAACTCTGTGAGCTCTTCTCTTCTTCAAAGTCTATGATCACCTTGAGATTATAGGGCAGCGACTTACCCTCTTGCTGCAACATCTCTACGGCCTTAAGGAAGAGTATGACATTGTTTTTACTATCTGAGCTGGACCGTGCAAACACTCGCAACTCAGGATCTAAGCGATCACCTATGGTGGACCATGGCATATCTACCCAGCCTTCTCCCTCAACTTGCTTTTTTAATACTGCCTGATAGGGATCATCCTGATACCAAAACTGCGGATCCACAGACTGACCATCAGCATGAAAGTAGAATAGCACGTTAGGCTTGTCTGCCTGCAGGTGAGATGCCCGAGCGAATAAGATAGGGCGAGTTTCTGTCTCCCAAACTTCTGTATGGAACTGTCGCAGTTGCATATGCTCATCGAGCCATATTACATTCTGTCGGATATCATCGAGATCATTCGCATCATTAGGAATCGCTAAAAACTGCCTAAACATCGGAATGCTTTCTATTGAGGCACGCTCAAATTTATCCTGAGCTGCAGCATGGATTATGACAAGAATGGAAAACGCAATTAGTAGAGTAGCTCGCATAGTTGTTAATTGATTAACCAATATAAGCTCAAGCACCGTAACTTCGCCAATCATCATGATTAAATCAGCTTAATGGCCCTCTTGAAGAAGAATCCTACAGAAACTACAACTTGGAAACAACTCACCGAAATCTATAAAGCGGAGAAGGATCTCACCATCAACTCTCATTTTGACAAAGATCCTGAGCGCTTTAATAACTACTCCATACATCGTAAGGATATCCTCATTGACTTTTCTAAAAATCGTCTATCGGATAAGGCTCTGGCGGCATTAATGGATTTAGCGGCTGAGTTAAAGCTTGACGAAGGGATCAAGTCCATGTTTGATGGAGATATCATTAATGTCACTGAGCGTCGTGCGGTCTTACACACTGCGCTGCGCAACAGATCGGAACGCCTTATACTGTTTAAAGGCCAAGATGTTATGCCTGACGTCCGTCGGGTATTGGATCAGATGAAATCATTTTGCGATAAGATTCATGATGGCTCTAAGCGCGGGTACACGGACAAAGAATTTACCCATATCGTAAATATCGGCATTGGCGGATCTGACTTAGGTCCCGTGATGGTCACAGAAGCCCTCAAGCCTTATGCTATCGAGGGCATAGAGTCTTACTTCGTCTCTAATGTGGATGGCACCCATATCGCTGAAACCCTGAAGAAAGTCGATCCAGAGACTACCTTATTCATCGTAGCCAGCAAGTCATTCACCACTCAGGAGACCATGCGCAATGCCCATACTGCGAGAGAATGGTTCTTGGGTAAAGGCGCACAACCAAAGGATGTTGCCAAGCACTTCATAGCGCTATCTACTAACATCCCGGGTGTAACAGAATTCGGAATTGACGAACGCAACATCTTCCAGTTTTGGGATTGGGTAGGTGGCAGATATAGTCTGTCCTCAGCTATTGGCATGTCTATCGCATTGACGATTGGCTTTGATGCCTTTGAGGAGCTTTTAGATGGGCTACATGATATGGACGAGCACTTTAGGACTTCTCCATATGAAAACAACATACCCGTAATATTAGCCCTAATCGGAATCTGGTATAACAACTTCTATGAGGTAGAGAGTGAAGCGATCCTCCCATACGATCAATATTTACATCGATTTGCCGCATACTTCCAGCAGGCTAACATGGAGTCTAATGGCAAGATCGTAGATCGCAATGGTCAGGATGTAAACTATCAGACTGGGCCCATCATATGGGGCGAGCCAGGCACTAATGGTCAGCACGCATTCTATCAATTGATTCATCAAGGAACAAAGGTCATCCCATGTGACTTTATTGCTGCGGCGCAATCTCATAACCCGATAGCGGATCATCACGATATGCTCATGTCTAACTTCTTCGCACAGACGGAAGCACTCATGAAAGGGAAGTCAAGAGCAGATGTAATCGCAGATTTCGAGTCCAAAGGAGTTGCAGCTAAGGAGTATCAGGATATCGTGCCCTTCAAAATATTTGAAGGAAATCGACCAAGTAATTCGATCCTCGTTAAGAAGTTAACGCCTTACACTCTAGGTCAATTGATCGCCATGTATGAGCACAAGATCTTTGTACAGGGATATATCTGGAATATTTACAGCTTTGATCAGTGGGGCGTACAATTGGGTAAGGAACTGGCTAAGAAGATATTACCTGAACTATCTCAAGCAGACGATGTAGACACCCATGACTCCTCTACCAATGGCTTGATCAATGCATATCTCTCGATGAGCCAGCGTGATCAACTTGAAGGGATCTATCCACTCAAGGGCACCATCCAAAACTACGCATGGGGAGGCCACGAATACATACCCAAGCTACTGGGTCAAAGCAATGCTGACAAGGAACCACATGCAGAATATTGGATTGGCGTACATCCAAGAGGGAGGGCACAGATTACGGTTAATAAATCGTGGGATTACCTCGATGAATATACCTCTATACCCTACTTGCTCAAGATTCTCGATGTGCGCAAGATGCTATCGATACAGTCTCATCCCAATAAGCGACAGGCTGAGATAGGATACGCCAAAGAAAATAAAGCAGGCATCCCCCTCGACGCTAAGCATAGGATCTTCAAGGATGATAACCATAAGCCTGAGCTGATGATGGCGCTAAGCGATTTTTGGCTGCTGCATGGGTTCAAATCCATTGAGGGCATCAAAAAGACTATCGCCGACACCCCTGAGTTCAGCACACTGGCCTATCGATTGGATGATGGCATCAAGGGCTTCTATACTTATCTGCTCAATATGAGCCAGGGCGAGGTGACTGCATCATTGACTTCACTACGGATCAGATTGCTCGATAGCGAGATCGAAGACAAGAATCATCCAGATTATTGGGCCAAGCAGGCATTTGAAGACTACGGTTATGACAAGGGTATCTTTTCGATATACTTCTATAATCTTGTCTACTTAAAAGCTGGCGAGGGCATCTATCAAGAAGCAGGCGTACCCCATGCCTACTTAGCAGGACAGAATGTCGAGATCATGGCTAATAGTGACAATGTATTTAGGGCGGGGCTAACCCCTAAGCATGTGGACATTGAGGCCTTGTTGGCTCATTTGGTATTTGAACCAGTGGAGCCCCATATCATCAAGCCAAGTCGTGTCAACAAATCGATCAAAGCATATAAAAGCCCAGCTCAAGAATTTGAACTTCAAGTGGTCGTGCTCAGTGGCAAAGAACGGATAAACCTACGCTCAACAACTTCGGAGTGTTATTTGTTATTACAGGGTGGCCTAACAGTAAAGAGTAATGGCGCCTCATTATCCGTAGATCAGGGTGAATCATTCTTCTCAGCAGAGCATACTGACTTTACGATAGAGGCGATTAGACACTCTCGACTGATTAGAGCTACATTACCATAAAATGAAATCATCATGACCGAATATCTCGACCCTATCATGCTGGCGCAGTTGAGCATCAGCAGTTTCGTTGCTATCGTATTTCTGCAATCTGGTATAGATAAGGTGACAGATTGGTCTGGCAATCTCGGCTGGCTCAAGGGCCATTTCAGCAAGACCTTCATAAGTGGCATGGTAACTCCTTTGCTTGGCATCGTAACGCTCGTAGAACTGGCTGCAGGAGCTATGGGTGTGATCGGAGTAGGATGTCTACTCTGTTGTGCAGATCCAAGTTGCGCATACATAGCGGTATTGTTATCACTGGTATCATACCTGATGTTGATATTCGGTCAGCGGATTGCTAAGGACTATGACGGTGCCAAGACGATCGCCATATACTTTGGCGTAAGCCTGGTGTCCTTGATGTTTTTTTAATGTTCGATATACTCTCTTTTCATATCAAGCGCAGGAACTCCTTAAATATTCACTACTTTAGACGAGGTCTTAAACTGATCATCGTATGAATATCTCAAGACGTAAAACTATTAAGCGACTATCATCAGGCTTGGCGGCAGGCGCAATTCTCGGCAGTACTTCCTTGCTATCTTGTAAGGACCACAAGTCCTCGGCAGTAGCGATTACTAATAGTGTAACTGAGCAGAAGTTATTCTTCGATATATCATTAGGGCAGTGGTCTTTGCATAAGACGTTTTTTGGCGATTCTCTCAAAAATGGCTTCGGGCAGTTTGTTCATGCCCTACAGAATGATCCTGATTCGTTACTGCAAGGGGTACAAGATCCTTTGGACTTTCCGACCATTGCTAAGAATGAATATGGCATCAACGCCGTCGAGTACGTCAATACATTCTACTATAATAAAGCTCGTAATAGCGCTTATCTAAAAGAACTTAAAGATCGATGCGACAGTGCTGGAGTAGAATCGGTACTCATCATGTGCGATGCCTTAGGCGACCTCGGCGACACCGATACGACCAAGCGCAGTCAAGCCATTGAAAATCATCATCAATGGGTGGAAGCAGCAGCATATCTGGGATGTCACGCTATCAGAGTGAATGCCGCTGGGACTGGCACGAAAGAGGAAGTCAAAGACGCTGCCATACAAGGTCTTGGCGCACTAACAGAATATGGTCAGACTCATGGTATCAGTATCATTGTCGAGAACCATGGTAGTTATTCCTCAGATGGCTCATGGCTGGCCAGCGTGATGGAAGGGGTCAACAGTCCATACTGCGGAACGCTACCTGATTTTGGTAATTTTTGTATCACCAAGTCTGCGGATAACTCCGAGTGTGTAGAAGAATACGATCGCTACAAGGGAATGATAGAACTTATGCCCTATGCTAAGGGAGTCAGTGCTAAGTCACATGAATTCGATGCAGCGGGCAATGAGGTACATACCGACTTCAAGCGTATGTTACAGATCGTCCAAGACGCAGGATACGCAGGCTATATAGATATAGAATATGAAGGGTCTGACCTAACAGAATCAGAAGGAATAAAAGCTACTAAGAAGCTATTAGAAAAAGTAGGCGCAGAAATAGCAGGCTGATTTAGACACTATATCAACCCGAATCTCATCGCTTAGTTACCGTATAACTCTTTACCTGGCTCATAATATTTATCACCTTCTCTCCAGAAGAATGATTGATCTGCATTACCAATGCTGATTGCAGAGAGGATAAAGGACTTTACATACTTCTCAATGTAATCCATACCCAAGGTCTCCAACTCATCCCCAGGCTGATGGTAATACTTAAAAATCTCCTCGTCAAAAGATCTGAATCCAAGACTGAAAGTTGGAGCAGGAATACCCTTTTTAGCAAAGTTGACATTGTCAGACCTGTCAAATAGCCCTTGCTCCTTAGCCGGATCTTCGATAGCATCGAGCCCAAAGGCATTGCAAGACTGCTGTAATACATCTTCTGCATCGGTACGTGTCAAGCCGATCACTGTGACGATAGACGTATCATTATATCCACCATTGTCAATATTAAAGCAATATTTCACCTGATCTAATGGCACTGGAGGATTCTCAACAAAATACTCCGAGCCTAACAAGCCTTTCTCCTCAGCAGTGAATAAGATGAAGAGTGCACTGCGCTTCATCGGATTATCGGCGATATATTCGGCTAATGATAGTATGGCAGAAGTCCCTACCGCATTGTCACGTGCTCCATTGTATATCGTGTCTCCAGTCTCATCGGCCTGTCCTACACCTACATGGTCATAGTGCGCGCTATAGATGATATATTCATCCTTGAGGACTGGATCAATACCTGGGATCACACCTACGACATTGGCCGATGGTAGGCGATTCTTAGTGATACCCTCCATATCAAACCTTGCCGGGACATTATCGTCCAGCAAATTAGCTATGGCTGTAGAGTCTGTCGTCGACACCCACATATGAGGAAATTGCTCACTACGCTTATCGCCGATCGGATTAGTAGAGAGGGTCTTCCGCTGTCCCAACCTTTTTATAAATCTCCACGGCGTACGCACGTTTTCATAGATTTCCACAAGTCCCATACCGCCAGCGTCAATGACTCTCTGGCGCTTCGCTCTTGACTCTTCTATTATGGCAAAAACGTCACTGTTCTCTCCATCGCCAATCTGTGAGACTGCCATCTTAAATCTCAGATCAACATCGGCCAAGTCAGCTTCTTGTCCATGATTGACAAATACTGTAGGTAGGGTAGTATTCTGCTGGTGACCATTAAGCACCAAGGCATCATCTGGCAGACTCAATGTTGATGAGCCGATATGTATACTCGCACTATCTGGTGGGGCCACCTCAACGAACGGCACTGTCTGTAAGTAATCGCCATGACCACTCAGCGTATCAACACCAGCTCTGATAAATACACTGGAGATGTACGAAGCAGCCGCTTCTAATCCCTGTGAGCCCGTCTCTCGGCCCTGTAGTGCATCCGACGCCAAAAATGAAATATGCGAGGTGATCCCTCGCTGATCAATAGTCGAATTAATTCGGTCTACATCGCTCTGGGCCATCAACTGTCCACCGATCAAAAAGATGCCAAGGATATATCTTATCATGCCAATATGAATTTCTTGAGACAATAATAAGCTTTTATGTATTCCTCTTCTTAGCTATGACTTTGATCTATATTGTTTTTAGATTACCTTAACTGAGGATGTATTGGAAAGAACAATTAAAGCCCATTATTTCGACCTTATTGGTCTTTAGTGCCATTGTAGCTGTGGTTAGTAGCTTAGTGATCGGCAATCCTGCATTTGACAATGAGCAAAAAGAAATCACACTTGACTCCCCTAATAACTGGTTGGAAGATAGACAGGAGAGAAATCTCGCCTCTATGAACATGCACTATGCACAGTTTATGAGCCTAGGACAAGCTAATCTCAGTCAAAAGTATATTGATGTAGCATTAAGGCACTTCTTTAATGCTAAGACGCTATTTCCAGAGCGTATAGAACCTCGCAAGAATCTGTGCTACTCATACGTGGTCAAGTGCCAGAGTGACTCAAGATGGTGTCGTCAGGCTAAGCGTGAAATCTATTACGCATTGAAATATGTCAATGACGCTGACCCTCTCAATAAGCAGTACATCGAGCAATTAGCTGACATAGTCAAGCTCGACACGGTTGCCACGATGACCGAGAATGATGCTCTTGCGGCTCTGTATGTGAATTAGGTTAGGTTGTTACTACTCGTTCCTTCTTTTCTCTTACTGGGATACGAGTATGTTGTGCCTCTAAGAATTGACCAAATCTCTTTTTGCCATATTCTGCAGTATATGAGCCATTGTCCCAGGCAATCTTACCATTGATCATGACGATTTTTACGACGTCATCGTTCCTATTAACTAAACGCTCACACCCCTCTAAGAAATCAGCTGTATGGTACTCATGAACATCGTCAGTCAGTGCTTCAGGATCAATGATCGTGATATCTGCCCGTTTTCCAATGGCAATATGTCCAGCATCTAAATTGAAAAAGTCTGCATTTTCTTTTGTCAGACGCCAAATCGCTTTTTCGTAGCTCATGATGGGATCACCCTGCTCATGTGACGCTTGCACATATCTTAGGAATCGGATAGGCATATTGTAGAATGCCATGTTATTAATATGTGCACCTGAATCTGCAAATCCTATTATTCCATTTTCATCGTTGTAATGCTTCTTATAATTGGACGGATCGTGATTACCCACAGTAGTCTCCCAGAGTATTTCCTTATCCATTTCTACTACGATATCTAAGAAGGTATCAACAGGGTCCTGATTGCGCTCCTTAGCAATATCTACGAATGACTTACCGATCATAGAAGGATCTGGAGAATTGATCACATAGGCATCTCCAAAGTCCTTCTGCCAGACCTTAGGTGTAAGTTTACTTCTATAATTCTTTTTGAACTCCTTGCGATACTCGGGATCCATTAGGGTCTTATTACGCTTCTGAATATCTCGTGACAGGTGGCGTGCAAGCTCACCAGTAGGAAACTCCTCAAAAATCACTAACTCCATACCCTCAGCAAGTACTCTGAACGGCAGTGGAAATGACTGCATACGAAAATCTGCTCCACATACTTTATTGAAGAAACTCACCAATCCACTCAGTATCGAGCGAATGTAAGGATCACCCTTGAGGTTCATCATAGCGACCATAGATGTCCTGAGACTCTTACGCCAAAAGAATGCGGCACTCTGGGCCATATACCACAGTGCATTAACTCGATTCACCAGATTAGGTACTCCTTGTAGATGTGCTCCACGATTTCGCACTACGTCGGTGAGCGCATTTCGCTCCTTGCCAGTAGCATAGGCCGCTGGCAAGAGTTTAGACCAGTGTCGACCGTCCATCTTATCCCATGGATTATGTTGCATCGATATTCCTACGAATCCTTCGTCCAGCGCATCTTGGAGGATCTCGGTCATCTGATGGATTTCATCATCGGAGGGTTCGATAGATTCATCGAGCGATCTATCTATACCCATCACTGCTGATCGTATATCAGAGTGCCCAAGGAAAGAAGCAAAGTTTGGTCCTACAGGCAGCGTACTGAGATGATGTTTCCACTCTTGCGGAGTGCTCCATTTCTTTTGATCACTTAAGATCGGGAATAGAATTTCTCGAGGAAAAGCTTCTACACGGGTGAACATGTCGCAGCAATCTTCTACATCAGCGCATACGAATGAAAGGGAGCATCCACCCAGCATGACCGTTGTAACACCATGACGTACACTTTCACTTAATTCTGGTGCTACTAAAATCTCTCCATCATAGTGCGTATGATTATCTATAAATCCAGGCATCACCCATCGACCAGTGGCATCGATAATATCAGTATGTTCGGAGATCGCAACTATCTGGGGTTCGATTGACCTAACAATACCATCAACCACTAAGATATCAGTCAATACTGAGGCATTTTGAGTACCGTCAAATAATCTGCCGTTTTTGATCAGATAGTTGTTCATAAATTTTGCCTTTATCGCTATCTGCCGAATTTACGAATCATTTTAGAACTTATATGAACATCTATTGACTTCTGTCAGCTGTGGCCAAGTGAGCAAAAAAACACAATTGAGTGACCTGTTGCATTAAGTATCGTCAGAAAGGCATTAACACAATATTAATTACTAAAACAAGACAATTATGCAAAGCAATGTTGCAGAAACTGCCGTAACAGCAGTAGGAGATACAGCCCAGCAGGGATTTAATATCATCGATAAGATTCCTGATTATATCGATGCAGCCATCGGTTATGCGCCAAAAATTATTGGTGCGATACTCATACTCATTATTGGTTTTTGGATCGTAAAGAAAATCGTTGGTATCCTCGGAAAATCAATGGAGAAGAGTGGCGTCGATGCAGATCTTCAACCATTCTTAAAGTCATTATTAAGCGTACTGCTTAAAGTATTAGTAGTGTTAACTGCCGCTGGTGCAGTAGGTATTGAGATTACGGCATTTGCAGCGTTATTAGCTGGTGCAGGTCTTGCAGTAGGAGCAGCTATGTCAGGGACATTAGGCCATTTTGCAGCAGGTGTAATGGTATTATTATTCAAGCCATACAGAGTGGGAGACTTAGTTGATATCCAAGGAACTGTAGGGCATGTTACAGAGATTCAGGTGTTCAACACGATTATCAACACGCTCGATAATAAGAAAGTAATCATGCCTAACGGTATCGCTACCAGTGGAATCATGACTAACCTTACAGCTAATGGTAAGTTGAGAGTAGATCTTAACGTTGCCATGCCTTACGAGGAGGATTTTGGTAAAGTACAGAAGATCATCAAGGGAGCACTGGATAAAGTTTCTGAGAGATTACCTGATGAGCCAACGATCGAAATCGAAAAATTCGGTGAGCACAATGTACTACTTGCTGTACGTCCATTCGCTACAGACGCAACTTACTGGGATGTATACTTTAACTCTTACAAAGAGATTAAGAAAGCATTTGGTGAGGCTGGTATCGAGGTAGCTTACCCAGTTAGAAGGAACAAGACTTTCTAAGAGAGTCTAATCTAAACAAACGACCAACTATAGTAAGCCTTTCCGAATATTCGGAAAGGCTTTTTTTATTCTATCTATTTCTACCTAATTCTTCGTGGCTGGACACCCACTCATCCGCCATAATTGCCGCTGACAAGGACAGATCTCCACTGAGGACTACCGCGCCGACTATCTCTGCCAACTTCATAACCTTATCATTGCCATAACAATCTAATAACTCCAGACATTCACGCTGAGTAGGCAGCCCCGTACCACCGCCATAAGTAGCAACGATCAGAGATGGAATCGTTACTGAAAAATAGTAATCCCCATTGCTCATCACATCGGCATGGACGATAGCGGCAGAAGACTCTGCCACATTAGCAACATCCTGACCTGTCGCGATAAACATCGCCGTAATACCATTAGCAGCATGAGCACCATTGTTAATAGAACCGCCCATGATGGCTCCGACATTAGATATCTTACGCTGGTTGTGGAGGGTCTGTGCATCGGTGCGCATCACCTCTCTGATAAATTGATCCGGGATACGGATCTCTGCCACTACCCTCTTGCCCCTCGTGTGTAGATAGTTGATATAGGAATGCTTCTTATCCGTATCGAGATTACCCGCAAGAGAGAAATACTCCAAGCCCTCACTCTTCTGCGACAGAATCCATTGACATGCTTTGTGAGTGGCCTTAGTAACCATGTTCTGACCGGCCGCATCTCCGCAGTGATAATTAAACCGCAGCCAACGAATCTTACTCGCGGAAAACTGCTCTATACTCACCAGCTTAGCGACACTTGAGGTCGACTCGGCTAACTCCTTGAGCTCAGCAAAGTGCTGCTCAATCCATATCCCAAAATCTCTGGCTTGTCCAGCATCCTCAAATACGAAAACCGGGGCGCGATTCATCTTATCCTCGATCACATGTACGGTCACTCCGCCAGCCATCCTGGTGAGTTTCATCCCTCGATTGTAGCTGGCCACCAGTGTGCCTTCTGTTGTGGCAAGTGGGATATAAAACTCGCCTTGTGCATGCTCGCCATTGACTAATACAGGTCCAGCGATGCCGATGGGTACTTGAGCCGCTCCGATGAAATTCTCAATATTGCCTGAAAACACCTCAGGGTTCATTGAGTATTGTCCGATATGGTCAAGGAATGTATCAGTATCATCGGATAAAAATCTCCGGCGCTCTTTAGCCATCTTCTGGGTATAGTCATTGTTCTTTGAACGAGGTATGGACATCTGCTTAGGTTTAGTACAGTAATGTAGAGATTTTTAAATGCGATCAACAGATGTAGGACTATCAATAAATTGGCTCACGGGCACACACCAGTCCCTACTCATCTCTGCAAAACATTGTAATGGAGAGAGCTCTACAGTCAAAATTATACTTCAAGACATCTCTGTAACGAACACATTATCAATGCATTAAGCAGATACGACAATATGATAATATTTACTTAACGATTTACATAAAACACGATATCGGGTAGGACTGTTACTAATGGACATTACCAAATGATAAGCTATGACACAGCATGAAATGATTTTGACTCTGGTTAATAAGAGTATTCAAAAGCTCTCGAAGAAAATCAAACACAGATATCCTAAGCTCTCTTGGCAGATTGCTTACAATCAGGATTCTGACCAACAGGTAAGGTGTGAGGAGTGTTTTTCGATGCAGGTTGGATTCAATGATCAAGAGCTTGGCATCTTGGACCTCAACGTTCAGTTGGATGATAATAGCAATCTGAGGATTGATGTAGGTCTCGTACAAGACGAACAACTGTTCGAACAGTTGAAGAGCAAGAACATCTTGACAGAGATCAGGCAGTTATTCGCTGATCACAATAAAGTTGATCATAGTAATGGTGCAACTCGCCTAAGTACGCTCCTCAACTTCAAAAAATCCAACATTCAATCCATCAAGGCCAATATCAAGGTGATTATGGATCAGATCGAGATGGCCTTTATGATGGTGATGTCAGAACTGCGCACAACATAATTGCAAACAGCGTGAACCTAATTGATTATTTTTTGTTTAATCTAAGAACTATAAACATTAAACAAAATGTACGCAAGACTTTCTCCTGCAAGCACTCAATTTGTCAATAGAGGTTCTTCTATGACAACAGGTGACACAAGCTATCGTCAAGCCTTAGAGACTTATTCTGCCGAAATAACCAGCATCATCAAACAGGTGTGCGACGAGTTATCGGAAAGAGGATCGGATGAGCTCTGGACAGTAGAGGCAGACGAAGATGATTCTGACGAAGGTGATCAACAGATCAATCTTAAATTGCGAGAGCATCATTCGGACTCAAGCTTTACTTGGCAGATAGATGGTAATTTCGAATCAAAATGGATTTATCACAATCCAAATATAAATGAGGATACCATCGAGGCTATCAAAGCTATTAAGACTCCCGGGATAAAAAAATACTTTGATATATATTGCTCTGAAGACGGGGTAACGATATCGAGCACATTTAGCAAAAGGCAATTAATCTCGAGGTATGTAGTAGATTACATCTTACATCTCACTAATCAAATGCAACCCGCTATGTCTGTAATTGCTAATAGCGGTAATCGCTTAGCTGCTGTGGCCTAAGGGAATATATATCCGATGCTAAAACCCCAAGCATCGAGAGCAGGATTACGATCAGCCCCTGCTATACCTGCATTAGATATGTGCAGGTTTTTTGCCCCTACAGTTAACCACCCAATCGTGGGCACCTTCACTTGGATCGATACCCCATAGAATGTTGAAAAATTGAACTGCGTACCTCCGAATGGAAAGGCAGCGTTAAAAACATTGGGACCAACACCGTTGTCAAAGACGATCTTTACATGATCACCATTGAGGAGTAACCAGTTAAACACAATATGACCTCCAATGCCCTCTGTTTGGACCTCAAGATCATCAACTCGATATAAGCTAAGATCCCCGCCAAGATTAAGAAAGGATCTGATAGGTTTAACCCATCTCAATCTGGCCGATAAGACATCTGAAATAGGAGGACGGCTATATTCTCTTAAGACATCGAGGTGGGCACTGAACTGTCCAGTACGCTGTACATCATCACCAAAATCTTTCTTACTGAACTTGAGGGTTACTGCCAAACCAATACTATTATAGAGGAGTAACTTGTTATCTCCCCAATCAAAATGGTTAAGGTCCAACGGATCTCTCCAATTCCATTGAAACTGTCCAAAGCAATCATTAGGACTGATCAATGACAAGCCTATACATAAGAATATAACCCTCAACACTTAGCTAAGATAATTCTAAGGTCATGGCCTAATAAAGTAATGAGTGTAAAACATATGATCGATTGATTATCTTGGTCAAAAAAAAGTCCATGATTAATTCACTTCTTAATAATGAATTGCGGAATGTAGATTGGTCCTTATTGATCTTGAGATTGATAGGCGGAGGTTTTATGCTTACCCATGGTTATCCAAAGTTTATGAAAGTCTTGGATGGTGATTTTGGCTTTGCAGATCCATTTGGGTTTGGTCCGGCATTCAGCTTGATACTGGTGGTATTTGCAGAGTTTGTATGTGCGATCGCCTTAATTATCGGATTTAAAGTAAGGCTTGCCTCGATACCTCTCCTGTTTACGATGATTGTCGCTGCATTTATGATTCATGGTGGTGATCCATGGCAGAAAAAAGAGCTGGCACTTATATACGGAGGTGTTTATCTGGTTTTACTATTTATGGGAGGAGGCAGATTTGGCATTGATGGTCGTAATCAGTGATGATTTTCGGACGATTTTAACACACAATTATCAATGCTGCCTCGGGGAGCTACGTTTTATTGATACTTCAACTAAGCTCACATGACTATGAGAATAATCACATTAATCCTCCTGATTGCCCTACAGACTCCAGTTCATGCGCAAAAAAAGAGTGCAAAAAAAGTCTTAGATCGACTCAGCGAGAAGTACGAAAATTACCGATCTTTTGAGATATCCTTTGACTTGGAGATCAAGTATCCTGAGCGTCCGGTACAAAAGCAAAAAGCGCAGATCATACAGGCTGACCAGCGATTTAAATTTATATCAGAAGAACAAGATATCATCGGAGATGGTGAAGATGTCTACCTCTATTTGAAAGATAGAAACGAGGTTCAGATTAATGACTTCGACGAAGACGATGAGTTAGGCTTGATGACGCCAAAGGACCTCCTGAGAGAATATGAAAGTGGTCGATTTGAATATGATCTTGAAAATGAAACAGATACGGAGATATTTATCGTGTTCAAACCATTAGATCGGGATAGTGAGTTTTTCAAATATCGTATCGCTATCGACAAGGATCGTGAAGATTTTTCTAAGATTGACGCATTCAGTAAGGATGGTAGTCGATTATTAGTCACTATCGCCTCATCGTCTCATAATAAGGTTTACACAGACGATTTTTTTGCCTTCGACATTTCTTCATATCCAGATATCAGAGTCGAAGACCTCAGAATAGATTAGGTGTTTTAATCACTTCATATTCTATTACAACTGACTGGAAGTGATCAAGAGCATCTCGATCAATACAGATAATGATATTAATGAAGCCATGGTGCTTAGTCCATGGCCACGTTAACTTCTACAGCCAGATTGATTCCAACATGGATACAATTACAACTAAGGATATCGCTACAACCTTAATTGGGCGATACAACCCAGACCAATAAAAATTGATTACCCCGATAGGAAAGGTTCTTTAGTGTACTTGACTCATTATAAGCAAATAGGTCTAAGCTTGTTGAGCAGCTTCTTTTGATAGAAATCTATTCCTCCAAAGGGTCCAATCTTAGCTCTATTCTTAGCGATTTTACCGCAGATCCAGTGCAGAGGGAAGATTTATTATGACACCGACCTTAATAACGGTACGGCCGCAGGGAATCTTTGTCAAAGTGGCGACAGTCAATAGGGACGCAAGAGTTACAAATATGTCTAATAAGTAACCCCGAACCATGAAACGGTTCAATCTATGAATGAGAGATCGGTGAGTAGTTGCTCCGGTCTCTTTTTTTTATGTCCATAAAAAAAGACCGAGACGATTGCCCCGGCCTTAATCAAAAAACGTTGGTTTTTCTTACGCTTTGATTTATTCTATGATGAACTTCTCAACTTTAGAAGTCCCATCATGATGTATCACTCGTAACAAGTACATTCCTGCACTGTAATCGCTCACGTCTAATCTCATGGAGAGATCATCTATAGTTCTTACAACTTGACCTTTGAGGTCGATGATCTGAGCCTCTGCTACATTAGTAGCATCATAGCTGATAGACATCATATGACTAACAGGATTTGGACTAATCGTAAGCTTGAGTTCTTGAAGATCTCGCTGATTGAAGTCTATCCCATTATCAATGCCTCCCTGGCCTTGTAATTCAACGATTCCTATATCGGATCTGCCTTTAGCTAAAGCTTCTCCACGATATGCTCTTACATTTAAGCAGTAATCTTCTACCTCTCCAAATGCAATCACGTCACATGGACTCTTAGGAAATCCATTAAGACTCATGATTACTCTCATTCTGATCTTACCGATTTTAGTTCCTATCGGTATAGGGAATGTTCCCGCAATCACATTAGAACTTCTAGAAGTACCTATTAATTCTCGCTCATCTTCGAAATCGCCATCACCATTGAAATCAATGTAGAAGTGATAGTAAGCTAAGTAAGCTTGTGATCCGAATCCAGGAGTGAATCTAACATCAAACTCTCCACCTTCGTATACATCAAGACAATACTCAGTCAAGTCAGCAAAACCACCATTGTTACCCGTCTTGAATAACAAGTTTCCAACCTTAGATTCTTTTATAAAACCAAGATCACTACGCTGAGCGAATGATCTACAAGTAGTAGCACCACCCGTATTCGGATTACTTACTGTAACATTAAAGCTACAAGTCTCACTTACACCACAAGCATCAGTTGCTCTGACGGTTACTCTGGTTGTCCCTACAGGGAATGCACCACCACTTGGCACGCCTTCTACAAGAGTAAATCTTACATCGGCCGGAACCTCCATAATATACTCTCGCTGAGCGTCAGCAGCAACATCATTCCATTCTCCATATGGATTCATCTCAACAAAATGTTGACTACCACCTGTGTTGCTCGGCTGGTGAGCTCCCCAACTTGCGTAATTAATCTCACGATTATTCACATTGAAGAATCGTCCCTCTGTAATATGATCACTGACTCCAATAAATGCAGATTGTGTGATCAATTGTCTCGCTAAGAAATTATTCTCAGCTGGTGACTCGATTGTCGCTAAGTATCCACCTAAACTACGTGATGTAGCATTCGCCTGGCTCCACGTAGCATTGCTACGACTACAGTAGTAGTATGAACCACCGTGATAGCCCATATAGATAAATCCATCAATAGATCTCGGTTGTGCATTTCCAGCAGTACAACACGTTGTAACCTCTGGTAAGCTATACGCTACATAAGCACCATTTGCTGAAGTTTCTACAGCAATATCATCGGGGCATTCTATAGATAGTCTCTGCTCTACCTGAACGGCAAAACTACAAGTCTCCACATTACCACAAGCATCAGTCACTTCAAACTCTACACGAGTAGAACTACTGAGGTTCTTCAAGGTAGTCGGGCCAGCTGTCTGTCTCACTGATACGCAAGGAAGCTCTACGATGAATAGTAATTTCTCATAGTTGAACTGATCATTCCAAAGTCCATTCTTAAGTAACTCTACATAATCCTGTTTGCCTTGATAATCATTAGGCTGACGAGGGTACCAATTAGTATAAGTTGGCACTTCTCCATCTGTCCATTTAAAGGTTCCTTCTTCGATCTCGTCACTGAGTCCGATATAAGCAGAGTTCACTGGCAATCGTGAAGCTAAGAAGTGGTTTTCTTCTGCAGATTCAATTTTAGCTAAAAATCCTCCAATATTAGATGCTTCAGTTCTTGCCCGTGGCCATGTCGCCTTAGTGCGAGATAGGTAATAATTGGTTCCTCTGAAATTACCGATAAATAGAAATCCAGAGATATCTCCTCCCGCACATAAATCACAAGAAGAACTCACTTGAGGCTGAGGAATGCTGGCAGAAGTATTGTCATCACAAGCCATCACCATATCTGACGGACATGTTACTGACAAAGAGCCAGATCCAGTCCCTCCGTTTCCTGTTCCACCACCAGTGGTTGTCTCTTCTTCAACTGTCACTACGAATGAGCACGTCGTTGTGTTACCACAGTTATCCCGTGCTGTCAATGTTACAGTAGTAGATCCTATAGGAAATTGACTTCCATTAGTCACATTAGATGTGAGCGAAGCTCCACAGTTATCTGTAACCGTAGGAGTCATCCAAGAATAATTAGCTTGAGATGCTGAGATCGTCACGTCTATTGGACAATTAGTAATCGTAGGTGCCTGTGTATCTGCAAGAGTAATACGCTGTGTACAACTCACTGACTGGCCGTTGTCAGGATTAGTCGCCGTCCATATCCGATCAATAGTCATTGCTCCTCTGCAAGGACCTTGGGCTACTATCTGATCAGTGAATGTGATCGTCGGAGTAGATGGACATCCAGACGCAGAACCAAATGACCCAGTCGCCATGCCTGTTACACTTGGTGATGTCGAGGAGCCTGGGCACGCTGTATAATTAGCCGGACAGTTAATCGTTGGTATCGCTTGACATCCAGACTCTACCACTGTTACACTAAAAGAACAACTGGAATTATTACCACATGCGTCTTTCGCATTGATAGTTACTTGGGTTGTTCCTACTGGGAACACACTACCGTTGGCAACATCTGAGTGCAACGTTATTGTACCTGCACAGTTGTCAGTTACGGTTGGAGATGTCCAACTATACGCTCCGTGATCACTTGATATCGTGACACTTGCAGGACAGTTCGTGAGAGTCGGCGCCTGTGTGTCTACGAGGCTGATAACCTGTGTGCAGCTTACAGCCTGACCATTATCCGGATTAGTCGCTGTCCAGATACGATTGATCGTCGTAGCTCCATTACATGGACCTTGCGAGACGATTTGATCAGTAAATGTAATGGTCGGAGACGCTGAACATCCGGTAGCAGAACCAAATGATCCTGTGGCCATGCCTGTCACACTCGGTGAAGTCGAAGTACCAGGACATCCTGTAAAGCTCGCCGGGCAGCTAATCGTTGGCGTTGCTTGACAGCCAGCCTGTACAACTGTTACTGTAAATGAGCAGCTCGATTGATTACCACAACCATCTGTAGCTGTTAATGTAACTGTAGTGGTACCTATCGGAAAAGTACTACCATTGGCAACGCTGGCGCTAATAGTCGTACCTCCACAGTTATCTGTAACTGTAGGCATAGCCCACGAATAGGTAGATTGTGCACTTGATATCGTTGCATTTGACGGACAATTAGTAATCGTCGGCGCTTGAGTATCAACAAGTGTTATGCGCTGCGTACAACTTACTGATTGACCATTGTCTGGATTAGTAGCCGTCCAGATACGATTGATCCTTGTCGCGCCATTGCACGGGCCTTGGGAAACAATCTCATCTCTAAATGTAATCGTCGGACTTCCTGTACATCCTGAACTTGCCCCATATGATGCTGTTGCCATACCTGTCACACTTGGAGAGGTAGATGAGCTAGGACATCCAGTAAAGTCTGCAGGACAACCCATGTTAGGCGAACTCTGACAACCGGCCATAGCCATATTGACGGTTACAGTAAATGAACATGTAGATACTCTACCACATAAGTCTGTTACTGTAAATGTAACAGTCGTAACACCTGGAGTAAAAACACTTCCACTTGGTTTACTGAAGCTTGTAGCGGCGATACCGCAATCATCAGATACCGTAGGTTGGCTGTAGTTTACAACAATACCGCTCGGCGATGTAGTCGATTGAGTGATATCAGCAGGACACTGAGATATGACTGGAGCCTGAGTATCGTCTACAGTAATTACTTGTGTACATGACGATGTTAACACCGAGTTATCCGGATTAGTCGCTGTCCAAGTACGTTGTATCGTTCTGGCATTAGCGCAAGTCCCCGTCGCTACTACTTGATCACTAAAAGTGATGATAGCATCAGACGAACAGTTGTTAGAACTGAAGCTCGCTGTTGCTTGACCAGTAAAAGCTGGATCTGTAGATTCTCCTACACAGAGATCCATATTAGCAGGACAACTTATATTAGGTGACTCTTGACAAGCCTGATCTAATAGTACTTGTACGGAGAAGAAACATGTATTAGAGTTGTCACAAGCATCTGTCACCGTGACTTGTACAGTTGTTGTCCCCAATGGAAACACACTACCACTCTGAGTAGAGTATGTTACGCTTGCTATACCACAATTATCAGTTGCTACAACATCAGGAAAGTTAACTACACGTCCAGATGTTGAACTGCTTCCGATCACTATGTCTTGTGGGCAAGTAACAATTGTTGGCACCGTTTGATCGCGTAGATTGATCCTCTGAACACAACTCGTCGTCATGGTAAAGTCATCAGGATTAGTGGCCGTCCAAGTTCTTTCGATTAATCTTGTACCAGCGCAAGAGCCCGTAGATATTACCACATCGCTGAATGTTACATCAGGCGTGTTCATACAAGTCATGCTGCTAAATGTAGCAGTAGCCATACCCGTAATTGAAGGATCACTACTTGAGCTTACACATCCTTCAAAAGTATCAGGACAGTCTATCACTGGTGGATCTTGACATTGGACAAGTATGACAGTTATTTCAAAGGTACATGTCGCAACATTGCCACATAAATCGGTTATTGTAAAAGTAACTGGAGTAACCCCTGGTGTAAACACACTACCACTTGGTATACTCGGCACAACAGAGGCAATACCACAATCGTCAGTAACGACTGGATCATCATATATGATGACAATTCCTGAAGGTGATATTGTACTATTCTCAAGATCCTCTTGACAAGTGATAATCACTGGAGGCTCATTGTCTTGTGTCTCAATAAGTTGTACGCATGATGCCGACAGGTTAGAGTTAGCACCATTGGTGGCTGTCCAAGTTCTTTCTATCGTTCTATTCTGTGCACAAGCGCCTCCTGTAGAGACAACTACATCTCTAAAAGTGACATTAGGTGTGCCACAAGATGGATCAGCAAAAGATGCTGCAGGCGTACCCGTAAAAATCGGATCAAGATCCTGACCTACACAGCCCGAGAAGTTCGGTGGGCAGCTGATAGTCGGGACATCTTGACAGCCAGTAGCATTGACAGTTACGGTAAATGAACATGTTGATTCATTACCACAAGCATCTCGAGCAGTATATATCACAGTAGTTACACCAGCTGGAAACACTGATCCATTCTGCACATTACTTTCAAAAAACACTATGCCACAATCATCTGAGGCAAACGGAGGTGCCCAGGCAACAGTCGCAGTTGTTCCATTATCTGGATCAACTGTAATATTGGTAGGACAATCTGTAATCACTGGGAGTTCATCGTCTTCAAGTAGAATTACTTGAGTACACTCTGCAAATAGCCAAGGATCTGCCCCATCGGGATAATCCGCACGCCAAGTTCTTTTAATTAAAATTCCGCCTGCGCAGGCATCAGCACCCTCGACTTCGTCTTCAAAAGAGACAACAGGTACTTCACAATCATTCTCTCCAGCTACTGCAGTGGCTGCACCGACAGAGGCAGGAGAAGTGTCATCACCTAAACAGCCAAAGTAATTTTGTGGGCATGTTATGACAGGTGATCTGTTACATGTGCTGAAATGTTCTGCGGTATTAGCTGCAGTCAGCGCAGTAGAGAAAATGGTCAAATACAATACTGGTAGACACGATAATACCATGCTACATAAGTGTAGAGCATTTTTCATAAAACAAGTTTTAGATGTTCAAATAGTATGGACAACTATCTGTATCTGATAGGTAGGTGGTAAGGTAAAAATGAAAAGGCTTCAGTAAGTAGAATTCAAAATGGTCTATGCAATGTCGTTTAAGACAGTTAATCCATTTGTTCTGAATGTAAAGATAGTGACACTTTGGGGTGTTTTAGTTACCGCCTTGTTAATATGATGTTATTTATATAATGTAGACATAAGCAGCGCATAATCAGCGTTAAAGACATACACCTCAGGACAATTAACTCATTCTTCTATCTGTTTAAATGTTAATCTTATAGCCTTGAGAGGCTATTATTAATATGTTTATCCGATTCAGTTATAATCTTATTCGACTGTGAGAATTGATCGACTCTACCATATAGTTACTATTACATCTCTGCTCTGCCTGTGTATACAGCTGCCCGCCCAGGATCTATTCTGGATCGGCAATAATGGTAATTGGAATGACGCTGCTAACTGGTCTACGACATCAGGGGGAGCGGCAGATGCCAATGTTCCTACCATAGCTAATGATGTGATATTTGATAATAATTCTGGCCCCTGCGCTATTATGAATGATGCAGTAGCCCGATCTATCTTGCAAGATAATGGTCAAGAGATCAGGATAGAGGCCACCCTGACTATCAGTGGAGCATATACTTTTGTGAATGGTACTATAAGAAATGACGGGACCATTATAGCCGCAGCAATCATATCTGATGGTGCAATTGATAGAGACTTTGACAGTAGTGATGGTACAATCAGGATATCTGCTATTGCCCCTGAGATAGGCACGTTTGCTTTTAATTCCACTAATCTCACTTTTGATGGGATCGACAGCCTAATCTTTCAGGACGCAGAACTATCCAGGCTTTCTACTACAGGATCCTTAGACAATATCAATTATATAGAGTTTACTACTGATGGCGAGATTTTCGGAGATCACGAATTTGATGTACTCAGAGTTAGAAATAGTAAGACTCTATTTCTAAATAACACCTCTACACAGCGGATCTTAGATGAGATTGTCACTAATGATCCTTGTAATGGATACGCCACAATATCTGGATTCTTAAATCAGCCTGACTTAGCGGGTTTGTTTTTCTCTATTAGTAATTCACGCCCTGAAGGCTTCGTATTTCGGCGGATACGATTTGAGACAGCCAGTGGATTTGGTCTTGACTTACGAGAATCCATAGACGCAGGAGAGAATGAAAATGTGCGTACACCCGCTAATCCTGATGATCGCGTCCTCTACTGGGTAGGCGGTACAGGTGAGTGGTTTGACAATAACAACTGGTCTCTGACAAGCGGCGGTCCTGGGGGAGAATGTGTACCAACTATCCAAGATGACGTAATCTTTGATCTCAACTCGTTTAATACTAATACTGATGTGGTATCCACGTTGTCCAGTGCATTTTGCAATAATTTCACCTATACCGCACCGGAAAACGGGATAACAATAGACCTCCCTACGATCTTTGTCAGCAACAACCTCATCTTAGAAAATAACTTTAACTGGGCCATTGGTTTTACCATATTAAGTGGCGATCGAGAAGCCGGTGCCAGTAGGCAGCAGATGGTCAGAACCAGTGGCACTCAATTAGAAAATTTACGCATCTACAGTGAGCGTAACATTGAGCTATTAGACGACCTCAACGTACAGTTTGATATCACCATCAGTGGATTTGACCCAACAGTCAACTTTATAAGTAATGGGCATGACATCACTACAGGGCGGTTTTTTGCCTTCAATAATCAGATGGGCCTCGACCTAAGAGACTCATACATATTAGTAACAGGTTCTGAAATAGATACAGAGCAACCCTTGACTATCAGTACTTCGGCCATTACATCCGTGGAAAATACTCAATGGGAGCTAAGTGCTCAAGTCACAGGATTAGAGACTAACGAGGGAGAGTTAGGAAGTGTGTGGTTCAGTGACCCCTCAGGATTAGGACGAGCTATTGCCTTAACACCCTTATCCAGCCCTAACTTTAGATTTAGCGGCGATGGGGAGATTTTTGGAGATGATTATATACTTGACAGCCTCATTTTCTCGCCTGGTAACACCTATCAGATCGACCCTAACAATGCGATAGCTGTTAACTCATACTTTGAATCCTTAGGTGATGTTTGTCAACCGATCACTTTTTCAAGTTTTGAATCAGGGACACAAGAGGAACTTATTATACCAGCATCTGCGACTATTGACATGTCATTCACGAGTATCTCGGATATACGAGCCACTGGTGGCAATGCATTTGATGCAGGGACAGGGAGTGTAGATGTGCAAGGCAACTCGGGCTGGAGCTTTCGAGATCCCAATGCACAAGATGTCAATCGTTTCCTCGGAGAGGATCAAGTCATCTGTAACGATACCGAACAAATCATATTTGACTTAAATTTTTCTGACGATGATGTCGACAGTGTCATCTGGAATGGCAACGAGCTACAGATCAGCAGTCCTTTTACTTTTGAGCTGGTAACCTTAGGCGTCAGACCTTCAATCATTAGAAACGTACGTGCAGAAGTCTTCTTCACCAATGGCTGTAGCCAAAGCGATACCGTTAATATCAGTTTTAATGAAGCCATAAGTTTTGATCTCGGCAGCGATACAACGCTTTGCAATGGATCTATAGCACAATTTAATATACCGATAGACGATGCTCAATATGCATGGTCTACAGGAGAAGAGACACAGGCTATTTTTGCTTTTGATCCAGACACCTACTTTGTAAGAGTAGATAGTGGTGCTTGTAGCTTTAGCGATACAATTGTTGTTGAAGCAGTAGATCTCTCTGCGTTGAGGATAGGAAATGACACAACTATATGCGACAATGGTGTATTGACCCTTGAAGCACCATCTGGGTTTAGTGGTGATATATTATGGTCTGACAACAGTACAGGTAACAGTATCACTGCATCACAGTCCGGTATATTTTGGGCAGAGTTTTCAGAAGGTAACTGTATGTTTAGAGATAGTGTAGAGGTGATATTCGATAACGCATTCGACGTCAATCTTGGTAATGATACGACCCTCTGTAATGGAGCGTCACTCACGCTGAATACTGGATTGAATGCTGGTAATATCCTATGGTCTACTGGTGAAACCACCCCATCTATATCGATCACGGATACTGACACTTATACGGTAACAGTCCAAATGGGCAGTTGTGTAGCGACAGATACGATAGTTATCCAACAAGTCTTTTTGGATTCTATAAACTTAGGAAGAGACACAACTTTTTGCATGGGTGAAGTCCCAGAACTGAGTGTTCCTACCAATTTCAATGGAGATTTCATTTGGTCTACTGGAAGTACCGACCGTACCATCTCGGTAAGTGAAGAAGATCTATACTCCCTAACCTTAGTAGAAGATATCTGTACAGTTTCAGATACCATTTTAATCACTTTTGATACGCCAAGACAATTTGATCTCGGAAATGACACCACTCTGTGCCAAGGCGAAGAATTAAATCTTAGACTCGAAGGTCTGCCTACAAATATTACATTTGCGGCAAATTGGAGCACGGGCGAATCAAATGTGGATAACATAACTGTAGATCAGGCAGATACGTACACTGTACAAGTCTTTCTTGAAGCATGTGTCACCTTTGATACGATCGAAGTAGATGTCTTAGAGCTACCCAGCTTCAGTTTGGGTCAAGATACCACGATCTGTGGAGATCAAAGTGTAACCCTCAGCGCACCGCCTAACGCAGCACAGGTGCTCTGGTCTACGGGCAGCACCGATAGCTCAATAGATGTGAACCAGACAGATCTCTACTGGTTGGAGGTTAGCGAATCCTCTTGTAGTATAAGAGACACCATCAATGTAAATGTGGATGATCCATTCGTTGTGAACATCGGAGCTGATACAACACTCTGTACGGGTGAGACCCTTGAGCTCATTGCTACAACTGATCTCAATGATCAAGTGCTATGGAGTACTGGAGACATGACTCCTACTCTATCTGTTAATACAATCGGTGATGTCAGTGTGCAAGTCACTCGAGGCGTATGCACGGCCAATGATACTATTGATGTCTCCGTCATTGACGTAGATAATTTTTCTATAGGATCGGATACGACTCTCTGTGAGGGCGAGGCACTTACTTTAAATGCAGCCTTATCGAGTCAGGCAACCTATCTATGGCAGGATGGCAGTACAGATGAGACATTTGAAGTGGACTCCGCAGGAACATTTACCGTAACGGCCTCAATCCAACGGTGTGAGGCCACAGCATCATTGATAGTAGATTTTCAAAATGCGCCTGCATTGGACTTAGGTGTTGATACCACGATATGCTCACCTGATGTTATCGAACTGGATGCGGGCATTGCAAGTGCTGCCTATATCTGGCAGGATGGAAGCACATCACAGACTCTTACGGCAGATCAGACCGATCTGTATATCGTTGAGGTAGATGACGGTATATGCGTTGTGAGCGATAGCGTGTCCATCACGATTCAAGATCGACCTAATCTCATGATCGCTGCCGACGACTCAGGAGCTATATGTGAAGGTGATTCAATAATCTTATCTGCTAACACTCCAGATGTGAGTTATGTGTGGCAGGACGGTACTACCGAAACACAATTCATCGCTGATGAAGAGGGGCTTTTTGTGGCAACTATGACCTTAGAGGCTTGTGTAGTTGTGGACAGCTTTGACTTGATAGTCAATGCCAATCCTGATGCTACTCTACCCGCAGACACCTCTATATGTGAGGGAGACACTTTTGTTATAACCTTACCGGATAATGGTGAAGATTTCGTCTGGACTGGTATCAACAGCATGAGCAATAGCGTCTCGCTTACCGAGGCAGGCCAATACTCCGTTCTGATTACAGATGCTAATGGCTGTCAGGATGAGGATTCCTTCGAACTGGCGACAAGAGAGACGCCAACATTTAGCCTGGGTGACGATCAGGTCATATGTGATGGCGACTCCACAGTACTGTCTGTCAGCAGATCATTTCCCGATCTAACTTGGAGTGTTCCAAATATGGGCGATTTCCTCACGATAGAATTGGAAGATATCTATTGGGCAGAGGCTGAGATCAACGGATGCGTGTTTAGAGATTCAGTGCTTGTTGAGGTACAAGAGCTGCCTATTGTCGATTTAGGCCCTGACACCTCAGTCTGCCAAGGAGCGATGATAACGCTTGATGCCACGAATGAAGGAGCTACCTATCTGTGGAGTACAAATGAAACAACCCCAACAATTACCCCTGCTTTGACGGGCTCCGGGACTGCATTACAAGTTCAGGTAGATATCCGTGGATGTGTTACTATTGATGATATCAATATAAGCACAATGGAAACTCCACAGTTCTCCCTTAGAGAAGACGAAACGATCTGTGACAACGAAACCGTAACACTCGAAGTAGATAACCCTAATGGTCGCTGGGATATTGAGTGGAACACTGGAGAAACCACAGATGAAATTGAAGTATCAGAAGGAGGAACATTTACGGCTACGGCTACAATCGATGGTTGTAGTAGTTCGGATGAGTTCGTTCTGGATGTTCAGCCACTACCTGTATTTGATCTCGGCGATGATTTCAGTAAGTGTGAGGAACTAACTGCACAGCTCAGTGTCGATCGCAATGATGTAAGTGTTGTCTGGTCGGATGGCACCACAGGTAATCAGCTTATAGTGTCCCAACCTGGGACAATCTCCGCTATTGCAACAACCAGTTTGGGGTGCCAGTTCGAAGATGAAATTGAAGTGAGCAATCGAGAGTGTGTTGCATTTTCGATCTATGTACCAAATGCCTTCAGCCCCAATCAAGATGGCCGTAATGATCTATTTATCGCATCCGTACCCGAAGGGATATTCTTGTCAGAGTACGAACTTCAGATATTTGATCGGTTCGGAGGTAAGGTATTTGAAACCTTTGATATCAATATAGGATGGGATGGCAGCGGATTAGGCTTCCAATCTCTTCAACCAGGGGTATACGCCTATGCGATTAGGGTTAGATATAGCGATGACTTTGAGCTTGATATAGAGGAGACCATGACCGGTACGCTCACGCTGGTGGAGTAAGTCATAATACATCCTTGATGGTAATCGCTTTACCGTTCACAGATACTTCATCATCTTTAGTCTTCCCTTCCATGATCTTATACAAGGGAGCATCAGTGGAGATGGCAAAGATTTGCTTCCCATCGCACTGTATCTTACCAACAGGTACAGCAACATAGATGATATTTTTATCTGTAACTACCACAGAGCCTAACTGTATAGAATCGTGCTGACTTACTTCTATTAGTTTGAGAGACGCATCATAGCTATTCCATAGATCGAGTTGTCCAAGCTTTTTATCCTTTTCTTGTTGTAGCATAACTCGTGACGTTTCATACTTATCCCCGGCGCTACTCTTGGTTTCATTAGCAGCTGAGTCGTCGATCAGTTTGATACTGTGTGTTAACTTTTGGATTTTATCAGCTATGACTCCCTGCAAGACTTCGTTGATTTTCTTTTTGTCCATCATGGTTGATCAGTCATCTGAATTGAATATTTATGAGAATCATTATCAGTCATCAATGTCTACAAAAATCATCCTAATGAAATATATTGGTGCTACTAATTGTTGAGAGTTAAGTCTAAATAAAAAAGATCAGCTATGAAGACCAATGTATTGATTACCATATGTGCGGCAGTTATGATGATATATTCATGCTCACCTAAGGTGATAGAGCCCGTGGTCCAAGAGCCAACTCGGCAAGTGGTGCAGCAACCGGTCCTTGAGTCACGTACCGATTGTGTCACGCTCAATGATCTCGAACCTACTCTACAAAGCACTACAGAGGATGCCTATGTGATCTATCGTGATCGAATTAGATTTGAAGATTGGGATGGTGCTCGAGCATACTGGAAACAAGCTTATTACACAGCACCTGGTGCCAATGGTAGAGTGACCTATCATTTTGATGACGGCATCAAAATATATGACCACTACTTCAAGCAGGCAACTGATCAAGGTGTACAAGAGGCTCTGGTCGATACTATACTCAGCATCTATGACAAGCGACTGGAATGCTTCGAAGATGACGGAACGATACTGGCACGTAAAGCCTATAACTCTTATTACAGTTACCGCAACTTCGTCGATGACAACGATATTTTTGTCGGCTTTAATGAAGTCATGAACCAAAAGGGTAAAGAGGCAGATTACTTCATCATCAATCCATTTTCCAGAATGCTCTACGATAGAGTACTGGATAAAGACATCGAAGTTGAAATAGCAGATAACATAGCTTACGAGATTTTTGATGCGATAGACTATGGCCTCGAGACTTGCGAAGAAGAGTACTGCGATGCTTGGGACGTAATCAACGAGTACAGTCCAAGCTTGCTCTCTGGTTTAGAGGGCATCAGAGGATTCTACAATTGTGATTACTATATGGATCGATATTTTGATCAGTATCTACAGGATAGTACCGATTGTGACAATGTCACCGAAGTATACCTTAAAATGGTCTGGGCACAGTGTAATCCTAATGACCCAAGAGTACAACGCCTGAAGGCAGCCAAGGATAAAGAGTGCTATGTTGCTCCACCGCCACCAGGACCATTGAAGTTGGCATACAATGCTCTGAACGAGGGACGGTTTGAGGAATCAATTGAATATTATGAACAGTATATTTCTGAGACCGATGACCCCATCAAGAAAGCTGAAAAGCAGTTATTGATATCTAAGATATACTATGCTCACATCAAGAATTTTACTGCTTCCAGATCGTACGCTCGCCAAGCTGCTAAGAACAATCCTAACTGGGGCGAGCCCTATATCCTGATTGGAAAATTATATGCTTCATCTGGACCGCTGTGCGGGTCAGGGCGAGGATGGAATAGTCAGATCGTAACATGGCCTGCAATTGATCAGTTTGAAAAAGCCAAAAGAGTAGATCCATCTGTAGCTGCAGAGGCTAATAAGTGGATCAATCAATATACCAAGTACATGCCGACTACTGGGGACATCTTCCAGAGGGGGCTAAAAGAAGGAAACAGCTTTAAGGTTGAATGTTGGATACAAGAAACAACTACGATCAGAGGGGTTAAGGGCTAACTTTCGATCAGGCAATATTTAGATCATATCAGCGACTAAGACGAGACTTACTTATGTAGTATGGAAATTAGCTTGGTTTGGACGGTCAGTTATTGTCCAAATCCTTACAGCACTTGCAACTCCTGTAGTAGTTGATCAGGCTTTTTATAGCCCGCGCTCGCCTTAATTGTGTTGAGTTCACTATCGAGATATACCATAGTAGGATAGGCCATCCTCCCACTCATCAGTTTTAAGGCCAACTTATTAGCGCCTCTTCTACCTGCGTTGATCCACTCATATGTCTCGCCTTGGAACGAAACTGGCTCTCTACGCTCGGCATTAAACTTAACCATGACGAAGTTATCATTGAGATAATCCACAACAGCTGGATCAGTAAAGGTCTTCTTGTCCATAACCTTACACCATCCACACCATGAGGTGTACATGTCGATCATGACCTTCTTATCCCCAAGATCCATCTGGTCTAAGTCATCAATCTTATACCACGACAAACCAGCTTCTGTAACCTCTTTAGGTTCAACACCTATACCCTTTGAGGGTCCTTCTTTGCACGAGGTGATTAAAGAGAGAAAACTTATTGCGAGGATAAATTGCAAAAACTTCATTGGAGATAATTTCTTCAAAATTACTATTTCTCACAGTTGGAAAATAGCCCCAAGCCCTAATGCCGCTCGGATTAAGAGTTAATTAACCAAAGAAAACCAATATGCGCTTAAAATTTGCTGTGATCTACGACCCTTAGTACCCGTTAGATATCGTCATCTGAACCTTTTTTTCGAGTTCTGACACCGTATCCTTGAATAAAGTATCCGTATCCATCAAATCTTGAACAGTTCGACAGGAGTATATCACGGTACTATGGTCACGTCCACCAAATTGATCACCGATGGTCTTTAATGAATTGGTGGTGTGATTCTTAGCGAGATACATAGAAAGCTGTCTCGCAATCACGACCTCTCTTTTTCTTGTTTTGCCTTGAAGCTTATCAAGAGGAATCTTGAAATGTTCTGCGACAAGGTTCTTTATGTTTTCTACAGTAATCTCCTTTCCAACATCACTGACAAAACTCTCAACCACCTGCTTGGCAAGGATAACATCAACCTCCTTATTATTGAGCGTTGACTGTGCAACAAGTGATATTAAGACACCTTCGAGTTCTCGGACATTGTTCTTGACATTGTAACTGATGAACTCCATGACATCGCTCGGTATCTCAGCCCCCTCTATCTCAATCTTGGCAAGAAGTATAGCCATACGTGTCTCAAAATCCGGCGTCTGCAAGTCAGCAGATAGACCCCACTTGAATCGACTAATCAATCGATCTTGTATCCCCTCTAAAAGTTTAGGTGGACGATCAGAGGTGAGTATAATTTGCTTACCGAGTTGGTGCAGTTCATTAAAGATATTGAAGAATATCTCCTGTGTCTTTGCCTTTCCACTGAGAAACTGGATATCATCGACGATCAACAAATCAATGGTCTGATAGAAGTTTACAAGATCGCTGATCGAGCCTTTTCGGATCGACTCTATGATCTGGTTAGTGAATCTCTCTGTACTGATATATAATATCGACTTATTAGGAAATCTTCTACAGACTTCATTTCCGATGGCGTGAGCCAAGTGGGTCTTACCCAATCCCACATCCCCATATACCACAAGCGGGTTAAATGCCGTCCCACCAGGGTTCTTAGCTATCGCTAATCCTGCTGATCTGGCAAGCTTATTACAGTCACCTTCTACAAAGTTGTCAAAAGTGTACTTAGCATTAAGTTGAGGGTCAACCTTAACTTTTTTAATTCCTGGTATTACGAATGGATTTCTAATTGCCTCTGTCGAGTGAAACTTAGACTGTGTATCAGCAACATGAAACGATGTATTACTATGATCTTCTACCACAATCTGATACTCTAATCTACCCTCATCACCGAGTTCCTTTCTGATTGTCTTTTTGAGGAGACCTACGTAGTTCTCTTCCAGCCACTCGTAAAAGAAATTATTGGGGACCTGGATCGTGAGCGAGTTTTTTTCAATGCGCACTGGTCGTATGGGTTCAAACCATGTTTTAAAGCTTTGTGGGTTTATACTTTTCTTTATGGTAGAGAGACAATTGTCCCATACTGACACGTGGTCTTTCATGTGTTAAGCGGTTCTTCTAATCAATAAATGTTTTGGGTTAACAGTTCCCACTAACGCCTTTTTCAAGTGGCGTTTTTCGCTCGATTCGCTGGTACAAATATGACTATTTAAAAATGATGTTATGTTAAAAATTCTAAACTTTGAAGCTATTTAGACAAACCAAAAATTATTTCTTATTCTACTTAATATCAGTTTCGTATATATTGATTTTTTTTAGATAACTAAAATTATCATGTGATGATGAGAATCTTTTGGAAATAATTATTAAGACTCTTTTCATACCTATATAGCGTGCATCTTATCCCTCAGAGAGGCACACCCGCAAGCGTGATAATGATCACAGTTGAACTTATTGAATATTATGAAAACTGGCGGTCTTTGTTGCTATTTAGCAAAGAGTTGAGAGATATCTTTAAATGCTTTGAATTCTAAAGCATTGCCGCAAGGATCTAAAAAAAACATGGTCCCCTGCTCACCAACCTCTCCTTGGAAGCGAATGTATGGTTCTATAACGAATTGAACGTTGTGCGATCGTAGTCTCTCAGCGAGGGCTTCCCACTCTACCCATGGCAGCACAACACCATAATGTGGCACTGGCACATTATGACCATCTACATCATTAGTATGATCTGGCGTATGGTCCGACTTAGGTTTGTAGTGAATTACAAACTGATGACCGTACAAATTAAAGTCTATCCACTGTTCTGTAGAGCGCCCTTCTGCGCACATGAGTATATCTCGGTAAAATGTTCTTGCTAATTGTACGTCATGTACGGGAATAGCAACATGAAAAGGTCTGAAATGATTTGATTCTGCCATCGAACTAATTAACTATACAGCATACTTTTATATAGCTGAGGTGGATGTGTATATGGCATTATGCTCTACACTTGACACAACTCCTATATTAATACTGATATAATATTAATCATAATTTGCTACATAGATGTCCTTTATGACCTGCAAATCAATTCCGATCAAACGATCTTTAAAATAATTCTATCTAAAAAGGGAAAAGTAAAATTCTATTCGATAGCCATTATTTTATTGTGCAACAGTATCAGTCAGGTAGTGCTTGTAAAAGAACAAGACTGTCAATGAACCAATTACTGCTAATCCTCCGCTTGCAAGTACTTGATTGAAACCCATAATCGAAGCCGCAAAGCCGCCGAAAATAGCTCCAACAATAGCAATTACAAATGCGAAGACTGCATTACTTAATTCCATCTTTGGGATGAGTCTGCTAGCAATGATGCCTAATAGCATACCTAATCCAAGCCAAACTAAAAGTGTCATAATCAATGATTTTTACTGAATATAATGAAAAAATGCCTAAAACGTTCGAAATATACTCTTGAACAGGCAATAAAGACGAAAATGTCGCTCTTGAATGGACTTTTGTAAGTCATTTTACAGATTCACTGGCAGACGAAGTGATTTCGTCGTTGAAGAGTCTGTCGCGGTTTACGATGATACTCGTATTAAGTTCAAATCCTGCTAATACTATGAAGGCATTTAGCTGAAGCCAAATGAGTAATACGATAAGTGCACTTACCGTGCCATAAATCTCATTATAACGATCAAAATTATTAATGAAATACGAAAATCCTACACTAAAAGAGATAGACAAAAGCGTGGCGAGAGTTGCTCCTATGTTAATCCACCTCAGCGGACGATACGTCGATGGGCCATATCTGTAGATCAAGGTAATAACCGCATAGAACAGAACAACGATCATAACCCACTTCAACAAACTTATCAATAGACTGGTAGAGTTAGCAAGATCAAATACGTCTGCCACCAAGCCCAAGACCTGTCCACCTAAAACAATCAATACCAAAGAGGCAAAAACCATAGCCGCAAATAAAATGGTCAAGAGGACCGCTATCAATCGTTTCTTAAGATAACCTCGGCTCTTAAAGCTTTGATCATAACTCTTATCAAAACCGTACATCAAAGTCAACATACCCGAGGATGCAAAAAACAACGATAACAAAAACCCAGTCCCTTGCAATCCAAAGCTGCCTTCAGTTCTAATATCTGAGACAATCCCTAATAGATATTGCTTAGCAGAAGATGGAAACACACCATCCATAGATGCTTCAAATTGAACAATGGCTGTCTCAGCAAGGGGCGTATACGATAATAGCGGTAATACAAAAATGATAAAAGGGAATATGCTCAAGAAAAAACTAAACGCTACCGAATTAGCTCTGGTAGGTAGATTATCTTTCTGCAATTCCTCAGCTATGAAGATTACAATGTTGTACAACGGGACTCGATCACAACCTGGTAAGACAAACTGCTTGGACCAAGTGATGATATCATCAATACGGAGGACGCTATCTATCTTATCTCGAAGATTGGGTGTATCCGCCATCTAAAAGAAAGGATCAAGTTGATTACTGAGATATGAAGGGTTCGACACCCTCTTCTGTGTAGTCATATCGATAAAAAACAACTTGACCGTACCCTTGTTGAGCAGAGCCTGATCTTGATTATAGATTTTGTGATGAAAGGTAATCATCTTAGTCGGGCGCTCTACTATCGATGTTTCTATAGTCAGCATGTCATCGTACAGTGCTGGTCGCAGGTACCGACAATTGAGCTCCAACACCGGCATCATAACGCCTAACTCATCCTCAAGATACCGATAACTGATGCCAAGATCTCTGATGAGCTCGGATCTGCCCAATTCATACAACATAGCATAATGACCATAGTAGAGGTAGCCCATCTTGTCTGTCTCAGCATATAAGACTCGCTTAGTTGTTGTCTTAGTGATCATGATAACGGCGTTCTTTTTATCGGGCAGGTCATACAGTGTGATCCTCCTCGAGCCCTGGACAACTCAGCAGAAGGTATCGTGATAATAGTCTTCTCCATGCGCTCTATGAAGTGACCATCACTATGCGACTGTCTAAATACTTCTTCTGCATCCATCACCTTGTACCCTCCGTTCTTAAAAGCATTAAGCGTCTTCAGATTGCGATCGTAACTAATCGCCACTCCGGGACGTATGGCCACCAGATTACAGCCGTCTGTCCATTGCTCTCGCTCTTGATATGGACTTATACCTCCACCGCTAAAGATAAATTCCATGTCTTTATTCACTTCGGTTGTGACATACTCTCTAATCGACGGATATATTCTACGGTCGCCAGACTTGTCATATACAATGACATTTGATCCTTCGCCATCATAGACTATAGGTTTATAACACGATATCGTATTGGCATCGATCCTCGTGAATAATGTGTCTATGTGCATAAAGCTACGTTCATTGGGGATATTCACCTGCACCACGTGATCCATCAGCCCGATTTCAAAAATCCGCTTCTTGATACTTTCAAATGCGTACTGGCTCGTACGCTCACTGCATCCTATCAGCAGATGTTCGGGAGATAACATCATGATATCGCCACCCTCTGCATTGACGGCCTCTGCTCGACGAGATGGCGGGAACGCTTCGAGATCGTTGAGATCAATCAGTTTACCGGCTTGTGCGACCGGTTGAAATATGGGATGATTGTTGAATATAAATCTCGAGAGCAAGTTCTCTCTATGGCGCGCTTCCTTAGTCGCCTTTGAGATTAGGATATGATCCTTAATCGTGACTGCTATGTCCCTTGTAAACATATAGTTCGGAATCGGATCAAACAAGATGCGATCTTCTGACTTGTGGTAACCCGTGATCAGGATGTGACTCAAACTGACAGCATCCAAATCCTGCAGATGCTGAACAAACGACTGCGGCAGCTCCTCGAAATCAATAACTTTTTGGATTAAGTCATGTCTAATATCTGGATTCGATTTAATCGCCTCAACAATTAAGTCAGAAGTGTCAAGTACGTTATCCTTACCTAAGAAAAGATGAAGTAGGCGCTGAAATATGCGATACTCCTCATGCATCAATGGATAAAACACTATGTCATCAAACAGAAGACTTTCCGCCTTTTTGGGTGAGATACGGGATATCCCATCGTTGGGCAAGTGAGTAATAACCTGTTCTAATTGAGAGATCTCATTGTCTACGTAGGGCATAATTGTGTACTCTGATTAATACTCGCAAATATCTTGTTTTACGGGACAGATTATTAGGATTATCTTTTTTTACCCTAAAAGAATAGAATAGCAGCAATTTGGTATGTTGCCATGCACCATTGACTTGTCGTTCGTCGCATAAGCTTTGGTTTGCAGGTTTCAATTCCAATGTGGTGCAATTCAGAGGCATAATGGTAACACGTGACTATTTAGGTTTCAATTCTAATGGGATCATTTTTACTTTGTTTATTACTATCTATAGTCATCCCTTTATTGTTTGAGCAATCCAATACTGGAACACTGGATCATAATAATGATATTCCTTTCCTTCCTGATAGACAACTCCTCTCCCTACCAACGTCGCTAGCGCTCTACTGGCATTGATATTTTGTTTCTTAGCCATAGCATATAGTCCGGTGCTACTATGACTGAGATGTATCAAGGTTTGTACATATTCCTTATTAGACGATAGGGATGTCCAGAGTTGTTGTAGATAATGTCTTTCATTGTCAATGAGGTGTTCTAACAGCTCTTCAAACGTGGGTAACCTATGGTGAGTGAGGTGATATAAGTACATCTGCTGTAAACTCAGAGAACAATAATATGGATGACCTTTTAAGAAATCGATGGTATCTTCTATCAGTTGCTTATCTGGTGTAATCCCCCGATCCGTTAACTCACGCATCATATATGATCTAACTGCATCAAACGGTAGATACCCAAGCGTAATGATCTTAGCCAGACGGTAAAATGGACTCTTGTTACTTACAAACAAAGAATCCATTACCGATTCATAACTTCCGCTGAAGATATAGCTGGCGTTAGTCTGTGATTGCACCTTAGATCGCATCAACTTGATTATGGATTGGTTATCATCAAATTTCAGGATGTCTCCATATTCATCAAAAGCGAAACAAATCTGTTGCCCGTGTTGCTTTGCAAAATCGTCAATGAATGAAATAGAATTACTGAAATTAGTCCACTCGTCGACGGATGGATCCTCCATGCCAAGCAAAAACTCAAAGTCGTCTATGACCGCCTTCAGTTTAATATTCTTGAGCATGGCCATAATGCTTCCTCTGGTTTGAACATATGCTTTTTTAAGTCCGTGATTGTCCATGACCTCTGCTGCGATAGAATGACTCAGCTGTGGCAGAGAGTTAAACTCAAATAAATCCAGCATACCTACATAGCAGTTATCTGACTTTAATTTTTTCATCACCTCCATCACTAAAGAAGTCTTGCCAAATCTGCGAGGTGCAATCAATACAACACTTTGACCCATCTTAATATAGTTGATGAGCTCTTGCACTTCTCTGTCACGACCGATGAACGAATCACCTGTGACAGGTTTACCTACTTGTATCATACGTTATTGTGTATGATACTAATATATGTATTATTTTTTTATACGCAAATAAGTATCATACACAAAGACGTATTATCGAGTCTGTCCAACCGACAATAAGAAAGAACTCTAACTATTACACATGCTCATAATAGCATATGATAATCGTAAATTAGCCGCATAACTATTATGTCTATCGCCCATGAGCATGTTCAAAAAATTGAAATCAGTATTTGTTATTGAAGAAGAGTCAAAACAATCTAAATCCACAACGTCAACCACTAAAACAGCCACAACGACTAAGGGTAAGTCTGCTAAGTCACCAGCAGCAAACAAAAAGCTCGCTAGCGCATCGTCTCAACCAAGTGCATCAGCTAAACCAGAGAATAAGTTCGTAGACATGTTATTGCGCTCCATCGAAGCTAATAATATAGAGGGGTTTGATTATCTGGAGTATAAGCAGTCTCTTCAGTCTCTTACTAAGATCGAATCAGACGAAGCCAAGCGCTACCAAAATGCATACGCCATGGCACAAACCATGGGCCTGACCAAAAAGAAACTGTCAGAAAGCATCAAGCGCTATCTACAGATACTCGATGGCGAAGAAAAGAAGTTCACCGAAGCATTTGAGAAGCAGAAGTCCACTCAAGTAATCCAGCGAGAGCAAAATGTAGCTAATCTAAAACAATCAATAAACGCTAAACAACAACAGATCAAAAAGCTGCAAGCAGAGATCAAAGAGGCGGAAGCAGAGCTCAGTAAAACAGAAGGAAAAATCAATGAGTCCCTCGCTAAGGTAGAAGCCACCAAAGAGGGGTTCTATGCATCCTATCAGATGGTGGTTGGACAGATCAAGGCTGATGCAGAGAAGATCAAGCAATACTTGGTTTAACAGCGGAGTCTTCTATCATCGATATCTACTTGAAGATCGCATGACGATCCTTACTTCTTAGATTTTAGCTATTTTGTCGAAAGAGTTATATAATCAGGAACTTTAGCGATAGATTAGGTCTTAAATCTACTGTAGTTATTAGTACAATATGGATAATAGTTATAAGCCAAAATCATTTTGGCGTAAGCCAGAAGGAGTTACTGGAGCAATCACTATCGGCGCATTGTTAATCGGCAGTGGCTGGTTGATATTTAGCGCACTTCCTGCCATCATTGCTGCCACTTCGACGATGCTCGGCTTGGCAGGCATCATTATGATCTTAGGATTGATCATTTATATGGCACTCGATAGTAAAACTCGGAGCCTGGTGTGGTACATGTACAAAAGTATGATGAGGTGGATTACGAGCTTGTTCGTACAGATAGACCCGATCGGCATTCTAAAAAGCTATGTCGATGAGATGAGCGCCAACCTCAAAAAGATGAATAAGCAGATCCTTCAATTGAGAGGGCAGATGCACAAGCTGAAAGAACTCATCCTGAAAAACAAAAAGGAGATTGAATCCAACATATCGCTCGCTCAAGCAGCGAAGAAATCTGACGAGAAATCCCAGATGATCCTGCGGAGTCGAAAAGCAGGACGCCTCAAAGAATCCAATATCAAGTACGAAGCACTCTATAGCAAGATGGAGATACTCTATCGAGTCCTTAAGAAGATGTATGATAACTCTGAAATCCTCAAAGAGGATGTTGCAGATCAAGTAGAAATCAAGGAACAAGAGCTCAAAGCTATGAAGGCCAGTCACAGCGCCATGTCCAGTGCCATGAATGCCATCAGGGGTAACAAGGACAAGAGAGCCATGTTTGAGATGGCCTTGGAGCAAGTAGCCGATGACGTCAGCAACAAGGTGGGCGAAATGGAACGCTTCATGGAGATGTCAGAGAGCTTTATGAGTAGTATAGATCTACAAAATGGAATTTTTGAGGAAGAAGGCCTTAAGATGCTCGAGCAGTGGGAACAAGAAAACTCTCTCATCCTAATGGATGAAAAAAAGACCCTCTTACTTGAAGGTGAGCAGGTGGAAACACTTGACCTCAATGAAACCATGGTTAGTAAGGAGCGAGTGGAGCGAGCCAACCAGTACGACTCCCTCTTCGATTAATGAAAATCATCTTATATATCATCCTCACTATAGTTGGCCTGTGTGTTCTTTTTGTCGCGGGCGTATCCATCTATCTGAAATATTTTGAGTCCTCACCTGAGGCAGTCAGTATGCTCGAGCCCCAAGGCATCTATGATGATCAGGTGGTAAACTACCTGAGCGAGTATGCCAAAGAGCTTCGAGGCGGTACCGCGTTAGCCTTAGCCTATGTCCGAGGTGATGAATTCCAGTATTACGGCGTCAAACGATCCTCAGATACCCTCCACGCCGTATCCAATGAAAACTTAGTATTCGAGATCGGATCTATAACTAAAGTGATGACAGCCTATGTCATCCACCACTTAGCTGATGAAGATAAGTTACAGTTGGATCATTCGATATTGGACTATCTCCCTGTGAATAATGACCAACTCCACGATATAACTATCAAATCTCTCTTGAGTCATACTTCTGGACTCCCACGTATGCCTGATAATATGAATATAGGACTAAGTAATGGTGAGGATCCCTATAAGTCATATGGTAAAGAAGAGCTCTATGCATATCTCAAGAGCGCCAGTATATCCGTAGAGGCTAAAGGCAAGGATGAATATAGCAACCTAGCATATGGTGTACTGGGAGCAATAGCTGAAGAAGTAACAGGCCAACAGATGGCTGATTTGTATGATCAAATGATATTCGACCCGCTCAACATGAGTCATAGTAGCTTTCATCTCGACGATGTGCGAGATATAGCATCGCCTGGAGTGATGCCCTTTGGAGCGGAGTCCTCTTATTGGAATTGGGACATCTTAAGGTCAGCGGGCGCTTTTAAGTCATCAGCAAAGCAGATGGCATACTTCTCAAGCATCTCTTGCAACAAGGCCCCGAAACACTGATGTTGCAGACGAAATCATATAAACATTCCGAGCAGGCCTATACTGGCCTTGGCGTATTCGACAACAACAAAGAAACTGACCCACTTTACTGGCATAATGGTGCTACTGGTGGATTTAATGCTTGCATGATATACAGTGTTTAGAACTCTACCGGACTGATCGTTCTGACCAATCGCAGCATGACGACTAACCTCGATAATAAGTTAGACGCCAAGTCCTTTAAAATTTTCAGACATTTGCAATCGAAACATTTAAAATAAAACAAAATGGCCCGACGACTAACTATGTTTTCTAAACTATTGATCACCATCCTAATAGTAGGTGCAATTGTTTTTGGAGCTTGGTATTTTCTTAACAACACTTCTGTAGGTTCTAATCTAAAAGATCAAGCCGAAGTAGAAGCAACCTCCACCTCAACAAGCGTTGAGAAAAAGAGTCCATTCTCATTTGGTAAGAAAAATAACGATGACGACGTCATCAAGATTGGAGTAGTAACATGGGGCGGTTATGCCGGTGGACAATACTTCAATGAGGGATTTGAGGCATCAGAGGAATCAAGATTCTACAAAGATTATGGTCTAAAGGTAGAGTTCAAAGTATTAGATGATTTTGAAGCGTCACGTAACGCCTTTAGAGCTGATGAAGTTAATCTCCTATGGAATACGATCGATGCCTTCCCTACAGAGGTCAATGGTCTTGGAGATTTTGACCCCGTAATCGTATGGCAAGCTGACTGGTCACGTGGTGGCGATGCTATTGTAGCCCGCAGAGGAATCTCTAAGGTGTCTGATCTACGAGGTAAAAAGATAGCTGTTGCTGAGTTGACTCCTTCACATTCATTTTTGTTGTGGATGTTAGATGCCGGTGGCTTAACATTGGACGATGTAACAATTGTACCACAAGCAAGTGCGATTGATGCTGCAGAAGTGTTCAAGGCTCAACGTGTTGATGCTGCCGTGGTATGGAGTCCAGATGATATCCTTAGTCTTGAGGCAGTACCTGGTTCGAGAGTATTAGAGAGCACAAGATCAGCGGCATACATCATTGCTGATGTATTTATGGCTAAGAGAAGCTACGTCAAGGAAAATGAAGATAAGCTTGCGAAAATATATGAAGGCTGGATGAGAGGTGCTGCTGAGATCAACTCAGACGCTAAAGCTCGCAGACACGCTGCGGATATCTTAGCTCGAGAGTTTACAGAGAGAGGTACGGCATTAACTACTGCCGAGGCAGATGAGATGATCGGCAACGTGCGCCTGACCACTCATGGAGATAACCAAAATTTCTTTGGTCTCAATTCTGGCTATAAAGGTGTTACCGGTAACGATCTTTATTCCAGCATGTCCATCAAGTATCAAGATCTTGGATTCATCGAAGGTAGGGTGCCTAACTGGCGTCAGATCGCCGCTCCTTCATTCGTAGCAAGTTCTACCCTATCAGGGGCAACTCACGCTGCCGAAGGCGCTAAGACATTTACTCAAGCTACTACGGCCGATGCTAAGAAAGAAGCAATTGCAAGTAAGAAAGTGAGTATTAGTTTCCGTACGGGCGAGTTCCAGTTAGATGAAAATGCCAAGTACATCATCGACAAAGAATTCGTAGCGATTGCCAAGGCATTTGCCAATAACCGTATACGTATCGAAGGGAATACTGACAATACAGGTAATCATGACCTCAATGTGACCCTATCTAAAAAGCGTGCACAGTCAGTAGTGGACTACTTAATAGGCACCTATCAGATGCCACGGAACAGGTTCATCGTTGTAGGTAATGGACCAGACAAGCCGATAGCGAGTAATAATACAGAATCTGGTAGAGCACAAAATCGAAGAACGGACTTTGAGCTAGTAGCTACCGAGTAATATAAATAGTGCATCAGAATCAATGAATACACTATTTAAACTTCGTGGAGAACTTACTCGATCTCAAAGTCTGCTGTATGGCTTTTTGGGTTTCGTCGTATTGATCATTTTCTGGTGGATATTGGCAGAGGTGTTTTCTGAAAAAGTGCCCATCATAGAAGGCTATAATCAATCACTTCCCACGAGTATAGGAGATGATGCAGACTTAGTTAAATTGGACTCAATAGCTCGTGCGGATTCGATTCTTTTCGCTAATGCGACTGAGTTTAAGAAGGTTTACAAGATCCTTCCGACGCCATTGGCGGTTGTGAAGTCCTATCCATCGCTAATCACGAAAGACCAGTTAGCTCCTAATGCCATGAAATCCATCTGGATCAATCTGCAGGGGTATTTCTGGGCCATATTGATTTCGATTCCAATTGGCTTTGTTGTTGGGCTCATCCCGCTGTTCAGGGGTCTATTCAATCGGCAAGTCGATGCTATGAGGTTTCTGCCGCTGACAGCGCTCACCGGCCTCTTTATATTATGGTTCGGCATCGACGATTCTATGAAGGTAGCCTTTCTGGCATTTGGTATCATCGTATATCTTTTGCCCGTAGTTGTCCAGCGTATATGGGAGGTCAATGACGTCTATCTCAAGACCGTATTTACCCTCGGTGCTACAGACTGGCAAACTGTCAAGACCGTCTATATCCCATCAGTCATGAGTGTGATATTTGATGATATCCGCGTACTTACAGCGATATCATGGACGTACATCATCATTGCCGAATTGCTCAACCGGGCAGGAGGCATAGGCTCCTTAATCTACATTAAGTCTCGGCAAGGCCAGATAGAAAAAGTATTTGCCATACTTGTTGTGATCATAATTATAGGTGTTATCCAGGACTGGATATTTGTCTTTTTAGGCAAGAGACTATTTCCACATAAGCACTTCAAGTCAATGGTTAATGGCATTAGAGAAGCGAAGTTTGGGATATACTTCTTACTCGGCGGTATGCTCGTAGCAGTCATCCTAACGGGTCTGCTGGGGATGTCTAACTTCGTAATCATAGCCATCGCTGTGATCATACTCTCTTCATTACTATTCACAGGATATGGAGAGACCATCATCCGAAAAAATACTGTAGGTCATGAGTAACGTGATAAAAGATACCGGCCTTCAGAATATCATAGACATGAGAGGCATCGGCCAGTCCTATGATGGCGGACTAAACTGGATTATAAAAGACTTAGACTTCGTCATAGAAGACAAACCTGATCAAGGGCAGTTCGCAGTCATCCTTGGGATGTCGGGATCAGGCAAATCTACAGTGTTGCGATATATAGCAGGACTGCAAGAGCCTACAGAGGGGTCAGTCCTAATTAATGGAAAGGAGCTACATACTCAAGATCGGGTAAGTATGGTCTTTCAAAAGTATTCTTCGCTGCCATGGATGACAGTACTGGATAATGTTGGTTTGGCGCTGAGGTTCAAGGGACTTTCTAAGGCCGAACGTGATGAAAAGGCCATGGAAATGCTCAGGCTTGTAGGCCTAGCTGGACATGAGTATAAATTTGCTCAATACCCTACTCTATCAGGTGGTCAGTTGCAACGCATAGCAATAGCACGAAGCCTCCTCGCTAATCCGAGCGTACTTGTGATGGATGAACCCTTTGGTGCTCTTGATATCAAGACGAGACTACAGATGCAAGACCTGCTGATTCAGCTGTGGCATAAATTTCAATCAACTATACTCTTCGTCACTCATGATATAGCGGAGGCCGTGTATTTAGCTGATGACATCTACATCTTAAAATCCCAGCCTTCTCAATTTGTAAAACACATCCATGTTGATCTCCCATTTGATCGGAATCGTTCGACTAAGCGATCTGCAGAGTATACAGGTATGGTTCACCATGTCGAGGACATGATGATGGAGGTAGCAGAACTGGGCTAAAGTAAATTTGCTAAATTCCTCATCACCGTCTTCCCTACTTGTTTTTGATACGCTCTGAATCTTTATAAGCCCTCTACCAGGTCATGTCATCCTCATCCTCTACAGGTTTCTCCGTAGTAGACTCTGCTGTAGTCTCAGATGATGATGTCTCATCAGCTTGCTCTGAGGTTGTAGCACTATCCGCCGTAACCCCTTCGGTTTCTTCGAGGGCCTTTTGCTTCTCCCATTCTTCTTGTCTACGATCAAATTGCTCGTAGTCATACTCAGGCATAAGATCAGTCTTAACATGGTTAACAGCATCTTGCAGCCCCTCTAAGAATCGATTAAAATCTTCCTTGTAGAGAAATATTTTATGTCTGGTAAATCCACTTCCATTGAACTTCCTCGTACTCTCCGTAAGGGTGATATAGTAGTCATCTCCACGTGTCTGCTTCACATCGAAAAAATAAGTTCGCCTCTTTCCAGCTCTTACTTTATTAGAATAGACACTGTCCTGCCCTTGCCCATATTCATTCTCCACGGCCAAATTATTTTGTGTTCGTAATGTTATGATAGTGTTGCCACTTAATTAAAAATAACAAACTTGACGTACTTAACTATACTCTGTCGCTTTTTCTTCGTCCTGCTGTTTGGTTAAAATTTCGTAGTAATAACCTCTGGCAGCTATCAATTCGGCAGGAGTGCCTTGTTCCACAATCTTCCCCTCGTCAAGTACGATGACCTTATCAAAAATCAGATGGCGGTATATCCTATGCGTGATCATAATAGCCGTCTTATCGCTCAGCGCACCACTGAGATAGGATAATATGGTCTGTTCGGTAGTGGTATCGACAGCACTCAGACAATCATCGAGGATGATAATATCAGGCTCCTTTATGAGTGCTCTGGCCAGCGAGATACGTTGCTTTTGACCTCCAGATAAGGTAACACCTCGCTCCCCTACCATCGTCTTAAACTGCTCAGGCAATCGATCTATGTCATCATGGATGGCAGCATTTTTAGTAATCTCCTTGATGCTATCTGACGTAGCATCAGGTTTGCCAAAAGCAATGTTCTTCTCAATAGTATCACTAAATAAGAATGCGTCTTGAGGGACATAACCGATCTTCTGTCGCAACTGATGAAGATTTAGTGATGCTATATCTTGTCCATCGAGTAAGATCCTTCCTGATGTAACATCATACATCCTAAGTAGTAGGCCTGCAATAGTCGACTTGCCAGAGGCCGTCCTACCTATGATCCCTAATTTCTCGCCATTCTGGATTTCAAAGCTCACCTGATCCAATGCAGTTGTGCCTGAGTCTACATAGGTGAGACTTACCTTGTCAAATTTGACATGCCCGTTGAGCTTTAGTTCATCACGGTTTGGATTGGTGATAGTCGGTTGGGTATTCATAAACTCATTAATCCGACCTTGTGAGGCTTCAGCTTGCTGTACTATAGATACAATCCATCCAACAGCAGTGAAAGGCCACGTCAGCATGTTGACATAGATGATAAACTCTGCGATATTGCCATACGTGATGTTGCCCTTAGCTACCTCGTGCCCTCCTACGATTACCACGAGTAGTATACTCGTTGACACCAGTAATAGCATCAATGGATAGAACAAGGCATTGACTCGAGCCAAGCTCATCGAGTTCTCCTTATACTCTTCGCTCTCTCGAGAGAAGTAGGACACAAACTGCGGTTCCTTAACATACGACTTGACTACCCGTATACCGGAATAGACCTCTTGGGCGATCGTAGTTAACTTGGCTAATTGACGCTGTATGATCTCGCTTCTCTTATGAATGTAACTACTCACGATATAGATAGATATCGAAAGTATCGGTAGCGGTAGCAAGGCATAAAATGTGAGTGTAGGGCTCACGCTGTACATATAATATATCGCCAGTAGAAACAGCGTCACCAGATTGATACAATATAACAATCCTGGTCCCAGATACATCCTAACCTTGGATACGTCCTCTGTGATCCGAGACATCATATCGCCAGTGGAGTTACGAGTGTAAAATGAGGTATCGAGTGCCTCGTAATGAGCAAATATCATCTTGCGCAAGTCATACTCAATCAATCGAGAGACTACGATAATCGTCTTACGCATCATGTACATGAAGAACCCCATCGTTATAGCGAATGCAATAACAAGCAGGCCGTGCTCCATCAGATTTATGGAGATGTAATCCAGTATCACTTGCCGCTCCTCTTCATTAGGTGCAAGCCTATACTCCCCGAGACATTGTGAGGCAACATCCAACGCTTTACCAAACTGTGGTGGCACGAGGAGTCTAAAAAAGTTCTGGACGATAACGAATAGTGCGCCAAAGAGCAATCGCCATTTGTACTTCCAAAAAAACTTATTAATCTGTAAGAGATTTCGCAATGTGGACCAAGGTGTTTATAACCGTAATAAGCGAACCATGATCACAAAGTTCTACTTATTGAGCACTAATATCTTACTTCAATCTTCCAAAGTTAGATATGGGCGTACTTTTTTCCATTTTTCTCGAGACAGAGGACTGTTCTTTATAAAATCATCCAGATGCCCCTCCTGATCTCTGTGCTTGAAATAATTAATAGCTGTAGTCGCCATATTCTTGCTGAAGTAATAATTATTCCTCAAGGTCTTATAATCAGTAGCTCGCAAGTCGATGCGCCTGTAGGAGTCATCCACATACAGATAGCGGCGAATCTGTTCAACCACGGCAGAATCTATAGAATACAGCCCATCAAAGAGTTGATCGAGTTCATAGAATCCTCCAATATTTTCTCTGCGCTCTATCAAGATCTTAGCTCGAAATGCACCTATACCTTTGATCTTAATAAGCTCACTTGAGTCTGCAGTATTGAGATTGAGAGGAGTTAGGATATTCATGGGCTTCTCTTGTGCAAAGACTTCGGATTCCCACTCCTTTTTCTTGAGTTGATAGCTACTATCAATTGTCACATATGGATAGACGGCCTCATAAATGCTATCCGTCATGCCAGGTGAGGACTTTAGTTTTTCGACTGTTCTGAAGATTCCTCCGGCTTTTCGATAGCCTATGATACTGGACGCCAGCCGAGCTGGAATATTGAGGAGATCAAGTGAATCCTTACTAATCGTATTGGGGTCAAATGAGAATAGCGTCTTCTGAGGGGTTGTTCTGGGATTGGGAGGGTATCTCTTTTTGTTCTCCTGTGGTGTTCTCTCAGATTCTGCAATTATTGTAAATGGAAGTAGAGCCTGATAGATATTTTCGTCCATCGTATAAATGCTCTGAATATCTGCTGGTTTTCTAAATCGTCCTCCTTTATCCCTAAAATTTATCCAAATCGTCGCAGTACGCTTAGGGATACCCATAGCGATCAGCCCGTCATAAGAAACGGTGTTAGGGTCATACTGACTGGGAGTGATTTCTATTTTGATATCTTTCGATCTCTTGTCTCTGTCTCTCGCATATCTCTCCTTTTTAGCTTCATGTGCGATCAATAGGCTTTCGATTTTTGTAAAATGTTCTTTTGAGAGCTTGACCTCTTCTGGACTACGAAAATCAGCCAATATGTTGAATAGTATCCCAATTCCGAAGATGGTCAGTACCAGTACAAAGCCTCCACGTCGCTCTGACGGAGTCTCTTCAAGCCAGCGTCTCAGTTCGTTAACGTCCATGATCAGCAGCGTTCAAGAGATGATGCAGACTCTCAGCCGACTCAACACGCTTCACCCCATTGGCGTGCCGAAAATTCTTGGTAAGAAATAGCTTCTTATTTGCGGTATGCGACTTCGCATCGAGTTCGTATACAGTCGTACCTATGATTATGTCTATCAAGTCTTCATCGGCTTCATATGACGAAAAAGCGACTTGCTGTTGCTGGTGAACCATATTGTAGGTACACATCAAACCAAAGCTTATGACAGAGCATAGCGATAGGTAAAACCAATTAAGGCGCCTCGATCTGATATGGATCGTAATTGCAATCAGCGCCATAAATAGTAGTACAACGTGTGATAGATCGTACCAAATGACCTTAAACACAGATCCATATAACTGATCAAAGAATCCAGCTGTTTTTATCATCATATATGCTGGCATATAAAGCACGATCAAACCCTCTAAAAAGATCTCATTCAAAAATCCCAAAAGCAAAAGGGGTATACCGACGGCGATAACAGCAGCAGCACAGGCAATGGCAATCAAACTACTGAAAAGAAAGTATATCGGAAACTGATGAAAATAGAACAGGCTAAGCGGGATTATGAATACCTGTGCTGCCAAACTTACTGCCGAAAGCGACCATATATAATTGAGCACTTTGTTCTTGACATATATCCATCTATATATCAGCTGATAGTAGAGCAGTATCCCTGCTACTGCTGCAAAGGACATCTGAAAACCCAGCTGAAATATCTGGTGAGGATCAATAATGGTGATAATAAATGCAACTGTAGCCAGCGCATTCAATGAGTTCACATGAAATGGCAAATTATGACTCAACAGCAGAATGGAAAAAATCAACGATGCCCGCATAACAGGCACTGACAGTCCAGTAAGTAGAGCGTACATGGTGAGCGATCCCACCAGTACCACTGACTCAATAGCGGTAACATATCGAAAGCGTGGTATCCTACGAAAGAAAAACCTCAATAGCATAACGACCAAGCCTACGTGAAGACCAGAAACTGCCAATACATGGATAGCTCCGCTGTTGGCAAATTGCTTCTGTAAGTCAGGATCTAAATCATAACGATATCCTACCAAGAGTGCGCTAAGTACGCTTGCTATCTCATCATCAAAACGGTCATTAATAATCGTTATAATCTTGTCTCTCAGGCCATATCTGATCTTGGCCACGCCCTTATACCTTTTGACAGGTTGATGATAGATTACCGCATTCGCCCAGGCTTGATATTGTATGTATTGATGCTGTAAGAAACGTCTATAATTAAACGAATAAGGATCTGAAGGCTCAGTGATAGTTCTGATCGTCGTATTTGCCACTATAGTATCCAGTGGCTTCAGGTCAGCATAACTTGAATCAGCACTATATGCCTCTATGAGCACAGGCGTATCCAGTATAGTATGATTGATAGTTAGTACATCTCCACGTATGATATGACTATTGCGAGTCTTAGTAAAGTCTCGAAGCACTATAGTCGAATACACAGGCTTGTCCAAATGAGATGGGTCGATTTCATCCAGCTGACTACGTGAATTACTGATAAAAAGTCCTGCTAACAGGAAAAGAACGAATAGCAGGAGGTTCTGTGCGATTAGGCGAAACTTAGGTTTCAGGTAACCCGAGCATAGATATAGGACAACTCCTATTAAACAATATCTAATGATATACTCAGAATACGAAATATTATCTCCAATTACGACTCCAATCATGAATGGAGCTAAAAGCTTCACTACCGTAATTTCGCGCAAAGAGAAGTACATTATTTGGCTGATTTAGACCTTTAAGGCTTGGTATAGTTACTTTAAAGTGTAATTACAGTCAGAAAATAGGGCTTTTGTAGAGTATGACATAAGAGAATCGCCAAGTATTTTTAATTTAATATATTTAAGTTCATTTCATAACTAAACCAACTTTTCCCTAATGCGTAACATAGGAATCATAATCGTACTTGCGTTATGGCTGTTTGTTGGGTATTCGATGTGTGAATGTTACGACTCGATCTGCGGCGTTGCCGAGGAGACAGTCCAAGCCACACCTCCACCACCTCCACCAGTCAAGACCATAGACTGCCCAGATGAGCCCATCTGTTTTGGCAGAAATAGTTGTGAACCTCATTTTGGCAGCGGCTTCGCTGCACTGAGAGATTCACTGATAGGTGCACTACCCGATGGTGGTATACTCAGAATAATTGGAACATATGGACCATCTGAAAAGAATGAGTCCGACTTTGATAATTTAGGCTTGTGTAGAGCTGACGCCGTAAAGACAAGATTTACCGAACATATCGGTGCTGATAGATTGGCAACTGCTGACCAGCTCACCGTAGGACAGGGAGCGTTTAAAAATGGCGTTTCTACCGACCGAGTCAGATTTGAAATGGTCGATGCTGCCACACCAGCGATACCATCATCCACGCTCATCTACTTCCCATTCAATTCGACTAATAAACTGGACGATAGCGATGTAGAATCCTACTTGAATAGCGTAGCAGATCAAGTAAAGGGTTCAGGAGAGCGAGTTAGACTGGTAGGACATACCGACAATGTAGGCGGACAAGCATCCAATCAAGCACTCGGCTTGAGACGTGCTCAGATCATCAAGGACTATCTCGTAGCGAGAGGCGTAAGCGGCTCACAAGTAATGACAAGTTCTCGTGGTGAGGATCAGCCGGTAGCTACTAACAATACTGATGCTGGACGAGCTAAGAACCGCAGAACCGAATTAACGATCATTAACTAACAAAATTTAAAACGAACGATATGTTATTATTATTTATATGCAAATTTCCATGGTGGCTGTGGTTCTTACTACCATTCCTATTGGGATTATTATTAGGCTGGTTAATCTGGGGTAGATTCCAGAAAATGGTTGGCGATCTTCAGGCCGAAGTCCGAAGATTGAAATCAAGAATCAGCGAATTAGAAGCAGAATTAGAGAAGTGTAGAGCGAAGAAAGCTGAACTAAATAGCGCCCTTACTCTCTGTGAAGGCAGACTCAAGGAGTCTAATAAAGCGCCAGCAGCCAAAGCTGCGCCAACACCGCCACCAGCACCAGCTCCGAGCAAACCGCTTGGTATAGCGAGCACACCAACTCCTGCTCCAGCTCCAGCAGCTAAAACCAACATGTATGCTGCTCTTAAGCCAGATAATCTGCAAGTAGTAGAGGGAATCGGTCCTAAGATGAACGAAGTCCTTAAAAAGCACGGCGTACATACTTGGGCTGAGTTAGGATCATCAAACTTTGATGCACTCAGAGGAATCCTTGATAAAGAAAATCCTAAACGATACCGTATCATCGATCCAACTACTTGGCCGGCACAAGCTAAGCTTGCTAATGATGGAGAGTGGGATAAGTTGATCGCCATGCAAAAACAGCTTGACACAGGTCGATCTGGAGTAAGCGATCATGAGACAGACTCTAAGGTTGAGAAAATGCTCATCAAATTAGGTGTACTAAAAAGATGGAAGCAAGATGACCTGAAGGCAGTAGAAGGAATCGGTCCAAAGATCGAGGGACTTCTTAAAGCTGATGGTATTGATACATGGAGAAAACTGTCTAATGCTCAAGTCAGCACAATACAGGACATCCTAACCAAAGCTGGCAAACGATACAAGCTTGCGGATCCAACTACATGGCCTAAGCAAGCCGGCATGTGCGCAGATGGCAAATGGGATGAATTAGAAACATACCAGGACCAACTCAACGGCGGCAAATAAGACGTGTAATATTGTTATATACTGAGGCTGATCTTCATAAGAGGATCAGCCTTTTTCTTTTTTATAACTTAAACACTGCTTGCTGATATATCTCTTCATTGATATACACCAGCATACGGTATCTTCCATTCGCCACGTCGGAGATATTGAGTGTAGAGTTGTACGTGCCTGACTGTGCAACTTGAGGCTCCCAAATTTTGACCATGTGATGCTCCGTATCATATAGTTCGAGAGTTACCGTAGACTCTTGGCTTAAGTTGAACTGTATGAATACTTCTTGCGACTCTCGGTCGTAACTGCTGATCAATTGAAAACTCGTATCAATGCTAAGAGCAGCATTAATGGGATTAAGTATCGGAGGATAGATTTCGGAGGCCGTCAGGTATATGCTCGACATAAGTATGGCAAGCAGTAATATTAATTTGCTCATGTTCATATCTGGGGGATATGCCTCGAAAGTAGGAAGTCAACTGTGCTTAAGTCGCACCGAGTCCATGTATATTAAGTATTTATCTCGGCGAGATATACAATGATCTTGACCTCATGATATTATGTATCGGAATATTACTCTTTGACGACAGTCATCTTAATCTTAAAGTGGATCGCGGCATAGAGCAAGGTGACGAATGGGCTTAAGTAATTAAATATAGCGTAGGCAAAATACTCGAAAGTCCCAACGCCCAATACCCCGGATTGGTAAGCTCCACAGGTGTTCCATGGTATCAGTACTGAGGTTACTGTACCAGAGTCTTCTAATGTGCGACTTAGGTTGACAGGATGTAATCCCTTCTCTTCATAAGCCTTAGTGAACATCTTACCGGGCACTACTATGGCCAAGTACTGATCTGATGCAGTCAAGTTAAGCGCAAGGCAACTTGCTACCGTAGAAGCAAATAATCCAAATACAGTAGTAGCTATACTTAACAGTGCTGCGCTAATCCGCTCTAAGGCCCCAATGGCGTCCATAACGCCCCCAAACACCATCGCACACATAATTAACCAGATCGTACCCAGCATGCCGCTCATGCCTCCAGAACTGAATAAATCATTGAGCGTCTCATCATCGGTAACTACAGCGCTATCGACAGTCATCGCATTCATCACGCCCTGATAAGCCGACTGAAAATTCAGTGACTCTGCACCTGCAATATCAGCAACGATACCCGGCTGAAAGATAACCGCAAAAACACCTCCTAACAATGTACCTACCATCAGCGCTACCAACGGTGGTGCCTTCTTAATGATTAGAAGTACCACTGTGACTGGCACCAAAAAGAGTACGGGACTAATGTGAAACGCTTCATTGATCGAGCCTAACATAGCCTCGGGGTTAGTATAACCTGTAGTGTCTCGGGTCAATCCAATAATAGTAAATATGATCAGTGACAAGACGATTGTTGGTACCGTGGTCAAGGCCATGTACTTGATATGGTCAAACAGTTCTGCCCCAGCCATAGCTGGTGCCAGATTGGTAGTATCAGAGAGTGGAGACATCTTATCTCCGAAGTATGCTCCTGATAGAACTGCACCTGCCACCATGCCCAGAGGTAGCCCTATAGCCTTACCTATACCAATCAACGCTATACCTACAGTCGCCGATGTCGTCCATGAACTGCCCGTAGCAATTGAGATAATCGCACAGATTATTACTGTTGCGGGTAAGAATATCGTTGGGTTAAGGATCTGCAAGCCGTAATAGATCATAGCGGGTATGATGCCACTGATCAACCAAGTACCCGCCAGCGCACCTACCATCAGTAATATTAAGATGGCACCTGTCGTCGACTTAAAGTTCTTAGAAACCTCTTCAATCATGGTCTTATAGCTCACCTTATTCCTAAAGCCCACTATAGCCGCTACCGTCGCTCCTATGAGGAGGACAAACTGGTTGGATCCACTCAGCGCATCATCACCATATACATAGACATTATAAGCTAATAACACGACAAGTGCTGCGATAGGAATCAGTGCTTCGGCTATGCTGAGATTTCTATTGCTGATGATTTTGGTATCCTCCATGTCAAGATTCTTTCTATAGCTGTTAATGTAGTCATACATGCACGATCAACCAAATCATACTCTTCTAAGCTGAGCAATTATAGGCACCGAATATATATTACGAGCACATCTCATGTTTTACCTTACCTTTGCACTTTTTTCCAGCAAGGAAAAATAGTCCATCATGAAGAATATTAGAAATGTAGCCATCATCGCCCACGTCGATCATGGAAAGACTACGCTTGTAGATAAGATCATCCACTTTTGTGAGCAAGGTCAAGAAAAAATACCTGAAGGAGACTTAATCCTTGACAACAATGATCTAGAGCGGGAGAGAGGTATTACCATATTCGCCAAGAACATAAGTGTCAACTATAAAGGATATAAGATCAATCTCATTGACACCCCTGGTCACGCCGATTTTGGTGGTGAGGTGGAGCGTGTGCTTAACATGGCGGATGGCGTATTGCTCTTGGTGGATGCATTTGAGGGTCCTATGCCGCAGACAAGATATGTGACTCAGAAAGCATTGGAGCTCGGGCTTAAGCCTATAGTTGTGGTCAACAAGGTTGATAAAGAGAATTGTCGGCCTGACGAGGTGCAAGAAGCAGTATTTGAGCTGATGTTTAACCTCGATGCAACCGAGGAGCAGTTAGATTTCGAAACTGTATTTGGCTCTGCTAAGATGAATTGGATGGGTAGCGGTTGGGAAGAGCCTGCTGCTGATATCAGCCACTTGTTAGATATGATCTTAAAGCATATCGAGCCGCCAGCGGATAATCCTGGTGATCTACAGATGCAGATTACAACGATCGACTTCTCTTCTTATGTAGGTCGTATAGCAATCGGTAGAGTACACCGTGGCACATTTAAGACTAATGAGCCCTTATCATTAATAGATAGAGAAGGTAAGGTTAAGAAGGTACGTGCTAAAGAGCTTTTCGTATTTAATGGATTAGGCAAAGCAAAAGCGACTGAGGTAGAAAATGGTGATCTATGTGCTGTAACAGGTATCGAAGGATTTGAGATCGGCGATACGATCTGTCCAGCTGAGTCTCCAGATGCGCTCCCAGGAATCCCGATTGATGAGCCTACTATGAGTATGGTATTTACGATTAACAACTCCCCATTCTTCGGAAAGGAAGGAGACTTCGTAACATCGAGACACATCAAAGAACGATTAGAGAAAGAAACTGAGCGAAATCTCGCCATGCGAGTAGAGACCTCGGAGTCTCCAGATATATTCAACGTATATGGTCGAGGAATCATGCACCTATCTGTATTGATCGAGACGATGCGTAGAGAGGGTTATGAATTGCAGATCGGTAAACCTCGAGTAATCATAAAAGAAATTGATGGCGTCAAGCATGAGCCAATTGAGGAACTGACCATTGACCTCCCTGAAACTACTGCAGGTAAAGTTATCGAAGCGGTAACACAGCGTAAGGGCGAATTAAAAATCATGGAACCCAAGGGAGATCTTACTCACCTAGAGTTTTCTATACCTTCTAGAGGACTGATTGGATTAACGACTACACTGATGAACCTTACAGCAGGTGAGGCCATCGTAGCACATAGATTTGCCAACTTCGAGCCGTGGAAAGGAGAAATTCCTTCTCGAAATAAAGGAGCATTGATAGCAATGGAACAAGGGAGCACCTTTGCCTTTGCATTTGATAAATTGCAAGATCGGGGTAAGTTTTTCATAGCTCCAGGTGGAGAGGTCTATGAAGGACAGATTGTGGGAGAACACAGCAGAGACAACGACTTAGTCATCAACCTGACTAAATCCAAGAAGCTCACCAATATGCGAAGCTCGGGAGCCGACGATAAGGTTAAGATTGCTCCTCCCCTCATTATGTCACTTGAGGAATGCATGGAATACATCAAAGAAGATGAGTATGTAGAGATAACTCCTAAGTCTATCAGACTCCGTAAAATCTATCTCAAAGAGCACGAGAGAAAGAAAAACAAGGCATAAATCCAACTCATATCAGCTGGTCCTTGCGACCAGCTGATCACTTACTAAGATTCATTGCGATGCAGCTCAATCATTAGATTGGCTATTAATGCTGTCCATCCTGTCTGATGTGATGCTCCCATCCCTCTACCATTATCTCCATGGAAGAATTCGTAGTGGAGATGAAGATTCTTAGCGTGCTCATCATGCTTGAATAAGTCCGTGTCACTTTCATTATGATAGACGTACTTACCCGTATCATCCCGCCCGAAAAGTTTGATCAAGCGCTTGGTGAGCTCATTGGCAATCTCGTTTAAGTTCAACTTCGTTCCAGATCCCTGAGGGAACTCATATGTGTAACTCTCTCCATAGTACTTATAGAACTTACGGAGGGACTGTATGATCATATAGTTAATCGGAAACCAGATCGGTCCACGCCAGTTAGAATTGCCCCCAAACATAGCTGTATCACTCTCTCCAGGAGTATACTTGATCGTATGTCTCCCATGATGATTGAAGACAAATGGATTCTTCTCGTGATACTTAGACAAAGATCGTATGCCATAATCCGATAAGAATTCTGCCTCGTCTAATAATCGCTTGAGCAAATGCTCTAACCTATAACCCCGTAATAGTGACACCAACACATTTCCATCTTCATTTCGCTCTTCTATTCTTGAGATCAGCGAAGCGAGGTCTGGACGGGTCTTTATGATTCTAAATGCCCGCTCCTTGAACTCTGGCAGCACATTAAATAAGTCTTCATGAATTACCTCCACGGCGAATAGCGGGATCACCCCGACAAGAGATCTTACATTAAGTCGTGAGCAGAATCCATTGTCCATCTGAACTACGTCATAGTAGAAATTGTCTTTATCGTCCCATAGGGATACGTCTCGCTGTCCGATATGATGCATCGCCCATGCGATATTGAGAAAATGTCTGAAGAACTTCGCTGCTGACTCCTCGTAAGCATTATTCGTTTGAGCGAGCTCGAGCGAGATACGGAGCATATTGAGCGCATACATGGCCATCCAACTTGTAGCATCTGCCTGTTGCATTTTTTTGATACCGGGCGGCATATGGTTACGATCAAAGACCCCAATGTTGTCCAATCCTAAGAATCCTCCATCAAATAAGGCATTGCCCTCTTCATCCTTCTGATTGACCCACCAGGTGAAATTCATCAGTAATTTCTGGAAGCATTTTTCTAAGAACCCAAGATCGCCTTGTCCATTGTTTTGCTTTTTATCACGGTCGTACACTTCCCACACAGCCCAAGCATGCACTGGCGGATTGACATCACTGAAATTCCACTCATAGGCAGGTATCTGACCATTAGGGTGCAAATAGTATTCCTTGAGCATCAGTAGCAATTGATTCTTGGCGTACTGTTGATCAATCAAGACAAATGTGGTTGCATGAAATGCCAAGTCCCATGCCGCATACCAAGGGTACTCCCACTTATCAGGCATGGTAATGATATGCCTATGCGTCATATGCTTCCAGTTCATATTGCGCATATTCACTCGATCAGGCTTAGACTCGCCTGGGCCTCCATATAGCCAACGATAGACATCAAAATAGTAGAACTGCTTCGTCCACATAAGAGCACCAAAGGTGTTCTGCATGAGTTGACGTTCCTCCGTCTTTAAGCCCTCAGGGGCAACAGCCTCATAAAATTCATCACACTCTACTCTCCTCTTATCGAGGATTTCTTGGTAATCTCCAAATTGATCTGTCAGGTCTTCCTTGCTTAACCTTATGTGATAACTCTTTTCGCCATGGGCAGGGATCTCATCCTGATACCACACACCTACCTTAGATCCAGTGAGTTTAGGATTGACGGTATCTGATCCATTAATTATATGTTCGTTGATACCATCCTTAACATAGTCCGTATCATTATCAAAGTTGTATATCCGTTGATTGTTAGATTCATTCTCACAGAAGAGCTCCGTGCCACCTTGATAATACATATGCCATGTCCCATTGCGCTTAGATTGTGTAATGACATGACCTTTCTCTTTTTGATTGATGGTAGGCCTGTCATACCTTGCATTATGCTTCCAAAAATTCCTGAACCACAACTGAGGTATCACATGTATAGGTGCGGATTCGTGATACCGGTTACATACTGTGATCGTGCATAAGATATCAGTGGGTGTAGCTTTGGCATACTCGATGTAGATATCAAAGTATTGTTGATTGTCAAATGCTCCAGTATCAGCAATCTCATACTCAAGTTGATCTCGCCCCCTCTGATTAGATCTTACAAGATCTTCATATGGAAAAGCTTTCTGTGGATACTTATATAAGTATTGACAATAGGAATGAGTGGGTGTTGATTGCAGGTGAAAATAGAGTTCCTTCACGTCCTCGCCATGATTTCCCTGACTGTTAGTCAAGCCAAATAGCCGCTCCTTGAGTATGGGGTCTTGACCATTCCAAAAGGCAGGTGCCAAGCACATTATCTGCTTGACATCACAGAAGCCTCCTAACCCTTCTTCGCCCCATCTATAGGCATTGCTACGAGCTAAATCATGGGTGATAAAGTCCCAAGACTCCCCATGCTTGCTATAATCTTCACGCACTGTACCCCACTGCCGCTCAGCGACATACGGGCCCCATGTCTTCCAATCCATTGATTGAGTGCGTTTCCCCTCTTCGGTGTCAGTTGGACTTAACTTCATGCGATGACTTATTAACGATAGTACGAATATCGTACTACCCATTTAATTTTAATGGTAGGCACTTATTTATCTTTAGACTTATATCTATTAAGAGATGAATGTAGAAGATCTGCGCTTTCACTGTATTCAGAAAAAAGGAGTTACTGAGGAGTTTCCTTTTGACGAGAAAACCTTAGTCTTCAAAGTCATGGGAAAAATGTTTGCCTTGATCGGTCTTGAATGGGTCGACCCTGCCATCAATCTAAAATGCGACCCCGAGAGAGCACTCGATCTACGAGATGAATATGACGACATTATCCCCGGTTATCATATGAGTAAAAAACATTGGAATACTGTCTATACCGAGCGAGGACTCGAGGATGATCTCATCAAAGAACTCATCGATCACTCGTATGGCCTTGTCGTATCTAAACTTACTAAAGCCCTCCAAAAAGAACTGGAGCTACTGTAATATGATTATGCCGAAAAGCTCGTGCCGCAACCGCAAGTCTCCTGTGCATTGGGATTGCTGAAGGTGAATCCCCTATTGTTAAGACCTTCGTGCCAGTCTATCTCCATACCGATCAAATAGATGCCGTGAGATTTTTCCATGAGCACCTTCATGCCTGCGATTTCGTAGACATCGTCCTTATCTTTTTGAGTATCAAATCCAAGGACATAGCTAAATCCTGAACATCCCCCGCCCTTGACGCCGACACGTAAACCATGGGTGTCATCAAGGTTTTGTTCTGTTTTAATCCTAGAGAGTTGCTTAATAGCACCTTCAGTTAGGCTTATAGGAGTAGTTGTAATCGTATCACTCATCTTCTTTCAATTTGGCTCTGACATAACGAATATGAGACAAAGTTAGTTCATTGATGGTCTTTTTGAATACCTGTAATCGCTATTTTTACATCATAGTAATTGTGATATGCAGATTGTAGAGATTCTTATAGAGGTCGTTAAGTATGCGCTTCCGTCATTAGTGATATACTTTTTGATGAGGCAGTATACCTCTCAACAGACGTATCTGATGGCACAACAAAATCGTAAAGATGCTGATAAGGATGTCAAGGCACTACGATTTCAGGCCTACGAGCGCCTGGTCATGTTCGTTGAGCGTACGAAGCTCTCCGATCTCATCATCCGATTAAATACACCCGAACTCAATGCCAATGCGCTAAAAACCATCCTACTGGTATCCGTGCAAAAGGAATATGAGCACAATATCACTCAACAGCTCTATGTATCTGGTCAGCTCTGGCAGATGATTGAACTGTACAAGGATCAAACGATCAATGCAATCACTCAATCCTATATCAATATGGAGCGCCAAGGCAAGGATGCTTATGTCAATGACCTATTCAGTCATAACCAGCAATTATCCGTGGGGATAAGTAACAAGGTTAAGGCGGCGATTAGAAAAGAGGTCGAGTTATATTTTGATATATAACGGTCAGTGGGTGTTGATGCCTCAACGTCTGATCATGATGACATGAGCGAATCCACAGTTCGATCCGACTTTTATCAATCGCTGTGCGATTCGGCCGAATTCACCTCAGAGCTCGGCAAGATGACGCTCGCCGTAGGACGTCTTGAAGCCACTCTGAAATCATATTTCATCAAGGCCGGTATCAAAACAAACTTGAAGCGAGACACCCTTGGCCTACTCATCGCCAAGCTGATGAATTATGATGAATTCAAGTCTGACGAAATCTCAGGTCTCAATGAGATCAGAAAACAACGTAACTATCTGACTCACGATATCTATGCACTGATGAGCAATCAGATTGATGATAGCTCTATGATAAGCGCCGATCTATTGCCCCTTACCGTAAGTGCCTATATCGATGCGGCAAAAGCATTGCGTAATGATATCAACAAGCTGATAGAAGCGTTAATTGATAAAGGTCAACAGTTACTTTGATGAGTTATTTGTCCAAGTAAGCTAATAGATCTCCGACAACGAAGCTGCTGCCTCCCACATAAATAAGATCACGCTCCGCTGCCCGGGATCTTGCCAACTCATATCCTTCGTGTACAGCTCCTACGCTCTCATAGCTCAATCCATAATCATCAAATAACTGACCTAAGGCATCAAGATCTATTGCCCTGAAGATAGCTGGTCGTACGAGATAATAGGTGGCATCCTTCGGTAGTAAGCTTAGGATACCCGTTAAATCTTTCTCCCTGACAAATCCCAATACCATCCTAAGATGACTATACTCCATGGACTGTAGTCTTGCTATCACCTGTGTTATTGCATCTATATTATGCGCACTGTCTGCGATTATATCCGGACCCTGTTGTAGTATCTGCCACCGACCCGTATACCCAGTGAGTTGTTCAAAATCACCTAAGCCAGAGTTGATCGATTCATCCGAGAGTTCTATGATCTCGTGACTCATGAGGTAGTTCAAAACGTATGATGCGGTCTTCAGATTGATCTGCCTAAATGGTCCTCCATGTGATGTAGCATTGTCCACTACACTAGTAGATGTTAAAGAGGCGAACTGAATATCAGCCCTACATTGCTTCGCCTTATTAATAAATACGCTATCACAAGAGGGTTGATACTGTCCTATGATCACAGGCACATTGGGTTTGATGATTCCTGCCTTCTCATGGGCAATCTTATAAATGCTATCACCGAGCATATTCATATGATCCAAACTGATATTGGTGATGATAGAGAGGAGAGGCTTAATGACGTTAGTTGAATCTAATCTCCCTCCTAATCCAGTCTCTATGACGGCATAGTCTACCTCTGCGCGAGCAAAATAATCAAAAGCCATAGCCACGGTTATCTCAAAGAAGCTGGGTCTAATCTGTTCTATGTGTGGGCTAATACGCTCAACAAATGATGTTACTTCCCCTTCTGATATCCACTCCCCGCTAATCTTAATCCGCTCTCTGAAGTCGATATAGTGAGGGGAACTATATATACCTACCTTATATCCTTGTGCTTGCAAACCTGCAGCAATCATATGAGTAACCGTCCCCTTGCCATTAGTCCCTGCGATGTGTATACTCGGCCACTTATGCTGCGGATTGCCCAAGGCCTTGCACAGCTCAATGATATTGGTCAAGTTCTTTTTAATCGCTTGCTCTCCATCACGCTGATAGACAGGCAGCTGATCAAAAAGAAAAGAAATAGTCTCCTGATAAGTCATCAATGCAAATAACTGATTTTATCTTACTTCATAATCTGTTGAGTACTGAATAATTCTCCATCACAAGGCGATCGCATGAGCGACTATGACTATATCATCTGTGGCGCAGGCTGTGCGGGCCTGAGCTTAGCTCATCGCTTAACAGATGTTGTCTTTAAGGATAAGAGGATATTACTCCTCGATAAGTCTCCAAAAACTGAAAATGATCGCACTTGGAGTTTCTGGATTGATAAGTCTCATCGATATGATGCAATCATCCACCAGCAATGGGACCAGATCAATTTTTATGGAGATCAGAATCTTTATCAACTGGATATATCACCTTACTCCTATCAATCAATCAGAGGCATAGACTTCTATAAGCACACACTTGAGGATATAGAGTCCTGTGCACACATAGAAATCAGATATGAAGCTGTGCGTGATATTGCTCAATCTGACAGAGGTAGAGCTAAAGTGTCAACCACAAAGAAAACTTACCACGGCAAGATGGTATTCACCAGTATCGTAGAACAGTTTCCCGCCGAGGATTTTCATTTCGTATGGCAGCACTTCAAGGGTTGGATCATCGAAACAGAAGCGGATGTCTTTGACGATCGGACAGCGACATTTATGGACTTCAGGATCGAACAACACGGTGAGACGAGATTCTGCTATGTACTACCCTACGCAAAGAATCAAGCACTAATTGAGGCGACGATCTTTTCCAAGGAGCGATGGGAGGACACACAATATGATCCAATCATAAAAAGCTATATCTCAGAATACCTCAATGTGGCTAGCTATAAGGTTATTGAAACCGAACATGGAGCGATCCCTATGACAACGAGTAGGTTAAACACCATGCGTCCTGGCGCAATTATTCCTATCGGCACACTCAATGATTCTGTCAAGCCTTCTTCTGGGTACGCCTTTGTCAGGATCCAAGAGGAAGCAGACCTTATAATCGAGCAGTTAAAGCGCGGTAGCTCCTTGGCTGTGAAGCGCACTGGTCGGTTTAGATGGTATGATCGGACGCTACTGGATGTGGTAATCCGAGAGAAGCAAAGTGCCAAACATATCTTCTCATTGATGTTTCAGCGCAATTCACCACAAGCGATTTTTAAGTTCTTAGGTGAGAACTCTAATCTCTGGGAAGAGATAAAGATTTTTTGGACTCTCCCTTTTTGGCCCTTTTTAAGTTCTTTTTGGCAAAGCAATGTCTTAAAAAAAACAAAAAAGTAATCCATCTGAATCTTTTGTACCCTGTATCTTCGTTTAAACGTTATTAGACTTATAAATAGGTCTCTAAACAATGGGCCTCAAAACAATAGATATGAATTTATTTCGCTTTTTAATATTAGTTATAGCAGTTAGTTTGACACAATTAGTCACAGCACAAGAACAAGCTATAAGTCAAGAGATCGCGACCTCACAACAAACTACACTGGCGATAGCTGACGAGAGTCCTGAAATCTCAAATAAAAATATCAACTGGTATACATGGGAGGAGGCCATAGAACTTACAGAATCAAACCCAAAGAAGATCTTTGTTGATATCTACACCAACTGGTGTCACTTTTGTAAAAAAATGGATAAGACGACCTTCAAAGACCCTGAGGTAATCACTTATATCAATGAAAATTTCTATCCCGTAAAATTCAATGCGGAACAGAAAGAGGCCATCATGTTTAACGAGAGAGAATTCACCTACTACACCGAAGAAGGCAGAAAAAAAGGTATACACCTATTAGCCTATGCACTCTTGGACGGTCAATTAGGTTTCCCAGCATTTGTAACACTTGACGAAACATTTGCTCGTATCATGATCTCACCAGGATATAAGTTAGGCCCTCAACTTATGCAAGAACTTACATTTGCTAATGACGAGAAGTATAAGGAGATGTCTTGGGAAGATTATCAGAAGGGAGAATAATTAGCTCAGCACCCCAAGGCGTATAGCGCTATAAAAAATCGGTGGGAGGTCTTATAGTCCTTTGAAACCCTTTCTTTCATTTTGAACTTTTTACATAAGACCTCGAACCGATGTCATAAAAGAAAACAATGCGTCTTGTTGGTTCTTGAAAGTAAAAATAACCTCAAGTGGGTTTTGAATTGAGTCACTTTTATTTTCAAATGCCACTTCTAAAGGCTCATTGATTTTTACTCTACTCAAAGAGCCCTATTTTTTGGAGATTTTCATTGATATTTGGTTGAATCGATTGCTCCTTTTAGCCTAATTCAGTCATTTTCGTTCTTTTACGATACTGCTCGTTGTTATATCCAAAAAATTATCATTTGTTGTCTTCCGCCGGTGAGAACTTCAAGGATATACTATTTACGCAGTGCCTTGTATTCTTAGAAGTCAATCGCTCACCTTCAAATACATGACCCAAGTGTCCTCCACATGTATTGCATACGATCTCTGTTCGACTGCCGTCAGCATCAGCTACTCTTTTTACTGCACCTTCTATCTCGTCATCAAAACTCGGCCAACCACATCCAGACGGAAATTTATCTTTCGATTGATATAAGGGCGCATCGCATTGGCGACAGCTATAAATCCCAGATGCATGATGATTATTAAACTCTCCTGTAAACGGCATCTCTGTACCCTTATGGAGGATTACTCTTTGTTCTTCTGATGTGAGGGGGTTGAGCTTGACATGATCTAACATAAGTATGTGCACTATATGCAAGCTTAACGGAGTAACTACAGACATGTTTATATCTGTATGTCAATTAGCATAGATTGGCTTAACTATCTAAGCCCATATCTTTGGCTCTCCTCTGCCACATGTCATGGGCATACTTCTGTAGATCGGCGACATCGTCTGTTTCGTCCATAATCTCAAGGCCCAGTATGGTCTCAAATAGGTCTTCCATAGTCACCAAGCCTAATACGGCCCCAAACTCATTTACTACGATACAGAGATGAGTTTTATGACGCATCATATGATTCTGTAGTGTCCTTAGATTACTGTCTTGAGCAATAATACTGGGCTTACGAATCAAGCTACTGATAGGGTCGTTGCCTTTATTCTTGATTAAACCTTCGAGTACATCATCTTTGAGTAAGATGCCTTCTATATTTTCTCTCTTCGGATCAAATACTGGTATACGAGAGTATTTAAACGGCTGATTGCTATCATAAAACTCTTGAAGTGAAATCTCAATATCAGAGGTTTTCATGACTGATCGTGGTGTCATGATATCTTTCACTTTAAGTGTATCTAATCTTAGGAGGTTCCTAATAGCACTGCTCTCCGTTTCCTTGAGTACTCCGCTATCCTGGCCAACGAGCGCCATTGCTCTAAAGTCAGCTCTGCTAAATACACTTTTGTTCTTTTCGTTCTTAAGATTCTTAGTGATCAGTTGACTGACCCAAACTAATGGCATCAATATGACCAAGAGAAACTTGAGGCTCTTAACCGTAAATGGTGTTAGCGATTTCCAATAGTTAGCTCCTAAGGTCTTAGGTATGATCTCTGATAAGATCAAAATCGCCAAGGTCATAAATACCGCAATGATGGATTCCATAGAAATTGAGAAACCCTCAAAAAGCTTTATCTTTTGAGTTCCAAATAAATTGCCAGCCTGTACTCCTACTCCTATGGCACCTACCGTATGGGCAATGGTATTAAGCGTTAGTATCGCAGACAGCGGGCGATCTACATCATCCTTAAACTCCTTGAGATCCAAGCCGATGGATGTTCCAGATTGAATTTTCCCAGATATGTATGACGGAGTAATACTGAGTAGTACGGCCTCCCATATCGAGCATAAGAAGCTGAAGGCTATGGAAAGCAAAAAGAATAATATCAATAAAGTCATCGAGTAATTTTACTTGGATGCGCTTACAAAGCTACATTTTAAGCGGCACTATCTTAACTAAATCAATTATGAATTATTATATATGATTAATTAGACTTAACGAAAACAAGACATGGAAAATTCTCAATATCACTATCCTACAGAAACACAATCCGAATTTTACATCGACGAGGGCTGTCATATAGTAGAAATACTCAACAGAAGTACTCACCCTGATATCTCGATAAGTCAGGCAAGAGTTGAACCCGGGATGACAACAGAAAATCACTTCTTGGAGGGGACTGTAGAGATCTATTACATCCTCCAGGGTCGTGGGACAGCATATATAGGCGACCAAACTATAGCTGTCAAGCCAAGCGATCTGATATATATCCCAACAGGAGTTGAGCAATACATCAGCAACGATACAGATGAGGATCTACTCTTCTTATGTATCTGTACGCCCCGATGGCAAGAGCACGTCTATAAAACATCATAATGCCTAACTCGAATCTTGCTGATCGCTCGATTCTGATTATTTTCACACCTATGAAAACTTACTTGATTATTGCTTTTTCTGCGCTCATCATGAGCTGCAACTATGGCAAAAAAGATGACAGAAATAATAACTGTAGTGACTACCAGTCACTGAGCGGGACCTATCAACACTCTGTGAATGAGGGCAAGGTGATCTGGTCTGGAGAGCTCACGGGTACTGTTGATTTCTCAGGGGTAGACTTTAATGATATGACTTGCAGCTATGAGGTTACAGATTGCGAGACTGGGGCAATCGTCATGAACTGTAATGGCGCCAACTTTAACACCACTATAGAGCTACTGGAAAACAATTCCATTATGCTTAATTCAAGTCTATACAAGAAACTATAAGTCATCGATCTGCTCAAGATATGTATGGGCTTGAGTGAGTATCTCCTCTTGATTATTCATCTTGTCCCATACCCTATACATCATAGACATCCTTGGGTTAGCACTCAACTTAGTACGATGCCTATCCAGAAAATGCCAGTATAAACTATTGAATGGGCAGGCGTCTGGTCCTACTTTCTCCTTTACCTTATATCGACAGGTCCTGCAGTAATTACTCATCTTATTGATGTACGAACCTGATGAAACATAGGGCTTGGTTCCTACAATACCACCATCCGCATATTGGCTCATGCCTCGAGTATTAGTTATCTCTACCCACTCAAATGCATCAATATATATACCCAGGTACCACTGATCTACTTCATCGGGATCTATACCTGCCAATAATGCAAAATTTCCTGTCACCATAAGTCTCTGTATATGGTGAGCATAGCTATAATCTAATGACTGCTGTATGGCGTGCTTCATACAATTCATCTTGGTATCCCCTGTCCAGTACCACTGCGGAAGTTTCTCGCTATGATCAAAATAGTTGAGGGAGTCATACTCTGGCATCTGCATCCAGTATATGCCTCTCATATATTCGCGCCATCCTAATATCTGTCTGATAAAGCCCTCAGCCTGACTGATATCGACCCGATCGCTATGATCAACCCAATGAGTCTCAACAGCTTGGACCACCTCATGAGGGCTGATCAACTTGATATTCAAGGCGAAGGAGAGCCTACAATGATAGAGACTCCAATACTCCGCAGTCATAGCATCCTGATAATCACCAAACGAGGGGAGCAACTGATCTAAGAAGAAGTTTAATAAGCTAAGCGCCTCATCTCTGGTCGTAGTCCATAGAAACTGTTGAGCATCTACAGAGCCTATTGAGTTGAGGGCTGCACCTTTGATTTCCTTATGAATACCGCTTAGATCCTTATCGAATTGTTCTGGTTCTGGAGGCACTAAGCCTTTAGGAAGTTTCTTACGGTTGCTGTGGTCGTAATTCCATTTACCGGTAACAGGCTGATCACCATCCATGAGCACATTGTGCTTACGCCTCATAGCCCTGTAGAAGGTCTCCATCAGATAGGATTTCTTCCCTTCAAACATCTCTTCCAATTCGAATCTCGAAGTATAGAAATGCTCTGAGGATACGGATGCTACATCTTTACAGACCTCTGACAGCTCTGTTTGAAGCAATAGATCCAATCTATATTCATCAGGTTCTTGATAGCGGACTTGCTCTATGCCATACTCTTGTGCTAAGAGATTCAGATTCTGCTTAAAGGAATGAAGATTATCAGAATCGCCAATCTTAAAATACTTCACTTGATGGCCCTTAGTCTCCAGGGATTGAACAAAGGACCTCATGGCCGCAAAAATCCCGAGTATCTTCTGTATGTGATGGGTGACATATTCACTTTCGGGTTTGATTTCCATCAAGACATACAAGACCTGATCATCAACCTCATCGTACCAACTGTGGTTGATATTCAACTGATCTCCCAGTATGAGCCTCATTTGCTTCATTGTACTTATCTCTCGCTTATTGACTTGTTGCGTCGACAGCGCTCACTACAATACTTCACTTCATCCCAGTTTTTAGCCCATTTTTTGCGCCACTTGTATGGTCTCTTGCAGACCATACATATTTTAGTTGGGAGCTGCCCTTTCTTCATTGGGTGAGCTATTCTGGCTTCGGAAATTGACCGACCCTGGCATAAGGATATTTCGCAATTTTGGTGGCCTGATAATATGTATTGAGACCCGATATAGCCGCCACTGACCCACGATCCAGATTAAGTGCGTGATCATCGTCGATTATGCTACTCTCTACATGCAGCTGCTGTACAGACCCTATAACGAGTATGGTACCATTGACTTTGATGGGCATCACCTCTTCTAACTTCATACCGATCTGTACCGCACTTCCCTGTACATATGGCGCAGGAAAGTTATCTCGATACTCTGCTACAAATCCACAGACATCAAACTCTGACACTACCCGATCAAACTTGGCAGAAGTGTAATGCGCCTCAGCAGTCATCCTCGCTGGAACATGGTTTATAGTATAGTGCTCAGTAGCCATAATATTATCATAACTATGTCGATCTACTGTCGTAGGCCTCATAACAAAAGCCAACATAGCTGGGTTAGACCCAAGGTGCACTACTGAACTGAAAATTGCCAAGTTAGTCTGCTTATCCTTATCGATAGTTCCTATGAGATTAGCAGGCTTGTATCCAGATATTGAGTTGATCAGATTAAGACGAGGGATTTTATCCATCGATTGAATATCCGATAGTTGGTAAGAAGTATAACTCATGTGATGATTAAGCTGTAGTGACTGCCTCTAATTGTTTCATGATCTTATCTGCCTCAGCATATTTTGCATCGCTTGCAGTTCGATCCGTCTTGGATAAATTGAAGGCTTCTTTCATCAATTTTTCGTACTGCTCTTTGAGCTTATCTGCTTCTGATTTTTTTTTGAATAGTCCAAACATATTAATTGGGTTTTTAATTTCTTACGATAGACATTCCAGCATCTATGCCGATGATTTGTCCTGTTATAGATTTGGCTTGATCACTTATTAAATACGATGCCATAGAAGCCACCTCATCCACATCTAAAATCCTTTTTAAAGGATGGCGCTCTTTCATCTTCTCCCGCATTTTTTCATTTCGTAACAGTCCAGCTGCCAGTGGAGTGTCCGTAATCGTGGGTGCGATAGCATTGACGCGAATCGACGGTGCAAACTCTGCTGCCAGTGTTTTTACCATTCCTTCTACCCCTCCTTTAGCGGCAGCTACAGAGACGTGAAATGGCATCCCCTGTGCAACGGCCACAGTACTAAACATTACAATGGATGGATTTACACCGTGCTTCAAGATCTTGTGGTACTGCTTAATAATTCTATACGCACCTACTACATTAATCTCAAAATCAGCTCTCAACGTTTCTTCCTTTAGGCTACTGATAGGCTTCAACTGAATAGATCCCGGGCAATATATTATGGAATCGAGCGCATCTATCTCAGGCAGATCACCGTCTCTCACATCAAGCAGATGTTCTGTAAAGTTAGAATCAGTTACTTCTGCCGATGTCCGACTTATACTGATCACTCGATGGTCAGCAAGATGATTTTTTACAATTGCTTGTCCTATGCCATGACTACCTCCTACAACTAAAACTGTCTTCATTATCTCTTAGAAACTTTATTGTTACTAATTGTTTTTTGCCTTGAACATTTAAATCTTCCAGATTCAAAGCTCCGTTTTTTTGCGTGTTTCGTGCTACGATTTTGTACTCGTGCTCTCCACATCCTGAATGATGATGGCTTCATCTCTCGTCTCATCAGTTCGATCACTTGCTTCTCGCTTAGACCAAACTGCATCTCTATGCTATCAAATGTCGTCCTGTCCTCCCATGCCATCTCAACAACTCTATCTATGTCTCTTTCTGTCAACTCCATCACGTCATATTTCGAGTAATCATATTACCCTCATTAGTGTGTTTTCGGACGATCCGATCTGCTTCCCTCTGTACATCAGGTCTTTTTCTAAACTCTGCTAATGTCTGACGAGCATGTCTCCCAGCTTTTTCGGGATCTACGATTTGCTTAGGATAGTCCTGTCCGTAATTAAAACCATATAAGTCTTGTTCCATCGCAGTCATCTCCCAAGGCTCATGAAAATAAGGCGCCTGTAAATCCTTCAATTCTGGAACCCACTTTTTTATGAATGTCCCCTCTGGATCGTGATCGTAAGACTGTTTAATAGGATTGTAAATCCTCATGGTATTCGTACCAGTTTCTGCTGCTTGCATCTGTATTTGAGGATAATGAATGCCTGGCTCAAAATCCAAAAATTGCTTGGCCAGATGAGGCGCGGCATCTTGCCAGGGCTGCCATAGATGATGTGTAAAGAAAGATACCAGCATGGCACGCATTCTAAAATTAAGGTAACCCGTCTGATTGAGACACCTCATGCACGCATCAACTAATGGAAAACCTGTATGACCCGTCCTCCAGGCTTCTTGATAAGTCTCATTGACTGGTTTCTCTAATGCTTCGAAAGCTCGATTTACAGATCTATATTCCATGTCACACTCCATTTCAAACTTCTGAATGAAGTGACAATGCCATCTTAATCTCGACTCCATAGATCGTATATCATCGGCGGCAAATCCTGTATCCACTGCATCCTGACATGCTTGATAGACTTGTCTTATAGATAAATTGCCCCACGCTATATATGGCGAAAGTCTACTACAATGCTCTCGACTTGTTGCGGGCTTAGAGATATTTTTTTGGTATCCTTTAGCTCTCTTGTTAAGAAAACTATTCATGGTTTTGAGAGCTTCTCGCTCGCCTCCTCGCTGAAATCGATTGTTCTTGCCAACCCGCCAGTAATGCTCAAAGCATGTCCTTAAGGCGTTTATCTCATCAATAGATATCCAATTGACCTGTTCTGGAACATAATTGAGTTGTGGAGCACTCATATATTCATACCACTCCTTCACCCATGAGTTTCGATTAGATCTACCTCGTTGGACGCCATTAGATTGAAATTCCTTCCACTCCACTTCCATCAACTTGCACCATAAGGCTACTTCTTGATCTCGACCATATGTTTTCGATAAACCCGTCTCTTCATGAGATAGGAGAGATTTAACCTCGACCTGTCCGAACAGGCAATTGAGTGAATCTATCGTATCCCCATAGGTCACCAATAATTGCGTATCGTATGCCTTCAAGCTGTCGTTGAGCTCCTGCAGTGAGTCGTAGATGAATTGGAAATGCCGATCTGAATAATGTGGATCATTCATGAGACTCGGCTCAAAATTATACCACAATATGGTGGCATCCGTGTTCTGCGAACAGTAATGCAACGGTGCATGATCAAGAAGGCGCAAGTCACGCTTGAGCCAAACTACGTTATATTTAGATGCCATATTCAAAAGCAATACATGCACCTCCTTTAATTTGTTTAGTTATTCAGCCATTATAACTAAACAAAAAAGGCCAAGCAATCTGCTTGACCTTTTTCTCTTCATTGATACCACAACTGGATTAACAGTTGTTAAGTGAAATTTTCTTCTTTGATTCTGGTTGATTAGTCAGTGATCATCACCTGCTCAGCGTGACTCTCAGTTCCTTGAGTGACAAGGAATATGTAGCTGCCGCTAC
>CAYPWL010000012.1:0-28854 GCA_964414425.1 uncultured Saprospiraceae bacterium
CACTTCAAGATCTTTACTTGGATGAAAATAATCCCTCTAAGCGTTTAGTGTCTTGCGACAATAATAGAGATTCAAACTCATACAATCTATCGAGCGCTTCTGCGATCTTCAACAAGGATTCAAATGATATTTTTCCAAATCGTTCAAATCTCTTGATACTTCCATAAGATACTCCCGATTTCTCGGCTAAATCCAATTGCGTCAAGTTCATTTCCTTTCTGAGGATAGCCACATTCTGAGCAGTTAATTTAAGAATGTCAGACGGTACTTTAATTATACTGTATTTACCCATAATAGATAATATATTATTCAATAATACGACTAATTGATATAATAGATAATATTTTACTCACTTGAGCTGTAAACCTACATCTTACTCACCGTCACCCGCACACTCTTAGATATGGGTGTCTGGCTATCTCGTGCGTATTCATGGATAGGGATGAGCGGATTAGTTTCTGGGAAGTAGCTGGCCAGATTGCCCACGGGGATATCATATGGCACTGCTAAGAAGTTCTCTACTTTACGGATCTGCCCATCATAATTAGATTGCAATCTGATCTTATCTTGTGCCTTGAAACCCAGGCGCTCCATATCTGCAGGATTCATCATCACGATGCGGCGCTCGCCATAGATGCCTCGATAACGATCATCCAGACCATATATGGTCGTATTAAATTGATCGTGGGATCTGATCGTCATCATCAACAACTCCCCGTCTTGAAGTCCATGATCTGGCAACTGACACACCGTAAACTGCGCTCTGCCATCTGGCAACTTAGAAAAGTCTCCCACTCTCGCATTGTTAGGCAGATAGAACTCCTTGCCATCTGCAGTGCGGTCATTGAAATCGGAGAAGCCACTCACCACCTTAGAAAGATCTGATCGAATGGCTCCATAATCTGTGGCATAGTTTATCCACGGAACATGATCGCTATCGCCAAAACACGCCTGCCCCAATGTTGAAATGATCATCGGCTCACTCATCAGCTTGTCACTGATAGGCTCGAGCGAGCCTCTTGACGGCTGAACTTTACCCATACTATTCTCTACGGTTACGTAACGAGTCTGTCCTTTAGATTTATCGAGTTCTGATCGTCCCAAAGTTGGCAGTATCAACCCAACCTGTCCAGGATGGAGATGAGTGCGATTAAGCTTGGTGCTGACATGCACGGTAAGATCACAAGACTCCATTGCCTCAACTGTATAATGCGTATCTGATGCTGCTGTGAGAAAGTTCCCTCCCAAAGACATGAAAAACTTCGCTCGCTGTTCATGCATGGCGACAATGCACTCCACTACGTCGGCGCCCTGCTCTGCTGGCGGCAGAAAGCCATACACAGAATTAATAGCTTCTCGTTGCTTCTCACTGATCTTATGATTAATTCCTACAGTGCGATCTCCCTGCACATTGCTATGTCCACGTACGGGACAGGTCCCTGCACCGGGCTTGCCGATAGCTCCTTTCATTAGGAGCAGATTCACAACCTCGAATATGTTATCGATGCCGTTTTTATGTTGTGTCAGACCCATCGCCCAGCAGATAATAATCCGTTTTGCGGGCTTTAGAATCTTCATGGCAGCATCAAATGACTCTTGCAACACGCCCGATCTCTCGATGAGTTCCGATAGCTCATAAGCTGCCAAATCTGCTTTGACTGCTTCGAAGCCGCTCGTCTTCTCCTTGATGAAGTTCTGATCGAGGTGTAGATTATCTGACAAAAGCTCCTTTTGCATAGCTTTGAGGAGCGCGACATCTTCGTTTATCCGAACCTTGAGGTATACATCAGTGATCATCGTACCCTGACCGAGCATATCTGATACCCGCTGTGGATTGCGGAAGCGCTTCAGTCCTGCTTCCTCCAGTGGATTTACGGTGATGACCTTAGCACCTTTTTCTTTGGCCTTCTGAAGTGCTGTCAGCATCCGAGGATGATTGGTGCCCGGATTCTGGCCTAGGATCATGATGACTTCAGCTTTGTTCAAGTCATCGAGCGTCACTGATCCCTTTCCTATTCCAAGTGATCGTGACAATGCGACTCCCGAACTCTCGTGGCACATGTTAGAGCAGTCTGGAAGGTTGTTCGTACCCAATCGACGTGCCAAGAGACTATAGAGGTAAGCCGCTTCATTAGACGATCGACCAGAGGTGTAGAATATGGCTTCGTTAGGGTCGTCCAAGCTATTCAGCTGAGCTGCAATCATCGAGAATGCCTCTTTCCAAGAAATAGGTTGATAGTGGCTCTCACCAGTTCTGATGATCATCGGTTCGGTGAGCCTTCCTGATTTGCCGATCTCATAATCGGACCAAAATCGAAGCTCTTCAATACTATGCTTGGCAAAGAACTCATTTCCCACTTTGCTCAATGTGGCTTCTTCCGCAAGCGCCTTGGCGCCATTTTCACAATACTCTCCCAGTACAGATCGCTTATCATCTGGATCGGGCCATGCACATCCAGGGCAATCAAATCCATTCACCTTATTCATCGCATTAATTGCTTTAAAGGCCCGAATGGGTCCCATCTCACTCAGGAGATGATCAAGGGTCTTTTTTATCGCCCACGGTCCAGCTGCATACGCTGCTGGTTTGTCAAGTTTTAATCCGGTGAACTTTTCAGAAAAAATCGATTTCTTTTTCGCCATCGTAGATAAAGGACTTTTGATCCTGACGACAAATTAATGTGTAGAGTTTAGTTCTCAGTAGTTTTTTAGTAAATCCGTGCATTATTAGTCAACATTCCTTTTTTGAGTCTTAACACTCGATATTTCATACTCGATACTTGACTATTGTATTTGATACTTTGTATTTGATACTCGTCACTCGATACTTTACTAATGAACTTGATACTTTGTATTTGATACTCGATACTCAATACTCGATACTCGCCATACATTTACTATCTTGGAGGAGTTAATACGAAACTATGACCCGTAGAGAAATTCTAAAGTACACTTCGCTACTCACTGGAACGGCCATAGCCGCACCGCTGATGACGAGTGTATTATCCGGATGCCATGAAGGCCACACTGCTGTTGCAGATTATGAGCCACAGTTTTTCAGCTCAGAGGATTTCAGTTTCCTCACTGAGCTCATTGATGTCATACTGCCTAAGTCAGATAGCCCTGCTGCATCTGAAGTTGGTGTGCATCAACTCATCGATAAGATGGTCGCAGAAGTGTATGACGAACCTGCGCAGAAAGCTTATCAAGAACAGTTCAGTGCACTCAAAAATGGATTAGCAGATCATCAAGGAGACGATTTGCTGACCGCATTGAATAATCTGTTAACAGACACTGGTTCTGCGTCACGTGGAGCGTTACTCACCATCAAGCAGCAGACCGTTGCTTATTATCTAAGCACTGAGGAGGTGAGTATGAATTTTTTGAATTATCTACCTGTCCCAGGAGAATACGAAGGATGTATTACAACTGAGTCAGTAGGAAACAAAGCATGGGCATGACATATATAAATACCAAAGGAAAAGCAGAACGAACGTATGACGCCATAGTTGTCGGGTCAGGCATCAGTGGCGGTTACGCTGCCATGGAGCTATGCCTCAAAGGATATAAGGTCTTAATGTTGGAGCGAGGCAGAATGGTACATCATCAAGATTACCCCACTGCCAGCCTCGAAAAGTGGGAGCTACCTAATCAGAATACGGTCAGCAAGGCAGAGATCGACAAGCATTACTTCAAGCAAAATCGCCTAAGCTGGTGGGTTCATGAAGACAATAAGCACTTCATCAACAAAGACGATGAATATCCTTACGATGAGGATCACCGATTCGACTGGATACGGGGACACCACGTGGGAGGTAGATCGCTTATGTGGGGCAAGCATTGCTATAGATGGAGTGATATCGACTTTAAGGGTAATCTCAAAGATGGTATTGCCATTGATTGGCCTATACGCTACAAAGATATCGAACCGTGGTATGATAAGGTAGAACGATTCGTGGGTGTGGCGGGTCAGGCAGAAGGCTTGAAGCAAGTGCCGGATGGAGTATTCTTAAAGCCATTCGAGTTAAACTGTGCCGAGCAACACTTTAGACAGTCTGTCGCAGAAAAGTTTCCTGTTAGAGTTGTTACTCCTGGTCGAGTAGCGCACTTGACAGAATATGATCCTGAGATACACCTTGGTAACCGTGGTCAGTGTCAGACCAGAAATAAATGTTGGCGAGGCTGCCCATATGGTGCCTACTTCAGTAGTCAATCAGCAACCCTCCCTGTAGCAACAGAGACTGGTAATCTCACCATACGACCTATGAGTATCGTTTCTAAGATTACTTTTGACACGGAGTCTCGTCGTGCCGATAGCGTTAGGGTGAAAGATGCCGAAACAGGTGAAGAGATGGAGTTCTTTGCCAGAATTATCTTCTGCAATGCCTCAACGGTGGGTACTACGGCGATCCTACAAAACAGTCGATCAGATGAATTTCCTGATGGCCTTGGCAATAGCAGTGGAGAGTTGGGCCATAACCTGATGGACCACCATTATGGTATGGGCGCAGGAGGTACTTTACCAGGATTTAAGGATACTTATTACAAAGGGGATAAACCCTTAGGATTCTATATCCCAAGATTCAGAAATATCGACGATGCAACCAGACGAGATGATTATATCCGAGGGTTTGGCTACCAGGGTCGAGCAGTTAGAAATGTCAACAATCCACCTGAGCTGATTGGTGCTGATCTGAAAGAAGAGATCTTCTCACCTGGTCCATATGGATTCTCTATGACTTGCTTTGGTGAGGTACTACCTTATCATGACAATAAGATGTATCTCAACTTTGACAAAAGAGACCAGCATGATATGCCGATCATCACTTTTGATGCGAAGTTGCGAGATAATGAGATCGCCATGAGAAAAGATGGTGTTGACTGTGCTATTGAGATGCTGGAGGCTGCGGGCTGTACAGATATCTGGAGCTATAATGATCCCACTGCCATAGGAGCGGCTATCCATGAGATGGGAACTGCCCGCATGGGTCGTGATCCTAAGACCAGTGTACTTAACAAGTGGAATCAAATGCATGATGTGGACAACGTATTTATCACTGATGGGTCGTGTATGACGAGTGCAGCTACACAGAATCCGAGTCTGACCTATATGGCATTAACCGCAAGAGCAGTAGATTATATGCACAAGCAAGTGAACGAAGGGAATCTCTAATTGGTCAGTGTCGAGCCAGCAAATTAGACTTATATTCGCTTGAGTATTATATGTAATATGAAACAGCTCATAACAGTATTTTCATTGACCCTCTGGTCACTATTAGCAACATGCGGTTGACAAGGTACAAGTGATAAAGTAGCTGAATCCAATACACCTGCGAAACCGCATATAGCTTTGCAAGAAATCCGCAAGGCTGGTGACCTTGCGAAAGCTGAAAGCAAGGATGTATCTGTATATGCGCCCTGGTGTACTAAATGTTAGAAGATGAAAAAGACCACATTTCAAAATCAAGAGTTCATCGATGTTATCAACAACAACTTTGTTCCGATACAGATTGATGCACAAGAAAGTAAGGACACTCTCTGGGGAGAAGAGACCATAAGGAATACAAATTTTGATGCCTCTCGTGAGTCTGCTAACAGCAAAAGCTGTCACGAAATACTCAATAAGATGGAAGATGAATCAATTCCGAATGTCTTAGTTCTGGATTATGATCTGAATAATTTTGCCTCAATCTTAGGTAATAGAGATGCTCAAGTATTAAGGTCATTTGTTTCTGTGAATACTGGTAGATTTTAAACTATGATATCCTTAGGATTTCTATTTTTCGGTGGTGGTTTTGTTGTAACACTACTCAAGGCACTTGGCAAACTACTCACGAAGGATTGGGAGCAGGAAAAGTTTTCTGCACTCTCTGTAGTTAATCTTTTTAAGTGGCCTTTGATTTTCTTTGTACTCATGTGTTTATTTATAGCATATGGAATTCCATATTTAGAACAGCCATCATAATTCCATCTATTCGTAGTCGATTCTTACGTTTTTAATGCCCTCTGATTATTAAGAATAGATGGCACTTCATAGAGATGTTATTATTGAGTCTTTGTAAATCCTGAAATGCACTGTGAACTACTATTTTGAATTACAAATTCTCCGAATCAAGCGCTGGTTTGATTACATAGGATTCCCACCCATTGTGGGCATTATGATTACGTGCGTTCTCTTTATCATCGTGGCCCAAGTGTTGTTTTACAAGACGTCGTATGCCCCCTATCTCATGAAAAGCATGTGTGCCAGCCTACTTATGAAACTGGGCGGCAGCCGCCGCAATGAGTTGATTCGTCTGCTATATGGATCGATTAATTATCGCAAGATTAGAATTGCCGAAAACCTCATTATTGCGGCCCCTTTTGCTCTCTACTTGCTATACGAGCAGCGATGGTGGATGACCGGAATTATGATCGTTGCACCAATCTTAATGGCTCGAGTCAAGTTCTCTCCCTCAACCTACTGGATCGTACCCACTCCCTTTAAAAGGCTGCTACATGAATATACTACAGGATTCAGAAAATACTTTTGGCTGATTTTAATGATCTACTACATCTTTGGGCAGTCCATCGTAGTAAACAATTTCACGTTGAGCATGGTATGTCTGATTGCCTTGGGCCTTTTTGGAATGTCATTCATGATGCTACTGGAACATCGATATTTTATCTGGCTCCATACTAAAGACGTCAAAACCTTCTTACGCTACAAGTGTATGGTAGCTATTACAGCGGTATCCATATTAGTTGCTCCTGCCGCATTCTTTCTGCTGATATGCCATCTTGATCAGTGGCTATTCATTTTAGGGGGCTATCTCTTGGCACTACTCTATCAGGTATATGGTATACTCACCAAATATTCTGCCTACCCCAGGGAGTTATCCTTAATTAAGTCTATAATTTTTGTCGGAGGCATATTATTTCCACTATTGATCCCATTTATCATGATAGCTTACTACAAGCAGTCAGAGAATAATATCTTTCCAATATTGTCATGATTCACATCAAAGATCTACATAAAAGCTATGGAAAGAAGCCAGTACTCAAGGGTATCAATTATACCTTTGACGAAGGTAAAGTCTATGGCGTGGTAGGCAAAAATGGGGCAGGGAAAACTACGTTTTTTAAATGTATTGCTGGATTGCTTACCTATGAGGGAGAGATCAATATCGACCAATCTCATGCGAAACAGAAAATAGGATTCCTCTATACTAATCCGATCACGATGAGTTATGTCACGGGTTGGGAATACCTAAAGCTCCATTGCACATCCAGAGGTATAACAAGAGAGGATTATCAGGAGCAAAACATCTTTGAACTACCCTTGGATCAGTACATAGAACACTACTCTACAGGCATGCTTAAGAAGTTGGCTTTCTTGGCAATTTTGCTACAACGCAATGACATATACATCCTCGACGAGCCCTTTAATGGTGTCGATATCCAAAGTAACATTATACTCTCCGCAGTCATCCAGAAATTTAAGGCCACTCAAAAGACACTCCTAATTTCGTCGCATATCTATTCCTCTCTACAAGAGAACTGTGATGAGATCTGCATCCTCAATCAAGGTATGTTAGAGGATCCTGTGCACAAGGATGACTTTGGTCGATTAGGAGAGCAGTTGAAGAATGACATTGTTGATACCAAGCTTGACAACTTACAGTTGTAAAGCTGTACAACTCGTATTGAGAATCGTTACTCGATCAATATGGTAACACCCTTTGAAGATCTATCCGCAAGGTCGAGCCCTCCCTTTTTCAAATCGACAATAAGGAGATTTCTATATAGTTGATTAACAAGCATTAGTTAATTCTCCCTGTAAAACAGTCGTTAGGTCTAAGGACTTATATAATTGAAAATCAAGTATTTAGATATCCAGCCTCACCGGCAGGCGGGCTCAGTCGTGCCTCAATCGATATGAAGAAAGTGATTCCTTTATATCAACAATTGGATTACTCGTCACTTCAACTTGAATTATAAAATGTGCCTTTTCAATATCACCTCCAATTCATGTAACAGCCGATCCGCATTGTTCTTGCTGAAGCACATGGGAGGTTTAATCTTAATGACATTGTTAGCAGGGCCATCGGTGCTGACGAGTAAAGAGCGCTCCCTCAATTCATTCTTAATGATCTTGGCGAGCTGAGTGTCAGGCTCTCTGGTCACTTTGTTTTTGATAAGGTCGATACCGATGAATAGACCTGAACCACGTACATCGCCTATTGCGGCATATTGACTCTGCAACGCTCTACATTGCCCCATCAAGTAGTCACCGACTTTATGAGCGTGAGTTTGGAGACCTTCCCTCTCTATAACTTCTAAGACAGCTTTGCCGATGACGCAGGATACAGGGTTACCACCAAATGAGCTGAAGAACTCCATCCCATTATCAAAGGCCTCGGCGATCTCAGATGTGCAGACTACTGCTGCCATGGGGTGTCCATTGCCGATAGGCTTGCCGAGGATTACGATATCTGGCACAACCTCATGCTGCTCATATCCCCAAAAGTGCGTACCTACCCGTCCAAAACCTATCTGGACTTCGTCGGCTATACAGACACCTCCTTGGCTTCTGATGTATTTATACATTTTGCTCAGATATCCCGGAGGTAGTGGCACTTGGCCACCACAGCCTAATATAGATTCTGAGATAAATGCTCCGATCTCTTGATCGCTATTGGCTTCTATGAAATCTCGAGCATATAGCGCACCCGCATCATCGCCTCTATGCTTACCTCTATACTGATCTGGCATAGCTGCTTCGATGATGTGTGCAGACCTCCCTGCGCCTCCCTTGTGAGCATACTTATAATGACTCACATCGATGCTACCTATAGTATTGCCATGATAGCCATGCTCCACTACTGCTACGTTCGTTTGAGTCGTATAGGTACGGGCCATTCGTATCGCCAGATCACTGGCAGCACTACCTGAATTGACTAAAAACAGCTTATTGAGCCTCTCTGGAAAATAGCTCAACAGGTGATCCGAATAACTCGCCAAGCCATCGAAATGATATCGTGTATTGGTATTTAGTTGTGCCATGGCACGCTGACCAGCCTTAACGACATGCGGATGGCAGTGCCCAACATGTTTGATATTGTTATATGCATCGAGGATGGCATTGCCCTCTGCGTCATACATATATTGAAATGCTGCGGACGACATATGAATCGGGCGATCATAGCTCAAACTCATGGCTTCACTAAAATTGCGGGACCGCACTGCGGCAATAGCTGAGCTATCTTCTGCCTGCACAGGTAGGTCACATGCCGATCTCCATGTCTGTGATGCTCGGTATGGACTGATGCTGATCCATCTCCTCAGCAGCTCCCAAGCGGGTCGCTCGCTTACTGTGATGTACTCGCTGTCTGGTTTATCTCGCTTCGACTTAGCACTGTTGCACACACTTGTGCAGAGCCTCGCCGCTATAAGGTAATAGAGCAAGTCTATTTCCTCTTCCTTGAGCGGTATAATCTCATGATAAGCGCCGATAACGATGTCTGCATCACCAATCGGGTCCTCTCGATCCATCAGCACATAGGTCAACCCGACTGCCAGCTCATTAATCAGGGAGCTATATACTATGTCGCCAAAATCGATAATACCCGTCACCGCATCATCACGGGTTAAGATATTCCAATCATTGGCATCATTATGTATGATGGATTTACGGAGTTGCGATAGCTGCGGCAATACATGCTCCTTGTATTGTAGGAAAAAGTATTCCACCAGTTTTCGATCACTTGGATCTGTGAGATACTGGCATAATAGCTCGTTAAGCAAGAATTGATCTAAGTCCCACACCATGCGCTTAGCACAGATGGCCAAGGGCTTGATATCGGCTAACCGCTGATCTATAACTCCTAAGAAGTTCCCAAATGATGCCAGCAGAGACTGTGACACATCTGTTCGATCACCCCAGAAATCGCCTTCTAAGAAGCTCAGTAAGCGAAAGAATCGCTCGGGATATAAGTCGTCTCTTACGAGCTCTTCGCCGCTTTGATCTACGATCGCTTTTGGATATTGCTGACCTTGACTGCTGAGATGCTGTAGTACTACATTTTCGGCAGCTACGGTCTCATATGTCTCCGCCTTATAACTATAAGACTTGAGGACATAAGACTCATCAAGACAGTTCACCCGATAGTTGGTACTGTCATAGCCTTCCATCGGTGTGAGATCAGTCACTGTAAGCCCCCACCGTCGCTCTAAAAGTACTATCATGGACTCCTTCACCATGTGAAATAAGTGAATTTCTCAAGAATTTCATGTCTCTTGGAATAGTCATCTTTGTATAAAATTGATCAGCGTGACTATCTATCACATTCTTAATGGAGATTCATTGGCAAACCGGTTTCCTGCTGATATAGTAGGTGAACAAATCATATGTCGTGAATGCATGTGCACAGGTCCCGTCGATGCATCAAGCCTGCCCGCGCTCTATCAACAGCGCAAAAGCTATATAGAAGAACTTACTGGATCTACCGTTGACTATGAAACTGCTGGTGTACAAGAGTTTGAGCAAATTATAAATATCCCTGAGGACTCAGAAGTAAATCTCTGGTTTGAGTATGATCTATTTTGTCAGGTGAATCTATGGTTCGTGCTGTACCTACTATCCATTACAGCAAAGCGAAAAACGATCAAGCTCGTACTGCCTGATGATCGCTCGCCATATGGATATCACAGATACAACGATAATGATCTCAAGGAGCTCTTTAACAAGCGTCACACCATCAATGCCGATCAACAGATCGGAGCCATCTGGACAGCATACACCCTCAGAGATCCTATTATGATGCGTGAGACCGGCAAGCTACTCACCGAAAGCAACCCTAAACTGAGTGAGGCAATATACCTACAGATAGAGCGATTAGAACCCGAAGAAGATCCCATCCTCACAAAACTCCGAGCTATCGTTACTGAGCTCAATACAGAAGATTTTGGGAGCATCTTTAGGCTGTTTCAAGAGCGTCATCTCTACTATGGACTCGGCGACCTGCAGATGATGAACTTATTAAATAGGCTGTAAAGACAATCAGAGCTACGTACAACGTACTATTCATATGATAGGTACATTACATTACTGGTACCGCATCATAACACATGGCATAGATTTATTCTATATTTTTAGAGACCCATTAAAGACCTCTATTGCGAAACATACCCAAGGCTCGGTACTCTATTGCTAATATTGTGTTACTGATACTGACAATCGGAGCACATACAATGGCGCAAGAGCAAAGTGCTGGATCAAAAAAAGATAGCTTACTCGCCCTATACAACAACCCAGACCTCCCGTCCGATACCAGATATCAAAGTCTCTATACCCTGATTAATGAAAATTATCTATTCTCTCAGCCAGATAGCGCTGAGTTACTGGCTAAAGAACTGATCAGCTTCTGCAAGGAAAATAAACTGATCGAGGGGCAGTTGAAAGCGCAAAATGTATTAGCGGTTACTTATGGTATCCGTAGCAAATTTGAAAGTGCTATTGAAGCTTTTAAAGCAATTGTATCCCTGAGCACGACCCAACAAGACCAATTAAGTCTTGCCTCTGCTTACGCCAATATAGGCAAATGCTATTATGAACTTAAAAGCATTTACGTCAGCTACGAGTACTTTCAAAAATCTTTGGAATATTTTCAAAGCTATTTAAACCAATGTACTGGTGACAAATGTCAGGACGCAGAAAGTGCCATGTTAGCGGTGTATAATAACCAGCTTGGAGTCTTGATCGACCTTAAAGAATATGAGCAGGCAACTATCTATGCGGACACATTAGATCGATCAATTTCTAAGATTAATAATGTCAATACAATCGTAGCTACCCACCGCAATATAGCAAGCTTAGACCTACAACTGGGAAAATATGACAGCGCCAAAGGTAGACTCAAAACACATATCCTCAATCAAGAGCACATCAAGGATAACACCTTACAGTATGCCGAGGTGCTACACCTTATGGGCGAGATTTCGCTCAAACAAAATGAGATGGACGCAGCAGAAGACTATTTTGCCGAGAGTTTATCTGTACGAGAAGACATCAATAATGTTTATGGCATTATCGATGCGAGTCAAAGTTTAGCAGGTCTCTATATGACCGACAATCAGCATGATAAGGCTTACGATCTGTTAGTCAAATCAAAAACTCTCGCAGAAGAAAATCAGTTGGATTATGAGCTCCCTGAGCCTTATAACCTCCTCTCGCAATACTACCAAAACATCAATCAACCCGCCAAAGCGCTGGAATACAATATCAAGTATCACTCTCTTAAAGACTCGCTACTTCAAGATCAGACCAATAGACTAAAGCTTGATATCGAAGAAAGGCTAAAATATCAATCTGAAGTTGAATCTCAACAGTCATCATTGCTTATCGAAGCACAAAAGTTAATAGCTACGAGGAGGTTACTATTTATAAGCTCAGTCATGACGGCATTCCTTGCGCTATTCAGTATACTATTATACAAGACATATAGGAGGGCAAAAAAGTATCAGCGGGAACTGAAATTCAAGAATCTAGAGCTACAAAAAAACAGGGAAATCATCAATGAAAAAAATGAGGCACTTAATGCCCGAAACGAGGACTTGAAAAACTTCGCCTATGTTGCTGCACACGATCTGAAAGCGCCCCTCAGGACCATCGGAAATTTTAGCAAGCTATTTGAACGCAAGTACGGAGATCAGATTCATGAGGATGATTCGGCATGGTTAAGTTTTATAATTGATGATTCCAAGAGGTTATCTAAAATGGTCGATAACATCCTAAGCTATAGCAATATCAAAACCAATCTAAGCGATCGAGAAGTCATAGATCTTAATCACGTGGTGGACGTGGTATTTAAGCAGTTAGACGAGCTCATAGCATCATCTCAAATCAAGATTAACTACAATATCCAAGAACTCCCTAAAGTAGAGTCTTACTACTCTATGCTACTACAGTTGTTCATGAATATCATCAGCAACAGTATAAAATTCACTCAGGACAGTAAGCAAAATATCATCAATATCGGATGGGAAGAACAGGATGAGACAACCCTCAAATTTTATATTTCTGATCAAGGCAAAGGTATGGCTCAAGAGTCAGTGACCAACATATTTGAAATGTTTTCAAAGAATGACGTATCCAATAACCTATCAGGTAGCGGCATTGGATTGGCAACGTGCAAGAGTATTGTTGAGTTTTTAGGCGGTGAGATCTATGCCGAATCAACACTTAATCAAGGCACCACGATTCACTTTACTATGGCCATACAAAAGAAAGAAGGGGATGTCTATCTCATCGATGATGACAATGTCGATTCTATAGTGTAAGAATTCGGGTAAACACTTTATATCACTTCAACGAAGCCTGATAGATCGTCTTATATCTCAGGCAACACTCTCCGCTTCTTCAGGTACCATTCGATTAATAGTACTCCAACAACCAAAAGTACCAACTGACCATATAAACCAATCATCTCTGTATAAGCTTGATCACGCTCACTGATATCTGCTGGATAGTCTATCATCCATATAGCGTTATTACTATCCTTTAAGCCAAATGCATTAAGTACAACATTAGCCCCTACATGGATACCTGTAGGCACCGCCAAACCTCTGGACCAGATAGCCGACAGTCCATATATGATACCCCATATCCCTGGACCCAACAATTGGGTGATAAATGAAGCACCCGTCATATCATGGTAATAAGCGAATAATATCGAGGTAATGATGATGGTCGATCGTAGACCTATGACCCCGTTAAGCCTAAAGAATACGAACCCTCTAAAAGCGACCTCTTCCATAAATGCCATGGGCAGGATCGCCAACATGAAGAACAACGCCATAGGAATATCTGAAGTTATATCTCTGTTGAGCTGTAACTCCGTCAACTGTACAATGGCACTGAGCATCACACCTGCGATAGCCGTACCAATCAGCAGACCATATAGTAGCCTTATTGGAGTTTTAGATGTCCAATTAAGACCGATTTGATCCATAGTGACTCCATTATATCTGGCAACTGGATAAGTAATGATAAGTACGAGTAGCGTACCCAAAGTCCCTGAGATGAACCATTTAAAATCTTCAGCTACGGTGAGAGGGAGCAAAAAGAACAAGTGCAGGCTTGCCATCCAGATCAAAGGAACGGCCAGTGCCGACAGTATTATGTTCTTCTGCTCATTCATGAGTGTTGTAAGATGAGTCGTTAGCATTCAAAGTAACATCATTAATCGCTTCAACTAAGAACTGAGTGTTTACCCCTAATTTTATCAATTCTTCATAACTGTTAATACGATTTAACAGCCGGTAGTCGTCTTTATCCAAGCATTTGTAGAACTAATGCACGCCCAAGCGCATAGTATAGTAAGTTGCTTCTCATTGATACATGAAAAATATAAATCCATCCATGAAATACGTCGTACTAACTATCGGCATCATCACATTAATCTATACACTCCACGTCATGCTCCTGCACACCATAGATATCAGCATCGTTCTCCCTGGTACCTTGAGCATTGTACTTATCGGATATGCTCAGCTATTAGAGTGGATAGATGATCAAAAAGAAATAAGAGATCTCTACAAAACCTTTGGTTAATATGATCCTATCACTTATCATCCTCCTTTATAATTATATAATCAATCGCTCTCTGTCTGATTAAGTCATTGAGTCGAGGTATCGATTGAGTCTTCACGTGATCATAGACCTCAAGAAGTGCATCAATCTCTTTGATCAATACATCCTTGACCTCTACGGCTTGATCCGTTGGCGGATAATCTCCGATCTGAGCCAACGAGTTGAGGTGAGCCAACTTATTAGTCAGTCGTATCGGAAAATTCAATGGATCTTGTCTACTTCTATTCTTAGTCTGATAGAGACTCGTCTCCACCGATTGCAGCGTACTATCAATATCCCCAATCAATTGGGTGATCTCTTCATCGTCGGCTATCACATCACTATACTTCTTGACCTGGTCGTTGACCTCTCTGATTTCGATTATAGCTTCGTGAGCGCTGCTCACCGTGGTATTGATCTCATTGATAAATTCAAACTGTGCCCGATAGTCGGCATCTGTTAACCCCAATCGTGGATCGCCTAAGATGTTGAATTCTTTTTTCATTACAGCTCCATTAACCATGAGCGTGACGCTATACGCACCAGGTGCGGCCTTAGCGCCTGTCATCGAGCCCCACCACATGATCATACCCTCAAAATCCGTGGCATCATCATATTTCATATCCCAGTTAAACATATTGCCTCCCTCCTTAAGGTCGGTGAGCTTGAGGTCTTTGTTATCAGCATGGGTAGAGTATGTCTTAATGACCTCGCCAGATGGGTCCGCATAAGTGAGAGTTATGGTATCCTGATCCTCTTCATACTTAGAGAGGTAGAAATGTGTCATCACGCCTGATGGGTGATTCTGCCCTACCCCTTTGGCATTCGCGCTCTGACCTCCACCATATCGATAAGAGTCCATCGGAGCATACAACCCATAGTCAAAATCTGACTTCTCCTCTAAGACTTGATGTATTACTGTCAAGTCATCTATGATCCACAGACTGCGCCCCTGTGTGGCTACGATCAGGTTATTATCCTTAATGGTGAGATCTGTAATCGGTACAATCGGCAGGTTTAACTGAAAGGAATGCCAGTTCGCCCCGTCATCATAGCTGATATACATACCTGTCTCAGTACCTGCATATAGCAAGCCTTCTCTATCAGGATCAACTCTCACTACTCTGGTGAAGTGATCATCAGGGATACCATTAGTGATTTTTCGCCAAGTAGCTCCGTAATCATTCGTTTTGTAGATGTATGGACGGAAGTCTCCGCCTTTGTATAGAGTCCCTGCTACATAGCAAGTTCCTGCATCTCTTGGGTCAGGGTCTACACTATTGATCATCAGATACTTAGGAGCTCCCGATGGTGTCACATCTGTCCAATTGTCTCCGCCATCTCGAGTCACGTGAAGTAGTCCGTCATCAGAACCTACCCAGATCAAGCCTTCTTCGACAGGAGACTCAGCTGCTGCAAATATCGTAGCATAGTACTCTACTCCTGTATTGTCCTTAGTGATCGGTCCTCCTGATGGACCCAACTTTTCTGGTTCTGCACGGGTTAAGTCTGGACTGATTATCGACCAAGACTGTCCCTCGTTAGTACTTAGATGTAGGTGGTTAGACCCCGTATATAGTCTGTCACTATCATGAGGTGAAAAGAAAATGGGGAAATTCCACTGGAAGCGGTACTTCATCCCCTCAGCGCCATGACCCATCGGGTTGTCCGGATAGACATTGATGGCACGATTGACATCAAGCTTATGATCTTGGCGTGTTAGGTAACCGCCATAACTACCGCCATAGACGATATCATCATCATCAGGATCTACGGCTATATGTGCTGACTCACCACCGGCTGTAGACTCCCAATCACTCTCATCAATTACCCTCCCCTTAGACCTGTGATTGATACGTATTGTGCTATTGTCTTGTTGAGCTACATAGATCCGATATGGGAAGGCGTTATCCGTTGTTACTCTATAAAACTGCGCCGTAGGCTGATTATGATAGGTACTCCATGTTTGTCCGCCATCATAGGTGACTTGGGCGCCACCATCATCACCGATGATCATGCGGTTAGGGTCTTCTGGAGCGATCCATAAGTCATGATGATCTCCATGTGGCGCACGTGATGGTTCGAATGTCTTACCACCATCAGTGCTGCCATGATAAGCCACATTGACTACATAGACCTTGTCCGCATCATGAGTATCTGCATAAATACGTGTATAGTACCAAGCCCGTTGTCTTAGCGCTCTGCTATCATTGGTTTTTTTCCAAGTGTCTCCGCCGTCATCTGAGCGGTAGACCCCTCCTTTATCGTTCTCGATGATGGCCCAAATGCGATCGCTATTTACCGGCGATACCGTAACCCCAGAGATACCCCATGTGCCGTCAGGTAAACCTTCATTGCCCGTAATCTCTGTCCATGTCTCTCCACTATCGGTACTCTTCCAAAGGCCAGAGCCCTCACCACCCGACTCTAAGCTATATGGTGTACGCTTTACTCTCCACGAGCTGGCGAATAGGTTTCTGCTATTATTAGGGTCGATGATCAGATCAACTACGCCCACCTCATCATTGATAAAGAGCACTTTATTCCATGTCTTACCTCCGTCCGTAGTCTTGAATACGCCACGCTCTGCATGAGGGGCATATAGATTACCCATCACTGCGGCATAGGCGATGTCAGCGTTATGTGGATCGATGCGCACTCGTGACACATGACGACTATCCTTAAGTCCGATATGTGTCCAGTTCTTCCCGCCATCGATAGTCCTCCACAGTCCGTATCCATAGGATACGTTGCCTCTTACAGTTTTCTCTCCGCCACCTACGTAGATCACGTTGGGGTCAGACTGTGCCACGGCTATAGAGCCAATTGAGCCACCAAAGAAGCCATCAGAGATATTCTCCCATGAGCGACCACCATCGGTAGTCTTCCAAACGCCACCCCCTGTGGCACCGAAGTAAAATAGGTTCGGCTTACCTGGAACTCCTGTCACAGCACATGATCGCCCTCCTCTGTAAGGACCTATTGAGCGATACTCGAGTGAACTATAATATTTCTCGACAGGGTTAGTCGTAGCAGACTGTCCATAGAGTGAAAGGTCAGCGCTTAAAACACCCCCCAGCAAAATGATAAGGAAAGTAATATTTTTCATACGTCTTGGATATAGTGACTAAAGAAAAGAAAATGTCAGGAGAGTAGAAGTGCTGTAGGTGGATAAATTGAGGGAATTGGTGTGCTACAGGGTTGGAGACCACCTAATGTTACCAACTTGGCTCCTCCAGAGCAAGCTAATAGAAATCGAGTGCCCACATTATATCGTAACGTGCGAACAATAAATATATCAGTACAAAAAGCCTATTATTGAAGACACTTATGACTCACCTATCTATCAACTCCAAAGTCTCTCGTAATCATGACTCTCAGTAATAATGAGATGGAGTTTCGGCAAAAGGTATGGGACGCACTTTCTAACTTCTATTTAGATACTGAACTGACCAAGGATGATTATGACGTTATAGCTGAAGCGCTAATCAACTCCAATCTGTCGATAGAGCAGTTAAAGGAAATTGACAAATATGAAGTCTACCCAACTCTTCAATTCAACCTACTGAGCCCTGCAGGTGAATGGGCAGGATTTGATCGTGCTTGGCTTAATGATCAATGCCATAAAAATATGAAAGGTAAAGATAGTCGGGTGCGGAGGGTTGTGATAGACTGTACTAATCGACTGTTTTATTGGATGAGAAGTAAGCATTGGGAGGAGCTGGAGATTAGAATGAAATCAACTGCACAACTTTGAAGGGTAAAGGAAATCCGTATCCACAGTTTTACATTTCATACCGTTATAAAAAAAGAGCCCCAAAAACGGAGCTCCTATGTAAGTTATATTATGTGAGTGTCTATCAACTACCAAGAGTATCCCAAGGATAATCCCGGAAATAGGGGAAGAAAGAAGCCATCTGCAAAAAGTGGCGTCAGCCCAATCTTAAACGTAAATCCACCGTCAACTGGCTGGCGCCGATATTGTAAGGATAATGTTCCTACCACTGCGGAATCAAAATCATCAAAATCAGTTCGACCAGATGCATAGGTAGCTCCTGCGCCCACTTCAAAGTAATTGCCATTATTACCTAATAGCTTTCTAACCATCACAGGCACCGTCAAGATACTACTCTGCTGACCTCCGACAAATCCAATTCCAATTCGGGCACCCCATTTATCTTCTGTTAAGTCAAAATCGTAATTAGCGGTCGCTAAGAGACCATTCCCAAGTATTTCTACATAAGCGGATTGCTGCTTTTGAGCATATAGATCTGCACTTAGACCTGCGAATAAAAAGATCATGAATGAAAGTAAAATTCCCTTGTTCATAAAGTCATAGTTTAAAGTTTGTTGAATGCACAATCAACACATGATTATCATTTCAAATTATAATTAATTGTTATACGTATTAATCTATTATTCAACATATTATTGAATAATTTCTTGATACAGCCAGCAAGTGTTGATTATTGTCCTGATTAAGATAACTGATCAAAATAGAATGACAAAACCATGCTAAATCCTTAACAGGACTATAGCTAACCGTAACCAACTGTTAACAGTATGTGCTACGATTCACTACGAACATTCGGAGAATTGACTCGATATGGCTACATTCATAACATAGAAATTATCCAGTATGAAAAACAAGAGTTTAACAGATAGAAGAACATTCGTCAAGGGTGCAAGCACTTTAGCATTAGGCACTTTGCTATTACCAAGTTGTAAGGAAAACCATGCCGCAGAAGTCGCTGATACAGCCAAGGAAGTCATGAGTACAAAAAGAGGCTTGGACAAATTCGGTATACAGCTATGGACTATCAAGGATGTACTACCTGCAGATCCGCTCGGTACTATCAAAGAACTCGCAGGCTACGGCTTCAACCAACTGGAGGGCTTTGACGGTGATCAAGGTATGTTCTGGGGTCAGACTCCTAAAGAATTCAAGAGCTACCTGAACGATCTCGACTTAGACATGGTGTCCAGCCATTGTAACATCAATGAAAACTTTGAACAGAAAGCAGCTGATGCGGCTGAGGCTGGATTAGAGTATCTGATTTGTCCTTGGATCGGTCCGCAGAAGTCTGTAGATGCCTGGAAGGAAGTCACTGATAAGTTTAACAAGTGTGGCGAGATCTGTAAAGCAAATGGCATCAAGTTTGGCTATCATAATCATGCATATTCATTCATACCATTCTCGGGAATGATACCTCAAGATTATATGATGGACAACACTGATCCCGATCTTGTAGAGCATGAGATGGACATCTATTGGGTAGTTACGGCTGGTGTAGACCCTATCGAATATCTCGATAAGTATCCTAACCGATTTAAGCTGTGTCACATAAAAGATCGCATGAAAGATGCGGGAGACGAGAGATTGGCCTCTTGTAATCTTGGTACTGGTATCATAGACTACCCGACCATCCTTAGCAAGGCCAAGGAGCGTGGCATGAAATACTTCATCATGGAGCAAGAGCGATACGACAATACAACTCCAATGGAATGTGCACAGGTGGGCGCTAATTACTTGAAAGACATAGTCCTTGCCTAAATCATAAACACATAGATTGAACCGAATATGCCTGTCAAGAACGACGGGCATTTTCATTTGTAATACTGGAGATTATGACAAGCGCAGAATTTAAGAAAGAAGCCTACAGGATGGTTGACCTCATGGTCGAGTATATGGATACGATCGAGTCTTATCCCGTCAAGTCTCAGGTCAAGCCAAAAGAAGTCTATCATCAGCTTCCAAACGATATGCCACGACATGGAGAGTCTATGGATCAGATCTTATCGGACTTCAGAGAGGTCATCATGCCGGGTATCACACACTGGCAGCATCCTAACTTCTATGCATACTTCCAAGCGAATGCCAGTCCCCCGTCCATATTGGCCGAGATGCTGACTGCGACACTCGGCGTACAAGGGATGAAGTGGGATACATCACCAGCGTCGACGGAACTCGAGGAAAAGGTGATGTCATGGCTATCCAGAGCGATCAAGCTACCCTCCTCTTGGGAGGGAGTCATCCAGAGTACTGCCTCCGACTCTACGCTATGTGCCTTGTTGACTGCACGAGAGCAACGATCTGATTACGCTATTAATCAACGGGGATTTAAAGCTGATCAAACCTATCGGGTCTACTGCTCTACAGAGACACACTCTTCCGGAGAAAAGGCGGCTAAAATCGCAGGTATAGGCCAACAAAATGTAGTCAAGATCGGTACACATGATCTTCAGGCTATATCGACTGAAGATCTCCTTAAAAACATCCAGCAAGATATTGAGGCAGGATATACCCCGTTGTGTGTGATGGCTACTCTGGGCACTACGAGCACATTAGCCATGGATGCTATTGGAGCAATAGCTGCTATCACATCTGAGCATAATATATGGTTGCACATAGATGCCGCATATGCAGGCGCTGCATTGATCCTACCAGAGTATCAACACCTTATCGAGGGGATAGAGATTGCAGATAGTTTTGTATTCAATCCGCATAAGTGGTTGTTTACCAACTTTGACTGTTCAGCTTACTTTGTTAAGGATCCTGTAGCGCTGAAGAACACATTCGCCATCTTACCCGAATATCTCAAGACCAGTTCGGACAGCGTCGTTAACAATCACTGTGACTGGGGCATCCCCTTAGGGCGACGGTTTAGATCGCTAAAGCTATGGTTCGTCTTGCGATACTATGGCCTCACTGGTCTACAAGAGATCTTAAGAGGGCATATCGAGATGGCAGCTTGGGTAGAAAAACAAGTTGTTGAGCATAAAGACTTTGAACTAATGACACCACGATCGATGAACTTGGTGTGCTTTAGATGGCATCCATCAGCTATCCATGACGATGAACAACTGGAACGCTTCAATCAAAGTCTACTACAAGAGATAAATCAGTCAGGTGAGCTCTACATGACTCATACGAGGATTAAGGAGAAGTTGACTCTGCGTATGTCTATAGGGCAACTTAAGGCTACTAAGGAGCATGTTCAAGGTGCTTGGGAGACTATTGTTAGGATCAGCAACTCAATAGCTAAGTAATGATAGAGCTACCAGAGTTTGACCCCAAGTGGAGTGACTACCGTAAGGCACTGTACTATGATGCGCATGGTGACTGGGACAAGGCCCATACCATAGTTGATGGACTGAGAGATCCTAAGGCTATGCATATCCATGCTTATCTGCATCGAAAAGAAGGTGATCAGTGGAATGCCAGCTACTGGTATAGTAGGGCTAATCAACCCGTATACACAGGTTCTGTAGTAGAAGAATGGCAGAGGCTTTGGAGCCTCTATCGTTGAATTATATGCTAAGAGTAACTCAAGTCCCGCTGTGAAGCTCGTAAGATATTCGCACCAATTATTAAGAGTAATACTGATAGGAGCATCAATCCCCACTCTCCTAATGTTGGTATTTGCTGAGTTGGAGTACCTAATATGGCCAAGTCCGATGTCACCGTAAAACATCCACCGACGGTCTTAAAAAAGTCATCACAGAATACCACAAACATGCCCTCCTCATTAAAGGTGGCACTTGATGTGGCGGGATCAATTAAGATTTCTTCTCTTCCTACATCAGAACCATCAAAAGGATTGGCACTTGAGCGCAAGAGATCCATGCTCAACAGTACTGGAGCATCGCAGCCGTCTAATACAAAATTGATGGTACTCCCCGTCTGAAAGAAGGTTTCAGTACAACTGGCATAAACCGCCTCCATTATTTCGTCATTAGACGATCCATCAGTGTCGAATGGAGTAACTGTAAACTCGCCTTGAGCAAAAATCAACTGTGAGGGTAATGCCAATAGTGTAATGGCTAAAAAATTGTTTTCATGGGTTATACTAATTTAAAAAAGCTAATTAATAGCTGCTTATATCTGCAGCAAGATGCTTTGATTGATTAGGATACATTTAGGTCGGAAACCCTCTCAAGCGTTTCAATCTTACCTAAAGGTGATGCATAAAACTTAGCAAATAATCTTTATGAACTACATATCAAAATATATTATAATATATATTAAACACATAATCAGTATTTAACACTTATGATTTTATTATAATGTGTAAAATATTAATGATTTTAGCTTGAGCAGACGACATCCTACGATTACTTTTGGATACTTTGAGAAGTCACCCATTCTTCGTTCAGTGTGATATGAAAAAAGGCATAAAACAATTGATCCGTTTGACGATCAAAATCAAGTTGATCAATCGATTCCATCAGCAAATCATGCTGTATTGAAGGCGTCATACCTTTTGCGGAATTATACTCATCGATCAATTTTGTGATCAAACTATTGGACTTCGATGTAGACTGCAAAAACTTAAATAAGTCGTTTTCCTGAGCGAAACAAAGGAAATTTACGATTTCATTATCATCGACCTGATAACCACATGCGTTAGTCAAAAAGGGTAGATCTGGCAGCATACCTGGACTGATAAATGGCTCATTCTTAATATAGGGATAGTTCTTAGTGAATGGAAACCGATTGAGCATATCAACTCTCATCCTTTGTGCGTGAAATTTATAAAGTTGACCGACTTGATCAGCTTCTGATGCTTCTCCCAGTCCTTTTTCAAATTCTCGTTTTAGCTCATGGATTGCAGAAATGGTACGATCACTAAATACCGTAGACAGCTCTTGGTAATGCTCAGGAGAATAATCACTGGCTGTAGTCATATTAGGCGCTGACCTATGCTCATTAATCCCATTGACTGCAGTCTCTGTATGACTTGACTGAGTAGGTGTTGCATCTTTACAACTATAGAAACCTATCATAAAGAGACCAACTATGTTTATAACTAATCTTTTACGCATTATGAATATTACACATATGATAAAGTGAAAGTATTGATCTTAATTATTAGATGCACGTAATTTCTTAAGCGCTGTTAATCCATAATATACGCAGACGGTGGAGATCAACAAGAGTAGCGCACTCACGATATACGGTGCTCCTGGAAAATAAATCTCTTGTGTAAACCTAAAAAATAGTGAGGTCGCAATGGCTGGACCAATAATAGTCGTGATACTCATCATACTCGCCAGTGCTCCTTGTAGATTACCTTGTTCTCGATCATTGACACTCTTGGAGAGTAATCCCTGTAATGTAGGTCCTGCGACCCCTCCTAATGCATATGGAATAAGAATAGCATAAATCATCCAGCCTTCAAATGCGAAGGCAAATAGTGTCATCCCTATACTCCATAGTATAAACCCTCCTAAGATCGTCTTATACTCACCAAAGGTCTTCACGATACGGCCGAGCAATCCACCCTGAACGATCGCTACTAAGAGTCCAACGAAAGTAAGACTGAGGCCAACATCCATCTCATCCCAAGCATATACCTCCATGGTGAAGAATGACCAGATGGCAGGTAACACTTGACCTGCGACATTGGCTAAAAAGAGAGCGATGATGAGGAGTCCCAAACCTTGATAGGTACTGAGATGCTTGAGCGACACCCCAGGTATCATCTTCTTAAGAGATGGTTGTCGCCTATTGTCAGGAGATAATGACTCTGGCACAAAAAAGTATCCGAATAGAAAGTTAGCAAAGGACAATCCCGCTGCCACATAGAATGGCAGTCGAGTTGCTATATCTCCCAGTAGTCCGCCTATAGCTGGCCCAATAATAAACCCTAAGCCAAAGGCGGCACCTATTAATCCAAAGTTCTTCGCCCTATCCTCTTCACTTGAGATATCAGCAATGTAGGCATTGGCAGTCGTAAAACTCGCGCCACAGATACCGGCAAAAATACGACCGATAAATAGCCATACGATAGTCGTAGCAAAGGCATGAAGCAGGTAGTCCAGACTTAAACCGATCAAACTCAACAATAGGATCGGCCTGCGTCCATAGCGATCACTCAATTCACCCATCACTGGAGAGAATAGAAATTGCATGACCGCAAATGATACCATCAACAGCCCTGCCCAAGCGGATGCCTCACTGAGTCCCTGACCTGTCAATTCCTCAATGAGTCTCGGGAAGACTGGTATGATTATACCAAAGCCTATGACGTCAATCATAACTGTGAGAAAAATAAAAATCAGTGCTTGCTTCTGTTGGACCATGCCACAAAGGTCACGATTTTTATACATACCCTTGCATAATGTTGGGCTTGGTCTACCTTTATAAAAAATATCTCAAATCGAGCTTATGGCACACGCTTCCGAACAGATGCCTTATTTCATCAAACCTTCCTTGAACCTAAGTGATCAAGCCAAAACTGAAGCCTACCAAAATGTACAATCCGAACTAAGCCTACTACTTGGAGACGAACAGGACATCTTAGTAATCATGGCGAGTATCAACTGTATCCTCAAGTCACACTTGCCTTACTTCTATTGGGTAGGATTTTACATCGCTCATGGTGACCTCCTCAAGGTAGGTCCATATCAAGGGACATTAGGATGTATCGATATTGCTATAGGTAGAGGAGTATGCGGCCGAGTAGCTCAGTCCAGAGAGACTATTATAGTTGATGATGTGCATGCACTGGTCCAAGGTGCTGATCATATCGCCTGTGACCCTAACTCCCACTCTGAGATCGTACTACCAGTCTTCAATTCAGAGGGAGCTTTGATAGCAGTATTTGATGTGGATAGCACCCTCAAGTCGTCCTTTAATCACATCGATCAAGAAAATCTCGAGCAGTTGCTACGACAGTTCTTCACAGAACGCACATTAACCAGTGTATTCGCCTAATACCATAAACATGAACACATTATCCAATAGAGGTCATCAGGCTGTATCATCCCCCTTGCGGATCGATTGGGATATCACATTTGAGGCACTTGACAATCAGTATCATCCCGAAGATAATCCCAGCGGTGATTTTGCGCTTAACATAGCCGAAAATAGACTTCAATGGCCTAAACTCAAGCAGAAGTTCAGAGATATCTGTGCTAACAATGAGTTGCCAGATTGGGTGATGGGATATACCTCTACCCTTGGTGATATATACTTTAGAGAGGCGGTAGCGCAGTTTTACCAAGAGCAAATCTGTGAGGTGCAGATCAATCCAGATCTAATGGGCATATCTGGAGGCGCGACAGGGATTGTTGAGATGTCCGCATTGATCTTAGCTAATCCTAAGGAGTATTGCGCTATCCCAGCACCCGCCTATCCTGTGTATGAGAAAGACTTAGGTAATATAGCTGGAGTGCTCCGTTATGATCTGATCAGCTCATCTAAATCATCTAAATCAAGAACCAATACAGTATCAATATCAACGCTGACTGAGGCAAGAAAAAATCTAAAGAAAAAGGGGAAGAAGCTAAAGATGGTGGTCATCACCACCCCCGACAATCCCACTGGTCAAGAGTATACCGCGAAGAAGCTCAGTAAAATCGCTCAGTGGTGTATCAGTAAGCACATCCATCTTATCGTCAATGAGATCTATGCGCTCTCGAAAATAGAGACCGTACACCCTGATATCAAGGGAGACTACAAGTCAGGAAAGTCTTATTGCTCGTTTTTAGATATTATGCACGATTACCGGAGCGACTATCTACATCATTGGTATTCGATGTCAAAGGATTTTGGTATTTCTGGATTTAGAATCGGAGTAGTCTACAGTCATAACGAACAGTTCATCAAGGCGTATGAAAATCTAAACATCGGTCATACCATATCCAACCATACACAGTGGATGATGGCGCAGCTACTGCAAGATACCCGATGGGTCAATCAATATATCACTGACAATCAGCATCTCTTAACTCAATCTTATGTGAGTGTCATCAAACTCTTGAAGAAGCATAAGATTCCATATGTCCCTGCACGAGGAGGGCTATTCGTCTGGATAGATCTTTCTAAATATTTAGCTCATCGCAACAAGACAGTAGACGAGCTCTTTTGGAAGCAACTCTATGAGAAAACAGGTGTATTGTTGACACCTGGTCACGGATTTGGACATAAAGAATACGGCAAGTACAGATTAGTATATCCCTATGTGAGTTATGCAGATCTCCAAGTCGCTCTATCACGTCTTGATCAATTCTTTAGCAAGTAATAACCCATGAACAAATTGATGAAGCGCCTCTTAATCGGCATTGCCCTACTGTACATCATATTGTTGATCGGAGTATACTTCGCACAAGAGCAATTGCTGTTTAATCCCGATAAATTACCCGAGGGTCATGTATTCAGAGCTGGAGAAGAGGTCGAGCTAGAAGTAGCGCCAAAGGTTTCTCTTAATTGTATCCTAATCGACAATGAAAATGAAAAAGGCGTTATCCTCTATCTCCATGGCAATAGAGGTAGCAACAGACGGTGCCTACGTCAGGTGATGGTTTATGATGGACTGGGTTATGATCTATTTATGCCGGACTATCGGAGCTATGGGAAGAGCGACGGATCAATGATTTCGCAGGGCCAGGCATATGATGATATGCAGGTAGTCTACAACTATCTTAAGGCAAGCTACGGCGAGGATAAAATAACCATACTGGGATACTCGCTTGGGTCCGCTATGGCCAGCCATCTTGCTGCATCTAACAACCCTAAGGCCTTGCACCTCGTCGCTCCATACAAGAGTATGATTGCGATGAAGAACAAATTTGCTCCATTTATCCCGAGCTTCTTATTAAAGTATCCATTTAGAAATGATGAGAATCTGACCCAAGTGAACTGCCCGGTCACACTATATCATGCGCCAGATGATGAGTTGATTCCATATGATCACGGTAGAAGCTTATCGCAGATCGATCCTTCATTTAAGTTCATTGACTTGCCAGGATCAGGTCACAGAGGATCCATATTTAACGACGCCGTGAGGCACAATATCGATTGATCAAAATACCATAATCGTACCTGTCCTAACAATTGGATCTAAGCCATCTATATAGACGACCATTTTATAAATATACACTCCGTTTTGTACAAGCTCACCATCTACCAGTCCTGTCCATCCAGTATTTTCGTCTTGAGCGGACACTCCTTCAAGTCTGAATAAAACACCTCCATATCGATCAAAAATATCGAGATCGTAGGCTGCCTCTATACCATCTGGCACTACAGGTCTTAAGATGTCATTACCTTGGGTACTCGTCGTACTCATGGCATTAGGAATGTAAACATTGACGTCGTCCTGACGCACTATAATAGGAACAGATACTGAAGTCTCGCAGCCATTACTATCTATTATACGCGCTGTGACTCCAGTGTTTTCGGCAGTAGTTATAATCGGATCAATGCAATCGGTACAATCTAAGAGATTGCTATCCCACTGGATAGAGTTAATAAGATCTGCATTGTTGACCGTCAGTTGAAAAGAATTACTGCCAGTAATCCGATCTACACCTACACTAAATGTAGGTTCATCTAAGAACGTAAGGTTTACCTCCACTGTACTATCACAGCCTCCAGACATCGTAAAGATCTCTGTACCTACAGAGTTGAATCTATCGTAAGTAGTACTACCAACAGTTATACTTGATTGACTACAGAGCGTGTCAGTCAACTGAGTGGTGACTCCTTCGACAAATGTGAAATCAACAATTAATACACTATCACAACCATTGACATTCTGTAACAGCTCTACCCCACTGGTATTAGTTTCGTCATAGACGGTTTCATTTATCACCCTAAAGGTATTAACATTAGAACATAGTACTCCCCCGACCATCGTAGTATCCGATGGGCTGAATACTAAGTCTACCATGATCAGACTATCACAACCGCTTGCGGCAGTTGCCATCTCAGTACCAAATGGATTACTCTCGTCATAGATAACACCATTGACTTCCACAAAGAAGCCATCACCCGAACATCTTGTATCATCCACATCCGTTACAATCATATCTTGGAATACCAAGTCAATTGTTACGGTGCTATCACAGCCTGCGGCGTTCGGCAGTGTTTCCATTCCTCGAGGCACTTCCTCGTTATACAGTGTATTATTTACTCTTACGCTAAATCCATCTCCTATACATCCTAAGTAGTCTACTATAGTATCTGTAGCCATACTGAATGTAAGGGCAACCTCAACCGTACTGTCACAACCGGCTGCGGTAATAAATGATGCCTCTCCTATTGGATTAGTCTCGTCATAGATGATATTATTGACTTCTACGGAGAAGCCATCTCCCTCACAGCCATCATGGACGATGCGATTAAGTATTGTGCTCGAAAATGATAAATCAACGTTGATAGTACTATCGCAACCGTTGGCTCCAACCATATCAATTCTCGCTGTCGGGTTAGACTCGTTATAGATGAGACCATC
>CAYPWL010000012.1:28954-55360 GCA_964414425.1 uncultured Saprospiraceae bacterium
CTCCAACCATATCAATTCTCGCTGTCGGGTTAGACTCGTTATAGATGAGACCATCTACTTCAATACTGAAACCATCACCCACACAGCCATTATGAACGATGTCGTTGATTATATTCTGTTGGAAGATGAAGTTTACGTTCACCAGACTATCACAGCCTGCCCTATTGGTTAGCATCACACTACCTGTTGGATTTGACTCATCAAAAATCATCGCACCAACCCGTATGGAAAAGCCATCTCCCTCACAGCCTAAATGTTCTAATGTCTCATCACTCGGCGCAGCGAAGCTCAGGTTAATATCTACAATACTATCACAGCCAGCAGCATTAGTCAATATCTCTTGGCCTATAGGATTAGTCTCATCATAGAGCACATTGTTAACCACCATCATAAATCCATCACCCTCACAACCCCTATGAGTAATCTCATTGCTACTGGACTCTAAGAAGGTCAGATCGACAGTGACCGTACTGTCACATCCATTAGCCCCTGTAAGAATCACAATACCAGTCCTATTATTTTCATCATAGACTATGCTATCTACCTCAACTGTAAACCCGTCTCCCTCACATCCATTATGCACAATCTCATTCAATTGATTTGGTTGAAATGTAAGGTCTATGCTCACAAGGCTATCACACCCTACTCTATCCATCAGCATCACGCTACCTGTTGGATTAGACTCGTCAAAAGTCATTGTACCAACCCTCATAGAAAAGCCATCACCTTCGCAGCCTAAATGCTCGATAGTCTCATCCGTGGGCACTGCGAAGCTCAGGTTAATATCTACGATACTATCGCAACCGGCAGCGTTAGTCAATATCTCTTGGCCTATAGGATTAGTCTCATCGTAGAGCACATTATTAACTCTGATATTAAATCCATCGCCCTCACAACCAGCATGAGTAATCTCATTACTGGACGACTCAAAGAATGATAGATCTACCGTGACTGTACTATCACAGCCAGCAGCGTTGACAAGGATCTCCTGTCCAAAAGGATTAGACTCGTCATACCTCTGATTGTTAATCATGACTGAAAAGCTATCCCCTACACAGCCGTTACGTACGACTTCGCCTGTGCTCGCCTGTAAAAAGCTTAGATCTATGACTACGATACTATCGCATCCATTAGCTCCTACTAATTCCTCTACCCCAAAAGGATTATTTTGATCGTATAGCGTTCCATCTACGATTGCTTGGAATCCATCGTCCATACAACCGATATGTGTAATTTCTTCCATCTCAGTGTCATTGAACACCAAGTTGATGTTGACCAAGCTATCACAACCTGCGTCATTAGTCAATCTGACATTGCCGACAGGATTTCTTTCATCAAATCTAAGATTCGCTATAACTACATTGTATCCGTCTCCCGAACAACCTAAATGATCTAAGGTATCTGTAGTGATAGCGGCAAAATTCAGGGCGACTTCAACAGTACTGTCACATCCAGCAGCATTGGTCAGAAACTCAACACCTACAGGATTACTCTCGTCATAAATCTGATTATTGACGACAATACTAAAGTTATCGCCCTCACATCGATTGCGTCTGATTGACGACTCAGACGTGAAGAGGTAGGTAAGATCAACGTTAATGATGCTGTCACAACCATTTAGTGAAGTAAGCATCTCAACGCCGAACTGATTATTGATGTCATAAACTGTCCCATTGACTACGACACTGTCATCTGGACATAATATAGCCATGGTATCCAATATGCTGACCTCGAGGTTGACCACATTAAAATTGAGTACGGTATCACAGTTATTAGGCCCAAACCCAAAATAATCGTCGATGAGAAAACTTTCATCTACCTCTATTCCTCTGATCATCTCGGTTTCACCTGGACAAAGCATTACATCAGTGGTGATCGTATCACCCCGCACAAAGTCTAAATCAACGACAACCATACTATCGCAACCTAAGTCCGTAGTAAAGGTCAGAACACCCGAAGGCCGCTCAAAATCAAATGTCTCTCCAGCGACCTGCAAAAACTCATTGGTACAGAATATCCCTGAGATCCTCCTTTCCTCCGGCACGACAAAATTTAGTGCAATGGTAATAATCGTATCACAAGTATTCATTCCTGGCAGAGTGTGAAATCCTCGAGGAGAGTCCGCAAAATAATCCACACCAAAAAGTGTAATCGTATCGTCTACACAATGCGGATCTTCTATTAATCTGAATTCTGGTTGCTTGGTTTCAACTCTAACATGGATGATGCTATCGCATCCCTCTTGAGTAAACAAGTCGTCAAATATTGTAAATCCGGCATTGTTGCTTGTAAAAGTCCGCCCGTTCACCTCTGCTGTCTCTCCCGCACATAACAATAAGTTGACAGTGTCACAATAGGCTTGATTCACTTGTATCGTCTGCATAAAAGGGATGCCCCCATTATCAGGTGTAAAAACTATATCTAAGGTTCCGACTTGATCCTCAAGGTATAAGTCAGGAGGAACATTCCATTCGCCAGTCAAACCACTGATCGAGTTAGTGGGTAATGATAGGCTTTGATTACTACAAAATCTATTAGGTATGCTGAAGTTAGGTGCTACAGTCGCACAATCAGTAACATTAATCTTAAACTCTGCAGAAGTTGGACAGCCCCCAGGCTCATTAAACTCTACACGATAGAGGCCCTCCTCGCTAAGTGCTGGCGTAGGGCTGATATAAGTCTCATTATTATCATTATTAAGACTGACACCATCTAAAAACCATCTATGATTACTTCCTCCTTGCGGGATAGCGTTGAGTGTTATAGCACCCAGTCCCTCACAATAATTTTCATCGCCTACGATCTGCGATTGCACCATGCTGCGCTCAGTACCTTGGACAAGGATCCTATTGATAAAGTATGATTCGTCAGGAGATTGAGTTCCGCCTGCTATATTGACTTGGATAAAATCTCCAATAGACACATCAATTGGAGAAGAAGTCCTAAAACGGCCAATCGGATTGGAACCACAATAGCCTCCTACAAGAACTTCATTACCACCTATAAGGATGGTCACCACTACTCCATCCCCACCTGGCTCTGTCACTCCGAAAGTCGTACATCCTCGGGGATCTAATCCATTAGGATTAAGACAATCCTCAAAATCAGCTCCTGAAATAGAAGCTTCGATGGAAACTGTTACGTTGCAATAGTTGCGAAGGGCAACCCCACCTGCGATGATGGCAAGATTGTCATTGAATCCTGTCATGGACGCATCGCCACAATCAGATCCCTCTACATCAGTGATCTCAAACGCTCCATTATTCACATTAAAAACACCGTCAGAATCAATATCATTAATAGTAATGATACTAACAACTTCACTTGGCGAACCATCGAAATCAACGATAAGCTCATCTATGAACTGTTGGGCCGTTACACTGCCTGTACTAACGGATAGAAGTAGTAGAATAGTTATAGGTAGGTTGAGGACCTTTATCATTACTATTTAGTCTATTTCATTCACGACGATATGCACAACAGAAATGCTGTCAAGATATCTTTAAACATGTGTTAATAATGTAATATGATAATTGGAGTGCCATTATCGTGCCAAAACAATAGACCGTTTTCAAAGGGGAAAATTAGTCAGGATATCTATTAGTCGACTAAGGGGAAGCCCTATTTTTGATTATTTAACAAGAGTCTGTAAGGTACTTTACCTTTTAATGAGATGCTGCATAGCCTTCCGCTTTAAGTAAACATTAATTGTAAAGACTTAATCCTATTAATTGTAGTCACAAACCCAACTTTACCAACGTTTCTACATTATGACTGTAAGCATAATTAGAATGAACAAAATTTTATGGCAACTCAGCCTGTTGGTCTTTGCCTGTCATATTGGTTATAGTCAAGGCGATGATCATACAATAAGTGGATATATCAGAGATGCCGCCAATGGTGAGACGATTATCGGAGCTAACGTCTACATCGATGAGATTCAATCCGGCACTGTCAGCAATGAGTACGGATTTTACTCAGTCAATCTGCCAGAAGGCACTTACACTCTAATGGTCTCATACGTGGGGTTTGATTCACAGATAGAGCAAGTTAATCTCAACCAGGATATCAAGTTAGACATCGAGATAGGAGTTGAATCTCAAGAATTGCAAGAAGTTGTCATCTCTTCAGAGGCGGCTAATGCCAATGTGAGCAATACAGAGATCAGTGTCAACAAGCTCGATATAGGAACCATCAAGAAGATCCCTACCCTCTTAGGAGAAGTAGAGATATTAAGAAGTATACAATTGTTACCTGGTGTAAGTACTGTCGGAGAGGGCGCAACGGGATTCAATGTGAGAGGAGGAAGTATAGATCAAAATCTTGTGCTACTCGATGAAGCACCAGTGTACAACTCATCGCACTTATTTGGATTTTTCTCAGTGTTTAATCCAGATGCGGTCAAGGATGTTAAGCTCTATAAGGGTGGCATCCCTGCTCGATATGGAGGGAGGCTCTCATCGATACTTGATGTGCGCATGAAGGAAGGTAACAACAAGAATTTTGCATTTAATGGAGGCGTCGGCGCTATCTTCAGTAGGCTGGCAATCGAAGGTCCCATAGTAAAAGATAAGGCATCATTCATCATAGCAGGTAGGAGATCCTATGCTGATGTCTTAGCACAACCTTTCTTAGATGAAGACGCTCAGGGATCAGCGCTCAACTTTCATGATCTTACCCTTAAGACAAACTGGACGCTTGGCGAAAAAGATCGTCTATTCTTATCAGGATATACAGGTCGTGACAACTTTAGATTTGGTGATGATGCAGGATTTAATTGGGGTAACGCTACAGCCACACTCCGATGGAACCATATATACAATGATGGCTTATTTGGCAATGTAACGGCTTATTACAGTGATTACGACTATCAGATCAGTTTTGGCGACGACTCTAACAATAGGTTTGACTGGGATGCAGCCATTAAGAACTATGCCATCAAACCTGAATTCACGTGGTTTCTGAATACTAACAATCAAGTTCGCTTTGGTGGACAATTAATCATATATGAGTTTGATCCAGGCAATGCCATTGGCGTCAGCGAAGGAGAAGCCTTGGATCTATCACTCGATAATAGATTTGCTATTGAGTCGGGTATCTACGTAGAAAATGAGCAGACCGTATCCGACAAGCTAACCATCAATTATGGATTGCGCCTATCGTATTTTAACTACGTGGGCGAGGGCGATGCCTTTACCTTTGACGAAGAAACTCCAGTTGGGAGACGCCGTATGGTCACCTCTGTGGAAAGCTTTGATCAGTGGGAGTCCATACAGACTTATGCTAACCTTGAGCCAAGGCTATCGCTCAAATATCAGCTCAATGAGCAAGAATCCTTCAAGGCGACCTACAATCGTACAGCACAATATATACACCTCCTATCCAATACAGCTGCCTCTACTCCAGTAGACATATGGACACCGAGCACTAACAATATACGACCACAAGTATCAGATCAAGTGGCTATCGGTTACTTCCGAAACTCAAAGGATAATTCTTTTGAATTTAGCGTGGAGACCTACTACAAGAGATTAGATAACCTCATAGACTATGTCGATGGTGCTGATCTACTCCTCAATCCATTTATTGAGGGAGACATCCTCGAAGGTAGAGGTAGAGCTTATGGTCTGGAATTCTATTTACGCAAGAATGCTGGTCGATTCACAGGATGGGCGAGCTATACACTTGCGAGGAGTGAGCGCTTAGTAGAAGGGATCAATAACAACGAATGGTATGCAACCCGGTTTGACCAAACGCACAATTTGAGTTTGACGACGTTTTATGATGTCAGCAAGCGCCTGGATGTATCGGCTAACTTTGCCATAATCTCAGGCACACCACTGACATTGCCAACGACACGTATTGAGCAACAGGGTTTTATCATCCCACATAACGTCGACAATGCCCGTAACAATTTTAGAATCCCGGTCTACCATCGCCTCGACATATCTGCGACATTGCAAGGCAAGAAAAATGAAACAAGAAGATGGCAGGGCGAATGGGTGTTCTCGGTATACAATGTATACTCCCGCCGCAATGCATTCAGCATATTCACTCGCCAGACTGGTAATGGTGTAAAAGAAGCGGTGCGCCTTTCTGTATTTGGCAATTACATACCGGCAGTGGCCTATAACTTCAAATTTTAAGAGTCATGAGAATACTTACATATACATCCATCTTGCTTTTATGCGCTACACTATTCTCATGTGAGGATGTGGTAGAGCTGGACTTAGATGGCGAAGGTGGAGATGTCGTCATAGATGCTTGGATCAACAATAAGTCAGAAACACAAGGGATCCGGTTGACCTTATCTCAGAGTTTCTTTAATAGTAATACGATTATCGTCAGGGACGCGGTGGTATTAGTCAATAACGAGACTCGGGGAGAAACCTATGAGTTCATCAATGCAGATACGGCCTCAACCTATACGTTTACTCCCGAAGCCGGCAGTAACATTGGGGACGTCGGTGACATTATGAGCCTATCCATAGAGCATAGTAGAGGCAGGTTTGAAGCGCAGACTACGATTAATCGGGTACCTCCATTGGATTCTATCCAACAGGAGTTTAGGGATGATGAGTTATTTAGTGATGACGGGATCTATACACAGTTCTTTGCTAGAGATCCTGTCGGCCAGGGTGATGCCTACTGGATACAGACCTATAGAAATGATGTATTTCTTAATAATGCCAGTCAACTCAACATTGCTTTTGATGCAGGCTTTGACGCAGGATCGAGGGTAGATGGTCTCATCTTCATCCCACCTATCCGCGAATTCACTAATATCATTAATGAAGATGGAATACCTGCACCATGGGATGTAGGTGATGAGATCAGAGTTGAGATTCACTCTATCTCTGTAGAAGCATTCAATTTTCTTGAGATCGCACGTGATCAGATTCTCAATGGTGATAATGGCATCTTTACCTTACCGCAAGCGAATACTCGGAGCAACATCATAAGAAACAATGGGCAAGAGGCTTTAGGATTTTTTAATGTCGCCGCAGTATCGTCCCTGTCTGATACTATAGTAGAGCAATAATATTACTCCAGGATACCACTATCTTTTATTATAAAATCGTAGTCGTTAGCGTATACCAGTGCGCTGATTGATTCGCTCGTCTGGCCGGAGCGCTTACAGTATTGCTCTGCGATCCTGAATCCTATGTAGTATCCGAGGTCATGAGGTCTATCCATATCGGAGCCCCAGTTCCAGACCCATTTAGATCTCACCTCCCCTACTGGCTTATCTAAATCCTCTAACCACTCTTCTAGGAGGCTATCGTAGTTCTTGTCACCGTATGAATACGATTCTTCATTTCCCTTCTTAGCTGTCACCTTGTAGGCGATATAGTCTGCTATGCCTTCGTTGAGGGTCATCCTTAAGAGCGAATTACTGAGATGCATAGGAGCTTGTGTCACATGGACTTGCTCATGTGCGATCATATGATCGAGATCTGCGTATGGAATAAATTGTGTAGAATCAAGCGCTCCCCATTCGATATCTGGGAGCCCTAAGACATTCCTTTGTAGTTCAACGACGAACCCAGCATCAGTGAGCGTCCCTCCGTGTCTATTCCTACCTATCACAAAAAATACGGGCTTATACCTGGCATCTGGCACGACCTCATCGAATCCTGAAAGTACATCTTGAGTCAATGATACATATGTATCTCGCTCAGTGAGGTAAGGCCGTATAGAGGTAAAGAATGATACGTGCTCCTTCATATAACTTACGAAGTCTTTAGCCGTGAGTTGATCCTTATTAATCAAGTCCTTTAAGCCATCACTACCCTTGTCAAAGTAATCCGTCTGCACGATGGACTCATAATATCCATCCCGCTCCATCCGATCAAGTGCCGCATAGAAGAGGTCTATATCATTTGTAACGACAGGCACCTCGGTCACATCTGAGATGAAGCCATCCTGCCTACCACATGATAGTAGCACGACACATAATCCTATGGTCATGACGAATGACTTGGTAAACATCGATAGTATCAATCTAAGTGATTCTGTTTGTACTTATAAAATACCCAAGCGAAAGCATCTGATAATCTATTGCCTACCCCACACTTATGGAGTGCATGGACTTTCTTGAACACCTCGGTCTTCTGGATGATCTTAATGGCCCGACTGCATGTGTCTGGATTATCAAAAAGGCGAGCAATATTCATATCGTTACAACCCAGCGACGATTTGATCGAGATAAGTAGCTCTTGGGTTATCTTTTGGAAGGTGACCTCAAGCCGCTCTTGATAGAGCAGTCGAAGAATCTGAGATTGGTTGAGATATGGAAAATCAGGGATGCGCTCCTGAGCTTGTCGGAAGCCATTGATGGGCTCGACCATGATATCGGTGGGATTGAATATGCCCCCTAACTCAAAGTCGTCAGGAGTAATCAATCTAATCTGTGCAAAGTTATCTTTGATGGGGTTGAAGTGCTTCTTAAACGAATTGAGAAATCGTATATCAGCTGTGTCCAAACACTCAAATCCCGAGGCTATTAATATGGCTGGATGTAGAAACAGTTTTTCTACCATGTGGTTCTATCATATTAAAATAAAATCTAATATATAAACAATTGATTGTTAATAATAATTAGCTGAGCATTATTTTCAGTCTACCTGTTTAGCTACCTTCGCAAGATGGAGTCCAATTACCCTATACTGTACATCAAAAAAGACCGAGTCGCATCCGTCAAAAGAAAGCATCCGTGGATATTTAGTAGAGGTGTGTTGACTCACGATCCAGTAGACGACGGAGCCATAGTCGAAATCCACTCCAAGGGCCAAGGATACCTCGCTACAGGATACTATCAGGATGGGAGCATACTGGTGAGAATATTATCATTTCACGGAGAGCTCATCGATCAAGATTACTGGGATCGCAAAATTGCTAATGCTGTAGCACTCCGAGCCAAGATCGATTTGCCCAATGAAAAGACCAATGCCTATCGTCTCTTTCATGGAGAAGGCGACGGTGTGCCTGGGTTAATCATTGATGTCTACAATGATGTCGCCGTAATCCAATGTCACACCGTTGGGATACACTTGATGATCGATCAGATCGCCAATGCACTCACTAAATCGCTCGGCCCATCTCTCGATAGCATCTATGACAAGAGTAAAAATGCTCTTCCACAGACCTACTCCGCCAAGTTTAAGGATGGCTGCATCCGTGGAGAAAAAACTAAAGTCCAGATACAAGAAAATAAGCATGCCTTTGAGATATACCTGATCAATAGTCAGAAGACAGGGTTCTTCCTCGACCAACGGGATAATCGCCAGCTCCTCAGTCAATATGCTAAGGGCAAAAGGGTCCTCAATCTATACTGTTATACCGGAGGGTTCTCTATTTATGCCCTACATCATGGTGCGACTGGCGTATGTAGTATTGATGCCTCTCGTACAGCAATGTCTACCCTCGAGGAAAACTTAAAGCTCAATGGCGGCTACAACCATCACACCTCGTTGACAGAAGATGTCAATAAGTATATCAATTCGATCGAGGCTCATGACTATGACATCATCGTCGTCGATCCGCCAGCTTTTGCCAAGAGTATCCGAAAGCGCCACAATGCTGTACAAGCCTATAAACGAGTGAATGCCGCTGCTATCGCCAAGGTCGCTCCTGGGGGATTGATCTTTACCTTCTCTTGCTCGCAAGTCATTGATGCTAAACTGTTCTACGATACGATTACTGCGGCTGCCATCGAGACAGGCAGACAATGCAGAGTGATCCATCACCTCTCACAAGGAGGTGATCATCCAGTCAGTATCTATCACCCTGAGGGTAAGTACCTTAAGGGACTCGTGTTGGAGGTGGGGGCATAGTCCCTCTCAGATTTATAGATCATGAAGATATCATCTACATCAGCTTAGATCGATTTAGTACCTTATGCTCAGTTTTATAGAGACGGCATTAAATAGACCAAAATATTGACTATGGATGAGCCATTAGACACGGGACTCTCAGAAGAAACATCACGAAAAAGGATTACAGGTATCACCACTGGTATCGCCATCCTTATGGCTATCATATTCGTATTAATGCAGGGCGTTTCGGGCCTACCCTTCTTGGCCTTTATGTCGATGGAGGAGTCCATCGCCTATGCCTTACTCTTAGCTTATGTTGGATCACTATTGGTTGGTAAGCAGTTTATACCCTTCCCTTCATTTACTTGGGGCAATGGATCGCTGACGCCTATGACTGTCATCGTGAGTATCGTCTTTTTTATCACAGTGAAAATCGGAACATCTATGCCGATGGAGTTCATCCCAGGATATGAAGAACTCATGCAAGGCTATCTGGATCAGTTTGGAGGATTTGGTCTACCGGTGATGATCATAGCTTCTCTGGTTACGCCTGTGGTTGAGGAAGTCTATTTCAGAGGGATGATCCAACGAGGGCTTAACAACAAATATCATCAACCCTATCGAGCAATCTTAATTTCGTCTGTGCTCTTTGGTATCATCCATATTATACCTATCCAGGTCGTAGCAGCCGCAGGTATGGGTATGGCTTTAGGGTGGATCTATTATAAGACTAAGTCTCTCTGGTTCGTGATTATGATACATGGCGTCAATAATGCCTTAGCCTTCTTTGCAATGCAGTATATGGACCTCGAGGAGGGAAGTATGTCAACACGAGCGGACATCGGTAATGATGCCATAGTCATTGGCCTTATTATAGCCAGCATAGCTATTGCCTATACCGCATTCAGCTATCTTGATAAGCAGTGGAACACTGGTGAAGAGACGACTATAGTCTAAAGTATAATTCACTACTATACGCATCAATAGAGTTAGGGCTTATGGTTATCCTTGTAGATGAATAAATCGGATGTAGTCATCATCGGTGCAGGGTTAACAGGATTAGCCCTGGCGTATTTCTTAAGAGACACTTCACTCTCTATACGCATCATCGAGGCCAGAGATCGGATCGGTGGCAGAATCCTTACAACAACTACATCCAGCGGCCATAAATTGGAGATGGGTGCAACCTGGTTGGGTAAAAAGCATCGTGATCTGAACGCATTACTTAAGGAACTCGGGATTGATACTTATATCCAAAACCTCGGAACGACAGCGATCTATGAACCCATATCGACCAGTCCTCCACAGATTGTTGACCTCCCACCCAATAATGATCCGAGCTATCGCATCACAGGAGGAACTACACAGCTGATCCACGAACTACATCAGCGCCTTAGTGATAATACGACGATCTCACTATCCGATGTGGTGTCATCAGTTCATATCGACAGTGATGTTGTCAACGTGAACCATAAATCGGGACCTACAAGCGCTAAGATCGTCGTCAGTACTCTGCCTCCGTATCTCTTAGCCCATACGATAGACATCCAGCCATCGCTGTCTGGCGAGATACATAGTCTACTCGATCAAACACAAACCTGGATGGGCGAATCTATCAAGGTTGGGTTCACATACGAGGAACCTTTCTGGCGAGCAGGCAACCTCAGTGGCACCATCATGAGTAATGTCGGACCGATACCTGAGATGTATGAACATACCGATCATGAAAACAAGCATCATAGTCTAAAGGGATTTCTCAATGGAGTGTACCATAGCCTTACTAAAGCAGAACGCATGGAGCTATGCCTTACTCAATTAAAAAAATACTATGGTAGCGTCGTGCGCTCATACCTAAACTATGAAGAACTCGTCTGGCGAAATGAGCCTTTCACCTTCAGCAGTTATCATGAGCACATGCTACCCCATCAGAATAACGGACATGAGCGATACAGGGCCACTATCTACAATGATCAATTTATCATAGCGGGTGCTGAGACCGCCAGTGCCCACCCAGGGTATATGGATGGCGCCGTGTGCAGTGCTCGAGAAGTAGTCGATAAAATCCTAACACATAAGCTGTTGACATGAATATAGATCACATCGTCTGGGCAGTACCAGATATTGACGAAGGGATAACGCTATTCCAGCAAAAGACTGGAGTAACGCCCATCTTCGGTGGGCACCACACCACCCAAGGCACCCAGAATGCTCTGATCAAGATAGGACCTGCGAGCTATTTTGAAATACTCGCTCCTGACACTGATAGTCCGATACAGTCCAATCGCTGGATGGGAATCGATCTCATCCAAAGTCCACGGATCACACGTTGGGCCTTTAGCACCACACAGATCGAGCAGAAAGTAGAAGCCTTACAGCAATACGACGTTAATCTTGGTCAGCTCTCAGCAGGACAGCGCAAAACTACCACTGGTGACCTGATCAAGTGGAAAATGACCCTACCCCACCATAGTCCACTGATTGATTTAGCCCCGTTCTTCATAGATTGGAGTGAGTCTGCGATACATCCTACAGATCAGTTGGCCGATGAGGGACTCTCTATAGAGCGCATTGAGTTAAGCCATAGTGAACCATCTCGTATTAATACACTCCTCGAGGCGCTAAACATTGATGGTTATCAAACAAGTACTGGATCATATAAGATTGGAATTGTGCTGAATACCCCAAATGGGTTGGTGACCTTTAGCTAATCACCTTCTAAAGACAAGAAATAACTGAATAGCGCACTTAAGTTACATTGAATATTTGATAGGAGGTCATAGGAGAATGTTGAGACATTCTGGTTAGGAGGATATTGAATATATCACCTTGCATCTTGTGTCTGTTGAATTTGAATACGTACTCATCGAGATAGGTTTGTAGATCTCTAACACTACCATAAATGCCCCTAATACTTGCCTTCATAGTCATGATAAATCGATGCATGGCATCAAAGTTTTTGCCCCCTTTTGACTTTTTTTGAGTGATATTCCAGCCTTTGGTTTTTAGGCTTTTATAGGAGCGCCATCCATCAGTCGTAATGTGTGCATCTTCACAGATATGATCTTCAAAGAATGGCTTGAGTTGCTTGACTCCTGCATCCGATATTACTCGTGCATGTGCTCTGGATATTCCTCTGCCAGCTCGCTCAATACCTATAGCGACAAGCCTTTTAGAGCCTTTTGACCGACCTCTCCTGCCACTTTCCTTGCCTCCTACAAATGTCTCATCTACTTCAACTTCTCCATTCATCCTATACAATAGAGGTGATGACATTGAAGGGTACATCATCATAAAGGCCTTGTGTATTGGAAACTTCAATTTATGAAATAGAGTATGCGCAGTAGCAGACTCCGGCTTCCTGCATCTGTTGCACCTACGCTCACCATAACGATGTGTGCTACAATACTTCTTGTAACCACCATAGCGGCATGAATAACCCTTTGACCATTTCATCTCAACAAGTGCATCTATGCATGACTCATTAGTACCATATTGCTGCTGAAAGTCATAAATGCTGAGTCCTTTGAACATTTTTCTCATTCTTATTTGCTTTAGTTACTGCAAATAAGGCCTTTACCGTGTAGTGTATCAGCGCTATTGAGTAACTCAAATTATCAAGTATTAGATGGATACTAAGACTGGCGGATAATTGTCTTATACAACGCTCTCACCCTTGGCAAAGTAAAAGCCTTATCCAATGTATAAGAACGATTATACGACCATATCCATTCTATCGTGAGCGTCATATAGATAGGCGCGGAGTGAGCTGTCTATATAACATGGAAGACAGGTAATAACGGCACTCAATAGAGACCTGTTAAATAGTGTCATTCGGTCTTGAGGATGACCACACAGATCGTTGAGATGGCACAACTATACCCTCTGATACTGGTTTACCCTATTAATCATATCCAGTAACAAATAAATAATCGAGCAATGAAACAGCTTTTTACCTTCTTTCTATTACTCTCACTTAGCCTAACCGTGAGCGCATCCAACCATTATACTGAAGACTTTATCCTCGGTGATCCTGAGATCCAAAGCGTCCACGCTATGGCATTTGGTCCCGAGAGCATTCTATTCATTGGTGATAGCGATGCTGCCCAAGTGGTCGCTATCGATCTATCAGCTCAGGCCAAAGCGCAAAATGAAGAGATGGCTATATCTGACGTAGAGGATGAGCTCAGCAAGTTATTGGGGACTGAGACTGACCAGATACAGATCATCGATCTTGCAGTAGACCCTGCTAATGAAAATGTCTATATAGCCGTTAACCATAGTTCAGGTAAGTCTTTGCTGTTCTTAGTAAATAACAATACACTCGAGCCAATCAATATCGATCATGTCAATCACTCAAAAACAGTTCTTGACAATGCGGTAGCGGCAGATGCTAAAGATAGACGTGGTAGATCACTGCGACAGTGGGCGATATCCGACTTGAGATATGCTGAAGGTAAAGTCATGGTCAGTGGCTTGAGTAATGCTGAATTTTCATCAACTTTTAGAGCCATATCATTTCCATTTAATGAGAGTGAAGCGCAAAGCTCATTGGAGATCTATCATGCTGCCCATGGTAAGTATGAGACCTATGCGCCTATTAAGACATTTACACCGATTATGATCAATGGTGAGTCACAGATACTGGCGAGTTATACCTGTACACCATTAGTGGTGTTTCCGATGACTGAACTGCAAGATGGTGCTCATGCCAAAGGTCGTACAGTAGCAGAATTAGGCAACTGGAACACTCCTCTTGATATCATCGAGATGGAGAAAGACGGTGAGCGCTACGTGCTCATGGCAAACTCTAATAGAGCATTGATGAAAATCAAGGTGTCTAACATTGAGGGATTTGGTGACTCCCTGACAGAGCGTGTGCAGGAACGAGCAGGAACCGCCGGAGTAGACTTCATTAATCTACCTTTCGTCAATGTGCAGCAGTTGGACAAACTGAACGAAACGACTTTCGTGATGATACAACGAGATGCTGATGGAATCTTAGGTCTCAAGACAAGTAATAACCGTTGGTTATAAACCACCAACAATTATGGAGTGCGCTCTTTATAGGCGCTCTCATGATAATGGGACTTCTGGAGGCCAGCGCACAGCGGTCTCCAGAAATTCTGAACTTCAGTAGCTCCCATGTGACAATCGCCTATCACGGAGATGCAGCCGATATCACAATTCTGAAAGGGAAACATTCTGAGCAGTATACCCAAGGAGAGCATAGATCTATCATAGGAAGGAGTATAGAGAAGGGGCAGGGTACGATTACTTTCAAGCCATTGGTACCCTTCAATTATGATAAGCCCTATACGGTGATCTATGGTAGCACTATATTATACTTCACTGTAGAGCAAGCAAAAGATCGTTCTGCAATCGAAGTCGTGGGTATCTATCCTAACAACAGGCAGGTGCCAGCTAATATCTTAAAATGGTATGTACGCTTTTCACAACCAGTCAATCCAGTTAAGATCTATGACCATATCCATTTTTTGGATCAAGAAGGAAATCCTATCGACCGCTCTATATTGAATCTCAAGGCTCCTCTGCTATCTGCTGACGGCACACTGTTGACCATATGGATAGAACCAGGCCGACAAAAACAACTCTTGGGCCCCAATGCCCGATTGGGAAGTGTCTTTGAGCCGCATCAGCACTACACCCTACACATCGATGGAGCGATCAAGGATATAAATGGTATAGAGATGGGTACGTCGGTTAGGCATCAGTTTATCATCGCTGATACTGATCGAGTGAAGCCAACTATCGATGACTGGGATGTCGGCGAATTGCAAGCGCATACACTTGAGCCATTAGAGATTGCTTTACCAGAACCTGTAGATTATGGCAGCCTGATAGATGCGTTTGGGCTATACTATGAGGGCGATATAGTTGCGGGTTCGCTTAAATACGATAGTAATGGCAGTTCCATGTCATTCCATCCTGAGGAGCCGTGGCAGGTCGGAGCATATACTGTGCGTATCATGCAACATCTCGAGGACCTGGCGGGCAATAATCTGAGGCACTTGTTTGATAGACCTATCACTAAGGAATTACCGGAGGAACCCCGGGAATTCGCACTGGAGATTATATGTGAATAGAGACTATAATTGTTAAGTTTATACGATGACAGACGCTCAAGCAAGTCAATACTTAGCCAGAATAAACCTTCTCAATGTTAACACTGACTATGAGGGATTGGTAGCGCTTCAGCAACACCATATGCGGGCGATTCCATTCGAAAATTTAGATGTAATACTAAGGCGGGGTATAGCTCTTGAGCCCGATAAACTCTTTCAGAAAATTGTTAAGTCAAAAAGGGGAGGCTATTGTTTTGAGCTAAATACTTTGTATGCACTACTGCTAAAATCTTTTGGCTTTTCGGTGCGTCGGGTAATGGGCAGGGTATGGTTACGCAATCCTGAAAACATTCCTCCCAGGAATCACTTGGCTTTATTGGTTGGCTTGAATGGCGAAGAGTATGTCACAGATGTAGGGTTCGGTGGGTTGACGAGTAAGATCCCACTCAACATTAATGATCAATCTGAAATCAATGACCACGATGGTATCGTGCGGATTGTTCCATTTGATGTCAATCAATACATGATACAGCGCAAGGTTGTTGATGGCTGGGCTAATCAATATAGCTTTGACTATGTTGACATCAGCTCAGATGATATCTATATCTCCAATTATTACATGTCTACTAATCCTAAATCACACTTTTACACCGATCGTTTTATTGGGAGATATACCGAAGACGGACGTATCGGCCTCTTCAATACCGAGCTGTCTATCCGAAAAGGTATAGAAGTAGTTGACAAGTCTCATGTCGCTTACGGCTCTGAATGGCTTGATTCATTAGCGAGTCGATTTAATCTTGAGCTTGACTGTAGTAAAGCAGAGCTCGAGCGCTTGTTTCCAAAGTCTTGATTACGTCTTAGTATTAAGACTATCTTTTTATGGCAATAGCGCTATGCGATCATTAACCTGTCTGACGAAAGTTTGTAAATATTCTGGAAGCCCATTGGTGTCTTGATCAATGAAGAACTCCTTGCTGCCCTGATCTACTAACCGCAGAAATACACCGCCTTGATCTCCACAATCGGGGCAGCCAAAGGTCTGACCTTCGATAGCATTGAGTTCGTCAGGGATAAGCGTTCTGAGATCATTAACCTGATTATAGAGTTCAGCACTCAATGGACTAAAGTCAAATGATCTATCAAAGGAATCGTTGAGATCCTCAAATAAAGCGTCGCCCTGTAGCATATAGGTCTCCAGACATCGCTCACCTGAGCACTCTCCAAAGAAATGACCGAATATTACCGTGGGCTCATCAAAGCTCGACTTATCAGAAGAACAACTCGCCCCGAGTAAAATTGAAGTGATGAAAATGAGGAATAGTGGTTTCATATGGATGATAGTTAGTGTAGGTACATATAGTAACGATTAAAATGATTTAGATGTATACTTACTAAATTGCTGTTGATTAGAGGTACAAGGCAGTGATATATGAATGAATATTTTAAGTCGGCAATTCTCAAAATAACTGGTGCTGTTGAACTGGGTCACATGGAAACAATCCAGTACTTGTGGAGCGGCTACGGCAAGATCATCCGTGTTGCACTTAAGAATGCATCGATCAAAAGTGTGGTCGTAAAATATGTACAGCTATCAGATGGTAAAGATCATCCACGGGGATGGAGTACGGATTATGGGCATCAAAGAAAGGTGAAATCCTATGAGGTAGAGACGGCTTGGTACAGACGCTATAGCACCCATAGTCGTGCACGAATACCTGAGTTCCTCGGTATCTATACCACTGATGCCGAAGTACTGATCATCCTCGAAGATCTCAACGAAGCCGGGTACCCCCACAGAAAGCAATCCCTCAATTGGGATGAGGTTAGCGCTTGTCTGGAGTGGTTGGCAAAATTTCATGCCTCATACCTTGGGAAAGCTCCTGAGAGTCTGTGGGAACAAGGGACATACTGGCATTTAGCTACGAGACCGCAAGAACTGGAAGTGCTCAGTGATCAAGCACTACAGGCAGCGGCCCCGCTGATAGATGAGAAGCTTAAGAACTGCAAGTTCAAGACTCTGGTACATGGTGACGCTAAGTTGGCCAACTTTTGTTTTGGTACTCATGGGCAGGTTGCAGGTCTGGACTTTCAGTATGTCGGCGGAGGTTGTGGGATGAAGGATGTCGCTTACTTTATCGGAAGCTGTTTATCCGATACGGAGTGCGAGCGCTTAGAGTCGGATATACTTGACCAGTACTTTCTTTATTTACACAGGGAATTTGAGGTGCCGAATACAGCGTTGGAGGCAGAGTGGCGAGAATTATATCGAGTGGCCTGGGCAGATTTTCATCGATTCCTCAAAGGGTGGAGCCCAGGACATTGGAAGCTTAATAGCTATAGTGAGCGAGTAACACAAGAAGTCATCAACAATCTGTAGCATGGATCTCATACACCTCAAGGATATCGCAGTTCATGCAGCACTCGCCGCAGGCCAACTCATCAAGCAGTATGTGGGTGTTGAGATTTTGGTCAATAAGAAAATCGGATCATCAAGCTATGCTGCGCAAGTGGTGACGGAAGTTGACCTAAAGTGTGAGGAACTGATCAGGGCACACCTGAAAGTAGTGAGTGAAAAGTATGACTTAGCCATACTATCCGAAGAGACCACAGATGACGGCAGCAGACACATGAAAGACTACTTCTGGTGTATCGACCCGATGGATGGGACGCTACCATTCATTGATAAGCGGCCCGGTTATTCTGTATCGATAGCCTTGGTTGCCAGAGACGGCACTCCTCATCTGGGTGTCGTATATGATCCTACCACAGATACCACCTACCATGCAGTCAAAGGCTTAGGCGCCTTCAAGAATGATCAGCCTTGGATGATCCAGCATAGTCATAACTTCTTGACCTATGTAACGGACAAGCGATTGTCTGAGACGAGCAATGTACAGGTGATACAGGAGAGACTCAATTACTATCTAAATGAGCTTGGAATAGAGCGCGTTGAGGAGAAGAGTGGGGGCGGGTCTGTAATGAATGGTATATATGTATTAGAGAATGGTCCTGCGTGTATGATCAAGCTGCCTAAGACAGAGCGGGGTGGCGGCAGTCTGTGGGACTTTGCAGCAGTCGCCTGTATATATCATGAGCTTGGCTTGCCAGCAACTAATTATCTCGAAGGGCGCTTAGATCTCAATCGACCGGATAGCAGCTACATGAATCATCAAGGGATCTTGTTTAGTAATCTATACAATGATAGGCGAGTAAATGATACTAATATCCCATAATAAGACACCTGAAACTACAAACTACCTCTGAGGGATTGTCCCAACATATAATTGCTTCTAATAGAAAATACATTATAAAAAATTACTACATCGTAGGTGATTGGCGCACAACTGGTGTCAATTATATAGATCATTCCGATCAATTCTTACAAATAAGGTTGATCAGTATACTATGATGAATACCAGAGAACTATTAAAGTCAATCTATTTATTGATTGCTATGTTGTTTATGCAACATGCAATTGTGGGGCAGACCGTGAGCTGGGGTCCTACTATACCTGCCGTTACTTCAGAGGATATACACACGTGTTTTGAGGATGGTGCTATGTCATTTGAGTTTACTAATGCGGGATCAGCCATACAGAATACTACCATCCAAATTCAATTAGATACTGGGATATTCTATGTGCCTGGTTCATTCTTGTTCAATGCATCAGGAAATATTACGATCATAGAAGACGATATCAGTAACCTCAATAGGCCAATTTTTTCTGTAAATACCATACCCTCAGGGGGGCAGATAAGAATGTCTATAGATCGAATCGCTGATTGTGAAGCTATGGCCTTAAGGATAGCCGGTAGTGCATCTATCGATACTGTGCGTATCTATGATGCAGGTGTCGAGGTAACCTATACCAACGGAATTTCTAATGGAACAATCAATTATGAGATATTATACGGACTACTCAGTATAACAGATGTTACCACAGCCCCAGAATTAATCAATTTTGGCTCGACCTCTACACGATCTATGAGAATCACCAATGGTGCCTTTGGAACTATAGATGAATTTTATATCGCAGATGTATATAGTTCTGGGGAGCTCGATCTCTCAAACTTTAGGATTAATGCTTCTGGCAATAATTATACCATACCACCTGATAATATATCTATATCAGGAGATTCAGTAATTGTCGCTTTTACACCTACAGACATTACTGCAATTAATGGTAGTGCGGCTACTGTAGGTGATGGGGATAGCCTCTTTGAGGCGGATGAATCCTTTATCCTGTCCTATGATGTCACACCTAATATATGTGGGGTAAGTAATTCGATTTCTTCTGAGCTGATCGGTTGGTTTGGTTGTAGTTATTCTGAGAGGTGTCAAGTGGTAGAGAGTGCTGCTACGATCTCTTTGACCAATGCTACACCGATATTAGAGTTTTCTAACGCTGTTCGACCATCGTTGGATTTTTGCAATACGGTTACATATAGTTTTACGATCACTAATACTACGCCAGAGACGTCTCCACCAGGAGCTGCTTATGCTAAGGATGTTACCGCAATATTGGGTTTAAGAAGTAATAATACGCCAGTTGCGACATTAGCGGATAATAGGCAGTGGGGCACACAACGGATGAACACCCGATATTTCACTAATCATGAATTAAACGGTATACCGATAACTTTGCCTATGATTCCCGGCTTATTTGGTACTACGATACCACATATACCACCGGATTTCTTCACATCAGATCCTGATGGTCCAGGTGGTCTTACAGATGTCGATGGTGATGGATATTATGACGATTTACCTAAAGATGCTTCTTTACATATCAGTTATGGCGTCTTTCTTGAGCCCAGAGAAAGAGATTGTGGTACGGGTAGATTTGATTACTTAACATGGGAACATGTATCAGCTGATATCAGTTGGTTTAATGATTGTGGTCTGCTCATGTCCCCACAACGCCAACAATTTAACTACACCAACCATATCAGAGATTACCTCAACTCTACATTCACTAATGCGCCTACGGACGTCGTTGATGGACAACTGTTTGAAGTAGGTATTAGACCACACTTGCATAGTACCATTCTTTGTAATGGCGGAAGTGCTCTTAATGGATCCAGTATGAATTGGGTGACTCAGGTTGTACTACCTCCAGGAGTCTCAATGGCTCCAGGATATGATATGTCAATTTATGATGTCAATGGCAATGTAGTTACTACTACAGATAAGTACAGGTATACCTTCACTAATTTTCCGCTTCAGTTTAGCTGTGCGGATTATGATGATGCTGGACAGATTATAATACCAATCTCTACAAGATATGTGTGTAATGATGGAGCAGGTACCTGCTTTGAAGAGGAGATGCACTGTGTAGACTTGGAGCTTAACCCACAGTGTTTGGGTAATTGTGTGGGCGTTAGTCCATTAGGATTTACAAGTAATAGAATTTCTGAGAGTTGGACAGATGATACACAATCCAGTCTTGTTGATTTATCCGATCCAAGTATTGTAACTAACTATGTATACCCATTTGATACAGTAGATCTGTATGCTCAAGGAGTCATGAATGAGACTATGGCCGATGAGCTATTTTTGAGAATCAGATATACTCCTGAGAATGGAGGTAATATATTTGATTATCAAGACGGGACTATAGAAATTGTGGATATCGACGGGCAGTACAATGGAGGACAGACCAATTATAGTTTTCCTTTGACGAGTCCTCCGGTAGTTAATGATTTAGGAGGAGACAATTATGAGATGATTTTTGATCTCTCTTCGTATCGCTCATTAATCAATGCTAATTATAGCTATGGTCAGAGTGCAGCAGGACCTCCTACTTATGATGCCGATACAGTCAAAGTTAGCGCCAAGGTGGTTATCACTAATACGATGCAAGCAACTTCACCTTTCAAAGTAGATAGTCTTCGTTCAGAGTTTTTTCTTGAGGACGGATTTGGCGATGAATTGAGTTGTGGCACATGGGGGAGTGAGTTGTTCTACGAGTATCCTGTAGTAAGACCAGGTAATAGCATCCAAAATACTTCGGGTTGTTTTGGATACCGCAAGAGATTTTTCGTAACTCATGCTTCTGAAACAGGAGATAACTTCCCCAACGAGTACAGACCTGCGATCCATTTAGATTCTGCTATTATAAATCTTCCAGTAGGTTGGGATGTAGGAGATGTCCGCTGGATTGATAATGTTGTAATGGATCCATCGGATTATGAATTTAGGCCTGATGGTATGCTTATTATTAGACGCCCATCTGGCTATGTAGATTATGATAAGGTTACAAATGTCTTTCGCTCATTTTATGTGGATCTGACTACGGACTGTAGAGCATTGGATGGTAATAACAATTTCTTATATACGGTTTATTACAAGGAGTTTGCCTATCTGACTGATGTGACATCACATAATTCTAGGACGGGAATTGCTAACTTTGGAGGATTAAACTATACACCACCTACTTTCTCCATTATACCAGTAGATCAGTCGGCAGCAGCTTTTACTGAGACGGTGCAATGGAGAGTTAGAGTATGTAACACTACAAGTGACATGGATGTAGGCTTCAATTGGTTGACTTTAGAAAACTTAAGTAACCTAATTACTGTCGATAGTGTCGCTGCTGTAATGGGAAGTACATCGACAGCACTGAATACATCAGTCTTGCCAAGTGGCGATACCTATGTAGAGTTGGGTGCTTTAGATTTAGGAACTTGTATAGATTTGATCATCTATAGCAATTCAGCATCTTGTGAGAGAGACTCGCTTAACCTGTCTCATGGATGGTCCTGTTCTGCATACCCTGATCCATCAGAAGTTGTAGCGTGCGGAGCTCAAAATGAGCTGTTTGTACTGCCTCAGTTTGCACAGGTTTCCTCAACTATTTCTCCTTTATCAGATACGCCCGCAGATCCAACTAATCCAAGTGGAGCTAATTGGGGAGATGCACCTATAGAGATGTGTGCACCGTTTCCTATGGAGTTGACTGTTGTCAACTCACAACCTGGAAACCTGTTTGATATCAATGTTAATATGGCTATTCCATCAGCAGGGTCTGGATTGACCTATATAGCCGGGAGTGCCACCATAGAAGTCGAAGGCATAGACGCACCCAATACCAGCAGGCCTATAGGGCCATCCGCTGAGGCTGCATTGATGGCAGCAAGTTCGAGCAATAGTCCTAATTGGTCTGTAATATTGGCGGAGTTGGATCCAAGTAATTTTGGATCTGGATCTGGATTGCCAGGGACTTCTGATGCCTCGATGAATGAATTTAAATTGCGCTGGGAGATGGAGACTACTTGTGACATGACTTCAGGTGACTTTTTAAATGTTACGATAGATGGTAATAACCCTTGTGGTAGTCGTGCCAGTGGTAGTTCAGAGTTGATACAAAGCTATCCCATCAGTATTGATGGTGCAGCACCACCATATTTTTCATTCTTTACATCAGGAATCACCCCCAATAGCGATTTTGAAGGGTGTAGTGATCTCAAGACCATCGATATCAATATCTTGCTCAGTGGTGGAGTCACTGGTTCACAAGATACACTCGAGGTATTCTTGCCAGATGGATTAGGTTATGCTGGGGATTTTGTTTGTGTCACCCCAGGCAACTGTCCCACGTATGTAGGTACTACCAACAGTATTGGGGGAGAGGTGCTGAAATTCAACTATCCCGAAGGAATAACAGGAATGGTAGAGTTCTCATTTGAGATAGACCCAGATAACCGGGGAGCTTGTTTCTCTACTGAGCATATACTGCTGAGTAACAAGGTCTCAATAGGCGGCTTATTCTGCGATGGTGGTGTATGTCCGTCTACGAGAGTGATCACGGGGAGTGATTTAGTACCGATCAGCATGGAAAAGCCTATTCTCAATGTAACATATAATAGTCTCAGCGTTTATGCGGGCAATACAACTAATCTGTTCTATTACAATGTGGATATATCCAATACAGGACTATCTACAGACTATAATGTTATAGCTGAGTTTTATTGTCTGAATGCCAGCGGCACTGATATTTTGGGAGGACCTATCGCCCGAGACACTTTAAGTTCTTTTTTAACCACAGGAGCTACGGCCAACTTGTCTGGAGAGTTCCAGGCCAGCTGCGATCCAGATCGTGGTATCGGCGTACTCATTGTTCCTGAGTATGACAACTGTTACTGTGGAGCGTTGGAGAGTATGGCTGACAAGTCCGCAGGACTACTTGAAATCCCAAGTGATCTCTTGAGGAATATTCCGCCATATGCCTGCCCCACAGCAACGACCAATCCCCACCTAACCTTTAGGATCAATCGATCTATAGATTAGCCTCTCACCTTAATTTCTGGTCGTTCACTTTTTGGTAAATACGCAGACGACTATCTCTATTCTAACAAGAAATCGTAATCATTAGATGTCTGGACAGATAGGGTCGGCTCAGGCCAGTTTCAAGATAGATCCGACCGTAGACCTAAGATAAGGGGTGACTTCATCCTCAAACCACTGATTTTTCTTCAACCAGATATTGTTGCGAGGCGAGGGATGTGGCAGAGGAAGGTATGTTGGTAAGTATGCTTCGTAGTTTTGCACGGTTTCTGTCAAGGTTCTTTTACGTGCTTCTTTGAGATAATATTCTTGTGCATAGGAACCTATCAACAATGTCAATTGTATATCTGTGATCTGCTCAAAGAGTCTGTCATGCCAGAGCGGAGCACATTCTTTTCTGGGTGGGAGATCACCTGACTTTCCCTTGCCGGGATAACAGAATCCCATCGGAATGATGGCAAATACGTCAGGATTGTAAAATGTCTTATCATCCACACCCAACCAACTTCGCAACCGCTCGCCGCTCTTGTCATCCCAAGGGACGCTCGTCCTATGTACAATGCTACCTGGTGCTTGGCCTATGATGGCCACCTTACTATTAGCAGAAAATGATAAGATCGGATTGACCCCATGCTCCAGTGCGGGTAAGCATACGTTGCATTGTCTGATTTCATTGTAGAGAGCGTTCATGTAGGATCAGTTGTTGAGTCGAATTATGATTTTGCAACCCCTCGTGTTGTATATGCTGATTGAATATTGAGGTGCTCATGATGCCATCAATATAGTGGTTTATAAACACTATGCTTACGTTGAATTGGATTATCAAAGTGAGTTATACCAGTTTTGTTCATTTATCGATCTCCCTCGACGGGTTCCACATAGCCGTCGTATTGGTCCTTTGCTATGATATCAGCAGGACCTGCAAAATACCAACGTTGAGGGTCGGTAGAGACGGGTTCTCCTTGATCGTTGAAGCCCTTTGGATGATCTTTTTCGATCCAGACTTGGTAACGTTGATGTCTATCAAAATTAATCTCCGAAACTCCTTCTCTGATCATGGTGACGTGCCATCCGTGCATCCCTGATCCACGATCACTAAATCGACCAATAATGATCCTCTCGTCATCACCTGCTGAGCCTTTTAGGTAGGCGTCAGGTTTGATAGTACATACGGCCATTGATGGTTCTATGTAGGTGTTCTCCTGATGATCAGTATGAGGTCCAGACGTCTTCCATGTACTGTTTCGTACTCTTCGTAACATCAGGCCCGTACGTAATGTAGAGTCCTTATGAATGATAAGGCGAGTATCATAGTCGAAGTCAGTTCGTTCTGCTAAGTGAGGTTGAAGCTCTGCTGACCGAGGAGTTGAAGCGAAGTAGAAAAGGGCAGCTGCTATGGCACTAAATATTATTAGAGCAACAATGGATTTAATCATAATTAGGGCATTAGGATCATAAGGGTTTTTGCATTTTTTATTGAGCGTGCAACTGTATGATTCATTATCCTCGCCTAATCGCAGCGAGATCAATCTTAGTCCTTATACTTTTTGTTTTTGCATTGAATTTCTTGAGATCATTTTTAGCTTCTATGTACAGCCATAGTTCAGAGTTGATACCGAATGACTCGCCAACAACAGTTGCAATTTTGCTATTGAACTTTCTTCTTCCTTTCAACAGGGCATGTAGATTAGCATTTTCTATCCCGATTAATTCGGCAAACTTTGATTTTTTAATATCGTATACTGAACACAATCTGTTCAGAAACTCACCTGCTTCAATGGTTTCTTTGGACCCTTCTGCCAGGTAAGACTCCATCTCTAATTGTATGCCAATCCTTTGATTCTCTTCAATTTCTTCTTTGGGTAACTCTTTTACATAGGCATCTATAATGTTCTTTGTAAGCTTTTTGTCTTGAGATGTCGTTTCATCCTTTTGAGTACCAATTAGATGGTCAAAATGTTTATTGTCCATGATTTAGGTGTATTTCTAAGTTTTTCAATATTAACTCTTTACCATTGTTAGGAGTGATGATCATTCTCTCACGGAATATCAATTCAGCTTTGTATTTAACTTGATAGTATTCAATCAGTTCCCCCTTACTGGTGTAAACGAGGAATCCTTTGTAATTCCCAGTATTTAACTCAAAAGATTTCAGACATGCGTATGATATTAAGATATCTGCCACATTTTTAAATTGCCCATTTGATCCATAATTC
>CAYPWL010000012.1:55460-80915 GCA_964414425.1 uncultured Saprospiraceae bacterium
GTATGATATTAAGATATCTGCCACATTTTTAAATTGCCCATTTGATCCATAATTCCAAGGAGCAACTTCTACATTCTTTAGGACATAATAAGACTCATTTTCTTCTTCGAGTTTGATCAATCCTTGTATTTGCTCATTGTAAGTCAGCATGAAGTGATATCCTTGAGTATTGAGGAGTTGTTTCCAGTTGAACTTCCATTCAGAGCTGAGCTTTTTAAGGTCAGGCTTAGTGAACTCCTCGATCTGAGCTGTATATGTCTTATCGCGCCTATCCTTAATGGACACCGTCATATTTGAATGTATCACAATATGACACATTATACAAGCTTCTATTGTAAATAATGATTCAAACAAGCGGGGGATTGCTTTCATGCCCTTCCTTTATTCAATTATCACCTTATGACTATAACTAATTGCGCCACTGCTATATCTTGCACTTTCTATGTCTACACCTAATTATGAGACTCAGCAGAAGTATTATAGTGAGCGTACTGAGAAGTACAGTTCGCTTGCAGATGATTATAGAAGCACCTCCATACGATTAAGCTTTATGAGGTTGGCTATCTTGATAGGTATGATCGCAGGATTATATTTCCTCAAGGACTCGGCACTCTATATTGTCGTAGCATGGATCATAGCGGCGATTATATTCTTTTTGTTCGTCGTGGTTCGTCATCGTCGTAGTGATCGACTACAGCGAAAGGCAGAGATATTAAGAAATATAAATAGCAACGAAATGGCCATATTGAATGGCGACCTTAACAGCTATGGCAATGGTGAGCAATACGAGGTTAAGCGTCACGCATATGCTCATGATCTCGATGTGCTTGGTGAGCGATCCCTGTACCACCAGATCAATCGCACCAAGACCTATCACGGTGGTCGTCAGCTTGCGGAGTGGTTGATGCAACTGGATGATACAGATACCATGTCACAGCGACAGGACGCAGTCAGGGAGTTAGAGCAAGATATCGAATGGTGCCAAGAGTTAGCCTACCGATTATACGGCACCAAAGATGAAGTCAATACGGACCCTACCGTAGATATCAATGCATTGCTATTGCAGGACCTTGCGTTTTTAAGCGGTCCGATACCGGCTTATGGCACAGTGTTCCTTCCTGTAGTTTGGGTAGTGCTTGCAGGAGCCTATTTCATTTACCCAGATATCATCGGAAGTCTGGCACTATGGCTTGCTGGATTTAACTTATTGACGGGGATGTATTATGCTAAGCGAGTCAATGAGATCCAAACTAACATATCTGCGGCCCTTCGATCTCTCGGGCCTATAGATGAGGCGTTACATCACATCTTTAGCAGGGACTATCAGTCGATATACATTAACTCATTACTGGAACCATTGCGATCCGCAGAGCAATCAAGTTCGGTGGCATCATTATCTAAACTTAAGAGAATTATTGACTTCTTGGATTATAGGCTCAATATGATCGTGGGCGTAATACTCAATATCCTGCTCCTCTGGGATCTGCGGGTGTTGAAGATGCTCGCCGATTGGAAGGCTGACTACAGTCATTCTATTGATGAGGTATTTGAATTAATTGGTAGAGTAGAGGCGCTGATGAGCTTGTCCACTTGGGCACATCATCAGAATCAGTTTGATTATGGGACGGTAGATGAGAGTGGGACATTTAGGGTAGAAGCCCAAGGACTCCATCATCCACTACTTGTACATAAGCATAGTGTAGCTAATAGTATAACTATCGATGATACCGATAATATCACGATCATAACAGGAAGCAATATGGCCGGTAAGAGCACCTTCTTAAGGACTGTAGGATGTAATATGCTATTAACTTATGCTGGTACCAGAATTACTGGAGATGCTATTACAATCAGCCCCGTGGAATTACTGAGCTATATGAGGATCAAGGATGACCTGGAGGAAAGTACGAGCACATTCAAAGCTGAGCTCAATCGAGTCGCTATGATATTGGATCATGTCGAAAGAGAGGGGGAGAGTATGGTACTCATCGATGAAATGCTGCGAGGTACCAACTCCGTTGATAAGCTTACGGGATCTATAGCGATTACTAAGAAGCTCTTGGAGTATCGTACACATGCTATGATAGCTACCCACGATATACAATTGGCTGAATTGGAGAGCGCTGAGCCTGAACACATTCAAAATTTCTTCTTTGATATAGCACTGCGAGATGGAGAATTGGATTTTGACTACAAGCTCAAAGAAGGTATCTGTAATACATTCAATGCGAGCTTTTTGCTTCGTCAATTAAATCTTGACGTGAGGGGGCATGATAGAGGCATACCTCCTACTTAGTATCAGACTATGGATTACCATATGTCTTCGATACTTTTCGCCTCGCCTACTTAAACAATTCCCAATTGGTGACGTTCTCTTTTCCTAGCATAATTTCTCGACGAGATAATTAGAGATGAAGGGACTTTTGTTCTACACTTTCGTGGCTTTCTTTTTGTTTGAAATGACATTACCAATCTATGTGGATCTCGTAACTGATCTCAACATTGAACTCAACGAAGCTGAAAAAGAGTCAGAAAAAGAAAAGGAGTTAGAAGAGGATCACAAGAAAAGACGTACTTACGATTTGCTTCAAGGGATAACCTCTCTTTATAGTGTAGACTTTGTTAAGCAGTGTAAAATCGATCCATTTAGGATTTCTGAAAATGAGGTTTTTGAGTTAAATAGTCCTCCTCCCGAGCAATAGAAGCTCTACTAATCTATCTACGCACGGATGCATCCGTATTTATTATTTCATTCTTTCATTCAAAATTTAGTTTCATGGAGAGCAAGACTCCTTCTGGTATATTCGGCAGTTTAAAACAAGATTTTCCAGCCAGTATAATTGTTTTTTTAGTTGCTGTACCTCTTTGTTTGGGTATTGCGCTTGCATCTGGAGCACCATTGTTTTCAGGGATTATTGCGGGTATCGTTGGTGGTATCATAGTCGGTAGCTTGAGTGGTTCTCCATTGGGTGTTAGTGGTCCTGCTGCGGGGTTAGCAGTGATTGTTTTAACCGCTATCGATCAGTTAGGCGCCTTTGAGATATTCTTATTGGCTGTTGTGATCGGCGGCGTATTTCAAGTCATATTGGGCTTTTTACAAGCCGGGGTTATCGGTTATTATTTTCCGTCATCGGTGATCAATGGGATGCTTTCCGGTATTGGGATTATTATATTTCTCAAGCAGATCCCTCATGCCTTTGGGTACGACAAGGATTATGAAGGGAGTCTCGCCTTTAACAATCCAGACGGACAAAATACATTTACAGAACTCGGCAATATGCTGAACTATATAAGTCCAGGTGCTATAATCATAACTGCATTGTCACTGGGGATCTTAATCCTTTGGGAACAAGGGTTCATGAAGAAGATCAAGGTATTCCAATTGGTGCAAGGACCCTTAGTAGTAGTAGCCTTAGGAATAATCTTGAACTTGGCGTTTAGAAATACCTCGTATGCGCTGAATACTGAACAGATTGTATCAATTCCCGTTGCTGGCAGCTTTATGGAGTTCGTAGGTCTATTTACTTTCCCAGACTTTAGCCATATCGGAAATCCTCAAGTATGGATCACCGGTATTACCATAGCGGTGGTGGCAAGTTTAGAGACATTGCTTTGCTTAGAAGCAACAGATAAACTTGATCCTCAGAAGAGAGTATCACCAGCGAACTTGGAGCTTAAAGCGCAAGGAGTAGGCAACTTGGTTTCTGGACTTATCGGAGGCCTCCCTGTGACTCAAGTAATCGTACGTAGTTCAGTTAATATTCAGTCGGGTGGGCAGACTAAGATGTCAGCGATACTGCACGGTTTCATCCTTTTGTTTTGTGCGATGCTCATCCCTGCAGTCTTAAACTTGATTCCATTGGCAAGTTTAGCGGCAATCCTATTCTTGGTAGGGTATAAGTTGGCTCGACCTTCTAAGTTTAAGAAGATGTTCAACTTAGGATGGAGTTCATTTATTCCATTTATAGCAACGATTTTAGGTATCGTCTTTACTGATCTCTTGATAGGCATCGGTATAGGATTAGCCGTGGCTATTGTATACTTACTACACAACAATTATAAGGTGCCATTCCATTTCGAATTAGAAGATCATACAAATCCTAATAGTGAGATTAGATTGGCATTGTCAGAAGAAGTTAGCTTCTTGAACAAAGCGAATATTCAGCGAGCACTTGCTACGATTCCAGATGGGTCTAAAGTGATCATAGACGCTTCAAAATCTATTCATATCGATCCTGATGTACTCGAGATCATTGAAGAGTTTGCTATACACGCCAAGACGGCGGATATACAACTCAAGGTCATCGATCCGCTCAATGAGGGAATGAAGATATCACCAACTAAGATGTTGGCTTCTCACCTTGAAGTAACTTAAATTTTTAATAACAAGAATTACAAAACAAAACATAGACATGGAACTTATAGTCGGAATGACACAATCAAAAGCCTCTCAGGAGGCGATATCACCAGCAACAGCGGTAGAATTGCTTAAGGCGGGCAACAAGAGATTTATGGATAACAATCCTGCTAATCGTGATCTTCATTCACAAGTAGGTGATACAAGTACAGGACAGTATCCTTTTGCAAGCGTAGTAAGCTGTATTGACTCAAGAATCCCTACGGAGATCATTTTTGACCAAGGTATTGGAGACATTTTCAATGCACGTATTGCTGGTAACTTCGTGAATCCAGATATATTAGGAAGCTTAGAGTTTGCTTGTAAGTTAGCAGGGTCTAAGGTGATCGTAATCATGGGGCACACGTCTTGTGGAGCTGTTAAAGGTGCTTGTGATCATGCACAATTAGGTAACCTGACGCAGATGCTCGATAAGATCATGCCTGCAGTTGTAAACACCACTACAGCAGAGGGAGAAGAGCGATCGTCTAAGAATATCGACTTCGTTAATCGTGTGTCTGAGGCTAATGTCAAGATGACCATCGAAAGGACCAAATCCGATAGTCCAGTACTTAAAGAGATGTTTGACGCTGGTGAGATAGATATCGTCGGAGCGATGTATGATGTCAAATCAGGTAAGGTGAGTTTCTTATAGACTCAATTACCAATAGAATACGAAGGGGCTGCTTTTGGCAGCCCTTTTTTTGTGCTCGTTTCTTTTTATGAATTAAGTTGGGTCACGACCTCCCAATATTCATTCATCGTTTCATCAATGATATCGGATACAGATTTTACAGACTCAATACGGCCTGCGACTTGTCCTGTAAGTGCAATACTGGCGTTCATATCTCCACCGAAGTATAGATCAGTAACCCGACCAAATTCTTGTATTGGGTTGATCTTAAGCTCTTGCTCTAAGGCTGTCGTCTTTTCAGTGCGTAGTGCGCGCAAGGCTGGTCTACTGAATTGATTTAGTAAGACTGTAGACTGATCATTGGCATCGATAATGGCATTCTTCCAGTTGTCGTGGACAGGTGACTCTGCACTCGATACCATACGAGTACCCATCTGCACACCCTGTGCACCCAAGGCTATAGCAGCAGCCATACTGCGGCCGTCTATAATCCCGCCTGCGGCAATGACGGGTACGTCAACTTGTGAGGCAATCATCGGAATCAGTACCATGCTGGATACGCCTCTGGGATTTTTAAATCCACCACCTTCTATGCCCTCCACGATAAGGCCATCAACGCCACAGTCGATTGCCTTCATGGCAGCGTCATAACTGGGCACTACATGAAATACTGTTAAACCCGCATCCTTAAGAGGGCCTACGATTTTAGCAGGATTGCCGGCTGAGGTCGATACAAACTTAACTCCTTGATCTATCACAAACTGTGCTATCTGAGGATCTCTCACAAAAGCCAATGCGATATTTACGCCAAAGGGCTTATCAGTAAGCGTCTTCATCTTTTTAATCTCCTCCTTGATGACGTCAAGTTCTCCAGAGGAAGTCTCAATGATACCCAGACCGCCAGCATTTGAGACCGCTGAGGCTAACTGAGATCTTGCGATCCAACCCATAGGCGCCTGTACAATCGGATAGTCTACTCCGAGGAGCGTGGTGAGAGAGTTTTGTAATGCTTTCATATCGTTGTAGTTCGATTTTAAATATAGGGGCTCAGCGACTCATCACGTGATGAATAATTGACAATACTCCCACAATCTATAACCTCAGTGCTACTGATAAAGCCGCTCATCTAACCATAACATACCCAATCCTGATATCAATAGGATTAGTCCGTATAGTGGGGGATAGGGCTCGCTGTATTTATACGAGTGAGATATCGCTGGCGAAAGCGTCATCTCTGATGCCATAGCAAGCTGACCTGCTCTAACTAAAGGCCACTCAACAGGATTGTGGGCATAAAATCGCAGTTGAAGGTCATCAAAGGTGAGGGTATTATAACCACTTTCTGGCCATAGAGTGAGCTGGCAGGTTTGCTCGATCAACGGATTTTCGAGAGGTAGTACCTCTATAGAGTCGTTTAGGAGAATATCTCCTGTAATGACCTCTTCTGTGATAAGATATAGATTGGTCTTCTCCCCAGCCCAGATCCACTGTTCAGATAGAATTTTAGAGGTTGACTGATAACTGTTAAAGGCTACGCTGAGTATGCTACTCCAGATGTGGTCGTACTTGTCATCTTGATCTGCTAACACATGTTGATAGGTCTGATCACGACTGAGGATCAAACGTCGACCCAGACCGTAATCTTGATAGCGTCCTAATGTTGACGCTTGTAATCTGATGGTGCGCCATCCAGTACCGATGTTATATTGAGAGCTTGTGTTTGATTCTTTACCCTCACTATAACCAATGATCGGTGGGTGACTGATATCGATGGCTTGTTGGTTGATCTCTGTAGGCATGATGATCAGCCCAAGTCCCCTAAAGGATACTTGTCTATTAATTGTTTTTCGCTCCTGCGGGCTGAGCTGATTCCAGGTTGGGATATCGATCAATAGAAAGTCGAACTTCCGCAGCGTCTTTGATTGGATCGACTTGAGTTCGTCAAGTGAATTATTCACTGAGCTGATCCGATACCGACCTGTAGACACTGAGGTGCGCCAAAAGAATCCATTCCCTTCTTCGACCCAATAGTTCTTAAGAGCATTAATCTCGAAGCTTGGAAAACTCGTCAAGGCCATGAGTTGCCAGGGCTCATCAGACACTGCTTCAACCGCAATTGTATAGGACAGGCTATCTCCAAGCTCATCATAAGCGACGATGTCATAGAGCTGGTGACCCGCAAATGCCGTTTTTGTTGATACGCTAAATTGACCATTTTCAACATTCGCATTGAGGTACTCCTCATTGAATTGATTTCGGATTCGAACCTCTCGAGTATTGGGGCTGACCTGCCCGGACAATAGCCATGGTTCCTTCTCGACAATTCGATTAGGAATGGCGATATCTATAATGCCCCAATTGGTACTGTCTGTATCAGTAGTAACATGAAACTGCTCGATACCAATCTCAAGATCTGCTATCGAAGCATGGTCTGGATCTAACTGGAGGGTATCGTAGAGCTCAGGTTGCAGTGACAGCAATTCATGTATAGAGTTATACCTATGTTCGTCTGTGATGAGTTCGGTTCCAACTTGGCCATTGAGCTTATCGATGCTCTTCGTTTGCACGGGCTTTAGGATTAGCAATGCAAGACCTAACAGGGCAATTAATAGAAAGACCAATCTACGGAGTCTCCTGCCTAAAGAGAGTTGGGACTTCATCTGAAAGATGCCATAAATCAATAAGCATCCGATACTCAAGCATGCGACGACATAAAGCTCTGTATGAGAGGTGAACAGACTCATTTAGTAGAGGTCGATTTAGCAACTACTTGGGTAAACCTGTGGCTATTCACTGGTGCCGCAATAGTATTGGTCCTCAAGGATGTCGGGATCACTTTCAATAATTCCGATCGAAGACCTTCGACATCTGTCTGATTAATGGAGTTATAACCTTGCAGCTTACTCAATAGCGGTAGTATCTCTAGTCGATCTATGGCAAGCGTAGCCAATAGTCTTTGAAGTGTGGCAAGTTGATCAACTAAATCAAGAGATTCGCCACTCATACTTTCAGCGATCTGCTTGATCTGGATATATACGTCGTCTTGAGCTTTATCTGTTAAGTAAGCTGAGTTTTCTATTTCATCGAGATCACCGCTGAGACGCTTTTCCTGTTCTTTAATCACAGGCGGATCAAATCCTATGCGGTGAACATAGATTCTTGCATGATTTTTAATCTCTTGGAGAAGCTTTAGGCTACGATGCTGATAGGGTAGTGAGGTCGCAGGATCATAGAGCCTGAGGTGCAACTCCGAGTCCCACATCTCTGACATAGCGGCCCTTAGCTTTGACTTGACTGATATATCATGAAATGTCGCTTCCTCTTCACTATCATGGTTATGAGCAAGCTCCCTAACCCATGACGGATTGGTGGCTTCCTCTTTCACAGTGCCCTTGGTAGAGAGTAGTAGCCCTTCTTCTTCCTCATGGTCATGATCATGCATATAGCTACTTAATAGATCTCGAGCTTCTGAGAGTATGCTGTTTTTGTCATGGTCATGGTCATGGTCGTGATCATGATCGTGGTTGTGGTGATCGTGATCGTGATCATCCTCATCTTCCAGTTCTATTTCGTTTTCGATAGCAATGCCACTTTCATTTTCTTCACCAAGGAACTGCCCATATTTTAACCTCAATTGCTTTTGATCAAAGCCCAATTCATTACTCATGCGATTAAAGGAATCTACGCTGATCTGATCTTTAATACTCAGTAGGTGTTCGCTATCGATGATAATCTGGCGCTGACTTCTAAAGAATTCTGGCATGACGTCTACCTGTAGTGATGCATTATCGGCCCACTCATAAGTCGTAGTATCTTCAATAGCTACAAAGAATGTAGCGCTCTTAACCATCTGATCTCTGTAAGGACAATTGTCTTTAGCCGCGACATAGAAATAGAGCTCATCTCCAGGCTCCATATCAAATGCTTGTGTAGAAAAGGAATGGCTCCCATTATAGCTCGTACGGCCCGATTGGAAGCCTTTTAAATCAAACTCTTTCTCCCGAAACTTTACTGACTCACCTTGACCTTTCGCTACGGTGGCAATGATGCGCCCATCGATAAGCCCATAGTCATCATTGATATCCATATTGAAGGCAACTTGATGATCAGGTGCCCAGTCTAATCTTACATACTCATCTATGCCAGTAACTTGGATAGTCGGTGCCTGATCTTTGACGACTTCTACGCTGTGGTAATCGGACATAAACTGACGATAGCTATCCACAAGTCCATATCGGTAATTATCAGAATTCTTAAAAGATCTGCTCAGTCGATTTTGTTGATTAAGGTTAATGGTATCGCCATCACTGAATAGCATAAACGATCGGTTAGGACGCCCTGTCATCGCATAAGACCATGTTATAGTCGATCCCTCCGGTATGGTAAAGTCAAGGTGTTGCAAGCGCTGATCAGCTTTGTTGGTATAAGCGGGATAATCGGCATACAGTTTTACACTTATGAAGAAGACAGAATCATGAGGAGTCAGCTCTACTGTCCCAGTGGAATCGGGACGTGCTGCAACCGTTATTGGTCCAATAGATTGATTGATAGCTCCCGATGGCGAACCCAAATCAAGGCACAACATGGACAACACTGCTACAATCGGAGTAGCAATACAGAATACAATCGGCTTGGCGAGGGTGAAGTCCGTGTGCTCAAATAGTGCAGCTACCTTATCCCTTTGAAGCTCTTGTAGAGGGCTGAGGCCGTCGGCAGTTAGGAGGCTACCACTATATTCTAACTCCGGATGTTGCTGATTGACGATTGCCGTTAGTGTCGGTAGATCTGGCTCCGTCCTATGTCGGTGATAAGCTAAAACAATCAAACCAAGGAGACTAATAGCTACGATGCCATAAAAAGACTCTGACCAGAACCATCCTATGGCTACAGCAGATAAGATAATTACAGTAGCTGAAAGGACATAACAGCTTGTTCTGCTACGACGCCAATTCGCCAGTAAGCCTTGAATGGAATTACTTCTCATCCTACATGTTTTTTATGTGCGATGTATCGCTCCCATAGAAATAGAGGAAGTATAATCAACCACCACCAAGCAGACAGCGGATTCTGATAGCTGTTATCCACATTAGCCGCAACTGTCTGATAGGGCAAAGTCATTTCTCTGTAATCGGTCTCGGCTAAGCCCAACTTAGTCTCCACGAGTCGAGAGCCTATAGTAACCGGCATATCGGAGTGAAGTAGCCCTGATCGACTGATAGCACCAGATACAACCAAAGTGTTGCTCGTACTATTGCGGATTGTCAATGGTCCCTCATTTTGCTCCCATATGAGAGCATGGATATCAGATGGTATAGGCTGTGGTACCGTTGTGATGAGCCAATCATAATTCTCATCGTCGTAAACAATACTCAGTCCGAGCTCGTCAGCGATATGATCCAGTAGTTCTGTGATCACCACTACCGTATTAGATGATGGGTCTACATACATACGTAAGATGCGCTCATCATCAGTCAGGCCAGTAAAATCGACCTGCGGCTCATCGGCTATATGAGGCACTCTGTTGATCGTGACATGATCACTCACGGCTATGGTTGACCCGATATAGTCTTGCATCCGATCAAATGTGATAATGTCTACAGAGTCCTTTTGAGCGTTAGCATCGGCTATAGCACTCCAGAGAGAAGGATAGTGAGCTGTAGTCGAATCCGACGTTCCAAGGGTAAAGACCATATGCTCTTTGGGATCTCCCAACTTAGATAGGTATGACTCATATTGTGGATCAGCATGTATGCCATATTCTATCCATATTTGTTTGTTAGATTGATGCTCTGTCCAATAAGGGAGCGCAGCCAAGAGGACCACGACGGCAATAAGAATACAGCGCAGCAATAGTTGACCATAATCCGTCAATGCAATTGATTTAGGATTGACAGATTCTTGCGGATCTAAAAATCGGATACTGCCAAAGAGCAACTCCTTGCTCTCTCGATTACTCAACAGATGAATGATCAAAGGCACTGCGAGACCGATTAAGCCTAATAGTGCTGATATGGCACTCAGTCCCATCATCGATAGTGAGCATTATTATGATTGACAATGTGTCCTAAGGAGCGATCGATTGGTTCATTAAGATAGACTCTTATCGATGGTGTGTTATATGAGTTGCACAGATCACTTATGGTCTGATAGTGCTTGTTCAGTCGTTCTTGATAGGTCTCTCGGAAGGCCTTAGGGTTCAGCTCTATACGCTCGCCAGTCTCCAAATCTTTAAAATTGATCGAGGTATCAAATGATAGCTCCTCCTCAGCTCGACCCATGATATGTACTACAGTCACAGCGATGTTGTGATGAGCATTGAGGCTGATGATACCCTCCATCTCTTCTGCGGTAGTATATAGATCGGATATCCATACAAGGTTGCCGACAATTGAGCTGTCCTGAGACGTTGCTCCTTGCTCGGCTTCCAATTCATAAAGGCTCCGTATCGATGCTTGCCATTTCTTATGTCCACTGGACGTATGCCATTGGCTCGATCCCGACGTCCATGCGAAGGAATCACCTTGATTGATGGCGATATAATGTAGCGCTCCACACAAGACCTTGGCTAGCTCTAACTTAGTGTAGTCTCCCTCCCGATATTGCATCGATGGGCTATTATCAATGACCACATGCAGATGATCTTGTGCTGATACAGGCGATTGCTTGATATAGTATTTGCCAGTTTTGGCATATAGTTTCCAGTCGAGTTGTCGGAGGTCATCACCTTGTATGTAGGGTCGATATTGTTCAAACTCTAAGCCCTGACCAACCTGTCGTGAAGCATGCGTGCCATAGATATGATGTTTGGATATCTTGCGAGAGAGCCACTCTAAGTGTGCTGCACTCTCGATCATCGTTTTTATGGTGCTATTGGCTGAGGCATTCATATCATCCGATATTGTAGTTGCCGATCAGATGGTCGACAAGTTGAGATGGAGTGACACCCTGCGAGGTAGCTTTGAAATTGAGGATAAATCGATGTCTCAAGGTAGGCAGCAACATCTGCTTGATGTCATTGGGGATCACGCTATAGCGTGCCTGGGTTAAGGCATAGGCCTTAGCAGCCAGGATCAATGCTTGTCCCGCTCGCGGTCCTGCGCCCCAATCCACATAGTCCTTGATATATTGATCTGTAGTTTCTGCGGGGCGAGTTGTTCTAATCAGCTTGCTGACATCACGGATCAAGTTATCATCGATATGCACCTCTCGACACAACTGTTGCAATTGTAAGATCTCAACAGTAGTCAAGATTTCATCTATAGCCTCTTTTGTTGTACCTGTTGTCAGCTTAAGTATGTCATATTCTTCATCAGCATTGGGATAGTCCACGACGATATGCAGTAAGAATCGATCTACCTGTGCCTCCGGTAGTGGGAAAGTCCCAGCCTGCTCGATCGGATTCTGTGTAGCCAATAAGAAGAAGGGTTTAGGCAAATCATATCGATTACCTGCATAGCTCAAGCCATATTCTTGCATCAACTCTAAAAGCGCAGATTGAGTCTTAGGGGGTGTCCGATTGATCTCATCTGCGAGCAATATATTCGTGAATACTGGGCCCTTCTCAAATCTAATCGCTCGATTCCCTTGGTCATCAACTTGCAAGATTTCAGTGCCCAATATATCTGAAGGCATCAAATCCGGGGTGAACTGTATGCGGTTATAGTCGATGGACAAGACCTGTGACAAGGTTTTAATCATCAAGGTTTTAGCAAGACCAGGCACTCCCTCTAAGAGAACATGTCCACCAGCAATAAGACCAACAATCAGTTGTTCGATCACCTCATGTTGTCCAACTACATTCTTTGAGATTTCTTTTTTGAGTAGGGCTATTTTGGAAAGTAATTGCTCAATTCTTTCTTTCGTCATATGATCTTCTATCCGTCTCTTGTTAAGCTTAATACTGATGAAATCCCTGTGATACGAATCCCAATACTTCTGGCAGTGACTCCCGCCAGTAGGTCCAATTATGTGCGCCATCCCGCACACGATATTCATGAGGGATGTCCAGCTTAGTCATGGCGATATGTACGAGGCTGTTACCTTCATATAGGAAGTCATCATCACCACAGTCGATATACCATCTCACCGTGCTTAATTGATCAGCATCACCATTCTCTATGAGATAGTGTGCATTTGTCTCATTAAAATATTCTTGTAGTTCTTCGTCAGGATAGGTTTTCTCTTCATCACTTAGCAGCCACTTACCCCCTTCTACAGATAATGCACCAACATATGCACTGAGTGGGCACGCAGAAGAAAACAAATCAGGTCTATGTATGGCATAGATAAAACTGCCGCCACCTCCCATAGAGAGTCCAGCTATGGCACGATAGCGTTTATTAGACTTGATACGATACTTGTCTTCTACATGAGGCATCAGCTCCTCAAAAAAGAAATCCTCATAGCGCCATTCGTCTCTGATCGTATTGTAATATCCTCGTCGACCTGTATCGGCATCTGGCATGATAATGATCATCGGCGTTGCCTTTCCTGTACGTATGGCTTCATTAGTTATTCGCTTGACTTCTCCAAACTGTATCCATCCGGTCTGATCGTCACCAGCACCGTGCAATAGATAGAGCACAGGATAGCTTCGGGATGAAGTCTCATAATCAGGAGGGAGATATACGGCATAGTTACGCTCAGAGTTTAGGATTTCACTGCGCATGGTTACTTCGTCATCCACTGTGCCATATTGGCTATAGATGGGTTGAGTGAGGAGTAGTATGATCAATAGTAATAGTAGTCTCATAGGAATCAAGATATTAAGAAGTCAAAGCATGGATGACGATATTGACGCCAAATCTGGTATTGTCATTCTTATACCATCGTTTATTTCTGAAATCGTAGTCCCACTCGCAACCGTAATCCTTATTAGAATATAACACAGCGATGCGTCCGTTGATCTCAACTGCCTTAAGATAGTCGTGGACGAGATCATCCCCCCAGCCATTGAGCTCTTGTGATGTCGTCGGTGGCCCATCAAATTCAAAGAAGGAGCTATAGATCGGATGATCATTCGGAATCTTCTTAAGCGATCCCTCACCAAACAGATCGACCATCTGAGCCTCAAATGACTTGGCAAATAGGCCGTCTATGTCATGGTTGCAATCATCCGCAAATACGAAACCACCTCGATCGATGTAATTCTTAAAGTTTTCTTCCTCTGCACTGGTAAACTGTACCAGTCGGTGTCCAGCCATGTAGCTGAATGGCGATTGATACACTTGATCATCACTCAAGGGAACGATCTGTTCCTCAGTATTGACAGGCAGGGTAGTATACTCTACAAGTGAATGTAGGAGGTTAGAAGGCATACGCTGATCTACGTCCCAGTCTCCTGATTCATACATTAAGCGGTTGAAGCGAAATTGTGATCCCATATGATTATGCTAAAGAAAGGAATTAGAGTTAAATCTAATTCCTTTCTTAATCCATCAATATTATTTCCGTCTTATACGGCGTCTGAGAGACTTGTAAATGTAAAGTCCCTAATCTTCATATATGGTATGAGATTTCCGTTTATACGTACTTGTTGTCCTAACGTCTCCAGATTATTAAGCATGATAATCGGGCTTTCATTAAATCTGAAGTTCTTAATCGGATGCTTCAACTTTCCATTCTCGATGTAGAATGTTCCATCACGAGTTAATCCAGTATAGAGCAAGGTCTGAGGGTCGACCGTACGGATATACCACATCCGAGTTACCAAGACACCTTTCTTAGTGTCTTTGATCAAGTCCTCTAACGAGGCATCTCCACCGTCCATGATTCCATTAGCTGGAAACGGTAGTGGAGCCACTCCTTTCTGGTCCGCCCAGTATCTGCCATAAGCCAGATTCTTTACGACTCCATTTTCTAACCAAGACGTTCGCTCTCTTGGCATACCCTCTCCAGTCCATGTAGATGCGGGCACCAATGGATTAAGAGGGTCTGAGTAGAGGTTGATACGCTCATCGACGATCTTTTCACCGATCTTATTTCCACCGCCTTCTTTAGCCATGAAGCTACGTCCTTCATCTGCGCTACGTGCATTAAAGGAGAACAACATATTTCTCAACAAACCTACTGAAGCGGCTGGCTCAAGAATCACCGTGTACTTACCTGGTTCGATGGCTTTAGCTTCTCTTGATTGTAGCGCCTTATCGATGGCGATCTGCGATGCCATCTCTGCATCAAATCTGCTCACGTCATTATAATCGCGTGTTACCCATCCTGAGCCAGATCCATCATTACTACGCATAGTAACTGTGAAGTCCATGCCAGTCGATTGCTCATATGCAAACAAGCCATTAGAATTGCTGATCGCCGAGAAGTCTGCATAGTCCTCAAAAAAACCTGCCGCAGTAACATCCTTAGCCTTTGCTGGCTCTATACTCGCCGCTGCAACAGCAGCTCGATATTCAGGAGTAATCTCCGCCGTTGATTTGATGTGCTGGTTAGACTCTACGATGTTCTGTGGGCCAAGTGGCTCCATGAACTCTTCTGACTCAGGGGAGAGAGTAGCAAGCTCCTCCGATCTGCGTACTACTTTTTCAATTGAAGCATCATCAAATTCTTCAATCGTTGCAGTACCTACCTTCTTACCAAAATTAGACTGGACTACAAGCGTTTGATTAGATTGCGCACCTGCCGTCGATACGGTATTACGTGCGTATCTGATATTGCCACTATCACTACCGGATAGATTTACTTCACAACCGTCTGCCTTACTATACTCTAAGGCTTTGGCCATGATTGCCTTAGCATCTTCTTTATTATAAATTGCCATTGTTCTTTTCCTTCAGAGTTTATTAAATGTTGCGACCAGTGTTGATAACATTGATACCATTGAATCGGGTAGTAGAGCATCCGTGTGACACTGCACTCACCTGACTCGGCTGTCCTTTTCCGTCAAAGAATGACCCAAACATGCGGTAATCGTTCTTATCACAGATCTTTGCTGTACTATTCCAAAACTCCTGAGTATTGGATTGATAAGCAGCATCGTTGATGAGGCCTTTGATCTCACCGTTTTCGATTTCGTATGTCAGTGTTCCTCCAAATTGGAAGTTATAACGCTGCTGATCGATAGAGTACGAACCACGTCCTACGAGGTATATTCCTTTCTCCACATCTTTGACCATATCATCTATAGAGTATGGCTCTGTGCCTGGCTCCAATGATACATTTGGCATACGCTGAAATTGTACGTCATTCCAACTCTGTGAGTAGCAACATCCGTGAGATTCATTCTGATCGATCATATGAACTTGATCACGGATCGCCTGATAGTTGACCAAAATCCCGTTTCTTACCAGATCCCACTCTTTACACTTCACCCCTTCGTCATCGTAAGCTACTGCGCCGAGAGATCCTACTTGAGTCTTATCTGCAACCAGGTTGACGAGCTCATTACCGTAATTAAACTCTTTAGTCGACCACTTATCGAGTGTGGCGAAACTTGTGCCGGCATAATTTGCTTCATATCCGAGCACTCTGTCAAGCTCCAGTGGGTGACCTACGGACTCATGTATAGTTAATCCTAAGTGATTAGGCTCCAAGACAAGATCGTACTTCCCTGGTTCTACAGATGGCGCAGATAGCATCGCTCTGGCTTGCTTAGCACCTGCGATAGCATCATCGATGATGTTGTATCTATTTCTATATAGAGTGATTCCTCCAGCACCTTTTACTTCTTCACTCGCATCTGGGATGAGATACTCATATCCTAAGCCCATAGGAGCACCTAAGCCTTGTCTGTTTTTAAACTTGCCCGTAGACTTATCTACTGCCGTAATGTTGAGTGTCGGCCAGATACGGTGTACATCTTGATCGATGTATGACCCTTCTGTAGATGCGAAGTATTTCTGCTCATTTACGGAGAAAAGGGCAGAACTGATATAGTCAGCACCATTCTCTAATGCACGATTATTTGCTTCGAGTAATAGATCTACTTTTTCAGAAACAGGTACCTCCAGAGAGCTCTTAACGATAGGAGTCTTCCAACTCACATCGCCATGTCCCTTTACTGGAGCGAGTACGACCTCTTCTGTTTGGATCTTACTATTGGCCTTAGCGATGGCTACAGCGAGTTCAGTAGCTTTCTTGATGCCGTCAGGAGTCACATCATTAGTCGAGGCAAATCCCCATGTACCGTTAGTGATCACTCTAATGCCTATACCGAATGACTCGGTATTAACGGTATTCTGAACTTTCTTCTCTCTGGTAAATACAAATTGGTTGAGGTATCTACCGATTCTTGCATCAGCATAAGTTGCACCAAGCTTCTGTGCGGTATTGAGCGCTACATCTGCCAGTACTTTTTTCTCAGCAACTGCTAATCCAGGATTGATGAGCTCACTCGCATGGATGCTCTTACCTAATATGGGTAGAGGTGCTGCGAGCATTCCTGCACCGGCACCTGCCATATATAAGAAATCGCGTCTTTTCATATGATAATTTAAATTCTGTTTGATTAGGTCGATGCAGGATTGAACTGCAAAATTCTCTCGTAAATTAAATGAATCTTAGCACTACAAGGTTGCGACGGCTAATATTTAGAGGATTTTAAGATTTGAGTATATGTAATGGTCAGAATAAGACGACAACCTTATAGTCAACTTTGAATGGAAGTATTTCGATTTATTAGAGAGTATGGATGTGGTTCGCTATCTTTTGGATTCAATACCAATAGATCTATCGATGAAACACATAATGGACAACTCGCAGTTCTTAGAGCGATTAGCAGAGATCGCTCAATCGACTGGTGAAGATTTCGACATCGTCCAATCAAAAGCTACTAAGTACCTCAAGGAGCTAAAGACTGAGCAGAATCCTTATGCCAGCTTGATTAGCTCTCGTATCATCGAACAATTGATGGCCCTCGCCTATGAGGAAACCATTGATGTAGATCCCGATGAGATTAAGAAGCTGTCTAAGATCATGCTGCACAATTCTGTAGCATTCGTGATGACTCATAAGACTTACATCGACATGTTTGTGCTGGGCATCGCCTTGCTCCGTCATGGATTGCCATGGCCTATAATCTTTGCTGGTGCGAATCTCAGCTTTCCAGGTTTCGCCCAGTTGGGACGTAAGATCGGATTGATATTTATCCGTAGATCATTTAAGGATAATCTGATCTACAAGCTCACGCTCAAGTATTATATCGCATCTCTGGTAGATGATCGTCAGCACTTTATGTGGTCCATAGAGGGCACCCGATCAAGAACAGGTAAGTTGGTATGGCCTAAGATGGGCATCTTGAAATATATCGCAGACGCAGAGCAAGAATCCACGGAGAATGTCAAGTATGTACCCGTATCTGTGGTCTATGACCTCATACCTGATGTACAGGATATGACTGCCGAAGGGCGTGGCAAGGAAAAGAAGTCAGAGAACCTGGCATGGATGATGAATTACATCCGCAATCTCAACAAGAACTATGGCAAAATATCTCTGAGATTTGGTGAGCCTGTAGAAAAGAACCAAGAAGCGGTAGCCACGATACCTACTCTCGACTCTGCTGTTAGTGATCAGAAATATACATTGCCGAGATTTGCATTTGAGCTGGTACATGCGATCAATAGGATCACACCCGTTACGACGGCCTCCTTGATCTGCACAACACTGCTCTCCAAGTTTGCCTTGACTAAGACACAGATCTGCAATGATGTCGTAGCACTGATGGAACTGATCGAAGACAGAAAGGGCGACGCTCTCGTCGATCGAGGCGCGCCAATCGGCGATAGTGTACAATGTGCGATTAATCTTCTTAAACGAGCTAATATAATCAAGCAAGTAGGCGATGGTGTTAAGGCTAAGTATACTATTGTGACCTCGAGCTATCTGCCCGCTACGTATTATTCTAATATGTCCGTGCATCACTTCTACCATCGGGCATTCATAGAGTTGGCGTTGATCAAAACCCATGACAAGAAGCCCGCAGAGCGAACGATAGCGTTTTGGCAAGAGATCATGTCCTTAAGGAATGTCTTCAAGTTTGAGTTCTTCTACTCTAATAAGGCGCACTTCAGTGATGAGATAGAAGACGGCTTGAGCTTCTTGCATGACGATTGGAAGTCACTCCTTGTCGGTAAGTCTGGATCAATTGAGGATCTGCTAAAGGAACAAAAGATATTTGTGTCGCATGTAGCCTTGTTTACCATAGTAGAGGCTTACAGAGTCGTATTACATACGATCTATCAATGGGACGACAACGATATATACAACAAGAAACACTTCCTTGATCAATGCCTGTTTACTGGCGAAGAGATGCATTGGCAGGGCAGTATCCATAGGGTAGAGTCTGTCTCTAAGCCATTTTTAATTAACGCGATTCGTCTATGCGAAAATCTAAAACTCATCCCGATTCCAAAGAAGGGAGAACGACAGAAAGTACATCAGATGATGTCGGATATGGAAGACATTGCTAATCGCATCAGCACATTGCAAGGATTCATCCTTAACCGAAGCGAGCAGCAAAAGCTCGCTCTTCCGATAGATCGCAGTGTGGTGCCTGGGTCTAAGACAGCGAGTATCACAGCGCCAGTCATAGATGCCGAGTCTGGTCCACATATTGGAGCCTTCTTTGACTTGGATCGTACCTTAATCAAAGGCTTTAGTGCCAAGCAGTTTTTTCAGAGTCGCTTGCTAAGTGGACAGATGAGCTCTCGTGAGATCACGGCCCAGTTTAACGGTGTCATGGTCTATGCCACGGGCAATAAGAATTTTGCTGGTCTTGCAGCTATCGGTGCCATGGGCGTTAAAGGTGTTAGGGAACAGATCTTTATAAATGTCGGCGAAGAAGTCTATGAGAAGTACTTGGCTCAAGCCATATATCCCGAGTCGAGAGCGCTGGTTGCCGCCCACCTCGCCAAAGGACATACGGTTGCTATTATATCTGCTGCGACGCCGTATCAGGTGAATCCTATCGCTCGAGACCTCAGTGTCGAGCATGTTATCTGTACGAGGATGGAGGTCAAGGATGGAAAGTTTACTGGTGAGATTGTCGAGCCCGCCTGCTGGGGTGATGGTAAAGCTAAAGCCGCCTTGGCTCTGGCAGAAGAGAAAGACTTGGACTTGAGCAAGAGCTACTTTTATACCGATAGCGTCTCAGATCTGCCATTGCTCGAATTAGTGGGTAAGCCACAACCGACTAATCCTGATCAAGAACTGTCTGCCATCTCATTCAAGAATGACTGGCCGATCTATCGATTTGATGATGTATTGCGTCCCGGCGTCGAGAATGTCATTCGCACCATGCTGGCTGCCAGTTCACTGATCCCGGCAGCAATAGCGGGAATGGCATCAGGGCTTTTGTCAGGGTCTCGCAGAGATGGTGTGAATAGTATGACTGCCGTGATAGGAGATCTCGGTACGACAGTGGCGGGTATGAAGCTGGCTGTCAAAGGAAAAGAGAATCTATGGCGCCAACGTCCCGCCGTGTTTCTGTTCAATCATCAGAGCAATGCAGACTTCCTGATCATGGCCAAACTGGTACGTAAAAATACTGTAGCTATCGCCAAGAAAGAATTAAAGTACACTCCAGTTGGTCCGCTCTTTCAGGCGGCAGGAGTGGTCTTCATCGACCGCAAGAATCGTGACAAAGCCATCGAGGCGCTGAAGCCGGTCATAGATGTGCTTAATAATGGCACCTCGGTTGCGATAGCACCAGAGGGCACTCGTAGCTATGACTATCAGTTAGGGCCATTTAAGAAAGGGGCCTTCCACTTGGCTATGAAAGCCAAAGTACCGATCATACCGATATGCATCATGAATGCGCATGATGTCATGCCTCGAGGGTCTAAGTTTATCAATCCTACAGTGGTTACGGTCAAGGTGCTCGATCCTATCTCTGTCGAAGGCTGGACTAAAGCCAACATGGATGCCAAGATTGAAGAAGTCAGAAATCTATACTTACGAGAACTGGGTCAGTTTGAATTGTCTAATCCTGAAAAAATGCTCACATGAATATAGCGGTATTAGGAGGTGGATCATGGGGGACGACGGTAGCATCACTGACTGCCAGAAATGCTCCTACCTTATTGTGGGCGCGCAATAGCGATACCGTTGATGAAATCAACACGCATCATACCAACTCAAGATATCTTAAGGATGCCAAACTCTATGGTGAACTACAAGCTCGTTATACCATCGAGGAAACCGTCAAAAATGCAGATGTCGTCGTCATGGGTATTCCTTCGCATAGCTTCCGATCAGTTATGGAGGAGGCCGGTCAATACATTCGGCCCTGGGTACCCATTGTAAGCCTCACAAAGGGTCTCGAGCGCGGCACCAAGATGCGGATGACTCAAGTGATCGAATCTGTGATGCCTGGTCATCCCGCAGGCGTGTTATCAGGGCCAAATCTCGCACGAGAGATCATAGCGGGGCAAGCTGCGGCGAGTGTCATCGCTATGGTCGATAAGCGCATAGGGCTGGAATTGCAGAAAATCTTCAGCTTAGGACTTTTTAGAGTCTATACGAACAATGACGTCATCGGGTGCGAACTCGGCGGAGCTCTTAAGAATGTCATCGCCATTGCCGCAGGTATGGGAGACGGCGCAGGTGCTGGTGACAATACACGTGCTGCAGTCATCACTAGAGGACTGGCGGAGCTTACTCGATTAGGCGTCGCTATGGGCGGCAAGCGAAAGACCTTCTCAGGATTAGCAGGTATGGGTGATCTCGTAGCTACATGTAATAGCCCTCAGAGTCGTAATCGTACCGTAGGGTATGCATTAGGTCAAGGCAGAGAACTCGATGAGATCATCAACAGCATGAACATGGTCGCCGAAGGGGTGAAGAGCTGCAAAGTCGTTATGGAGCTAGCACAAGAGTATGGTATCGAGATGCCAATATCACATGAAGTTTATCGAGTCTGTCATGAGGGCTCTAATGTCAAGCAAGCCTTCCGAGGCTTGTTGCGGACAGCCAGTGGGTCGGAGTATGATCCGGGGTAACATATTGCTTTAATGTAAATACTCCTCAAGCTTATGCAAGCGATACTCTGGGGACGACTCAAAAAATAAATTGAGCAAATTGAGATGCCCAGCACCATAGATGACCAAGATCCGATCATCTGGACTCGCCTCAATACGTTGTATGTTTCTGAATATTCTCAAGTTTCTGTTGAACCACCATCCCGTAGTAAAATCTGCGCCAAACTGATCATTGGTTTCTGTTTCATACTTGAAGATACCTATGAGATAATCGCCCAGGCTTTTAGAGATTAAGTCGTCACTATTCAGTCGTGTTAGCTCGGCTATGATACCTTCTGTTTTGAATATGGGTTTCTCCACCCTAAAAGACATCATAGGGCTATCTGGATTAGTGTATATGTAGTCAATAACGTCTTGTTGAGCGATGGTGTCGCTGCTCTCAAAAAGTTGGTTGATATCATCATAATCGGCACCCCAAGCGTCAACACAATAGATTTGAGGGAGATTTAGATTTTTAGCCAGACGGAAACCGATCTGTTGCTCCTCACTACGAGACAAGATATGCTTGCCATCTAAGTAAGATTGATACAATGAATCATAGGTGCTCTGATGTTGTGGTTCCCGCTCAATCACAATCTTTGTTGGTTTGAACGTTTCAATGCTGCTTACAATGTGCTCAATCTCTTGTTGATAGATAGAATCCAATACATCAATTTTATCGTTTTCGTCCGTCTGAGCTATATCCAGATTTGGAAAGTTGAAGTGGAAAGAACCCAGAACTAATACGCTTGTCTGTTTTGGCAGAGGAGCAAGGTCAGTACTAGCGGCATTCGATTTACTCACTGCTTCCTGACAAGACATGGCAAAGGGCAATACAAGAAGTAGGATGACAAGCCTCATGGTTTCTATTTACCAGAAGGACGGAGTAGAATGATGTGGGTTACAGTGTGCGACCCTTCCGATCAAACAAATAGACAATCCCATTAAGCGATACACCTGCCAAGATGAGATATAGACTGAGGCGAGTTAATGGTCGCTCAATCTGGGTGGGAGGCAGCTCGGCAAAGAATGCATAGATTACAAGAATAGATGAACCGATAATGATGGCAGAACAGAAGATCTGCAGCTTATGCAGACTATCCTTCTTAAGTCGCTTATGATTGGTCCCGAGGGCAACATTGATCAATCCGAACAAAAGAATGTACAAATGGCCTGCCCTAAACAAGGCACGTTTCATTAAGTCCATATCTGCCAAGTGCCCATGCTGATGATGCATATATTGACCCGTTAGCAGAAAGACGACGATGATGAGTATACCTAAATAAAAGTGAATTTTGCCCAGCATCAGATGCTTATGTGTTATGATGCGTATTGTATAATGGACTGTAGTTCATCATGATTGGATTTGCCTTCTTCTTCTAAATCATAGTCGGCTTGTAAGCCTAACCAAAATTTAGCCGATGTTCCGAAGAACTTTGATAGCCTCAAGGCTGTATCTGCGGTCATTCTGCGTTTGCCTTTGATGATGGCACTTATACGAGTTTGAGGAATGAAGGTTTCCTTAGCTAGGCGGTAAGCTGTTATTTCCATGGGTTTGAGGAATTCTTCAAGGAGCACTTCTCCAGGATGTATATTGTTTAAGGTATCTACCATTTCTTGTCCGTCTAAGCCATCAGCAACACCCGAGTTGTGTTGGATATAGTGTGTCGGATTGACGAGCGTGGTGAGGTTGTCCATTTTACCATTTAGTAAGACCTCGTCGATAAACTGCTCAACGACCTTCTTATTAGCCTCGGTCTTATCGAGATCAGTTAGATCTGCTACACCATCAAATTGTGTTCTGCCGCTTGGATTAGGTGGCATCACTTCGGTGAGGTTGTCCCAGTGCTCGACGATCTTGCCATCCTCAAATCTAAATACATCAAAGGCGGCCTTGGGGCCGAAAAATTCATATTCTGTATGGGCGACAACATAGTTGCCATCTTCAAAGGCACGGATGACATTGGCCTTAAAACCTCCTTCTGGCGCATTCTGCATCACCTCACCAAATCCTACTAATCCATCGCCGACCCCCAAGTTGTGCTGGATATACTTTTCCGGATTGATATACGAGATCGGTGTCTGATCTCCTGTATTAAAGCTGTTGAGTAGGGCTACGACCTTTTCTGTGTTTGATAACTCCATGGGTACTTCTTCTTTTGATTGTGAAATTTTATTTGAATTACAACTGCTTAGGATACATCCAAAAGCAATTAGGCTACATAGTAATGCTGACTTCATCTGTTTATATTTTGCTGTGAAATTGTATAGCGCAAAGATGAATTAGGCTGTAGTCAGCTCACTATAAAAAGAAGCGCAATCACTGTAAAAACAGGAAAGTCTTACTGTTGCGATCTGAATTGCTCAGGGGTCGTCAGCGTCTGACGCTTAAAGTATTTGTAAAAGTTGGTGGTTTCCTCAAAGCCAGATTGATAAGCAATTTCTTTGATGGACAGCTCTGTATTGATCAGCAGGCGCTTGATTTGTTTGGTGCAGATCTCATCGATGAACTCCTTGGCAGACTTGTGGACGATGCTCTTAGTGATCGCATTGAGCGTCTTAGTACTAATGCCCATCATATTGGCGTAGTCTTGTACCCGAGTCGTAGTCGTGATATTCGTCTCTGCCAACTGCTGGAAGGCCACGAACTCCTTGAGATACTTCCGCTCGAAGTCTAGCTGATTAGAATCCAACTTGATGCGAAATAGCTTAGTAATCAGGATGTGCAACTCACTGCGGATGATATTCAGCGAGTAATTGTCTTGCACCTTGAAATACTCCTTACTGATCCTATTGATGATCTCATAAACAGTATCGTAATCATGCCCTTGTAACTGAATCTTCGGGGCGGCAATCAACTCGTTGAACAGGAGCATCGTTTTTTGGGTCTCTATCTCTTGCAAGTAACTCACCAAAAACTCATCGGTAAACAGCAACAAGCTACCGCTCAGACTATGATCCTTGACAAACTTATGGATCTGGTCTTTTCTGATGGTGATTAAGGTCCCCTGTGAACACTCGATATCGCTAAAGTCAATGGTATGATACCCATAACCCGCCTCTATGAATAGTATGACATAGAACTCTACTCGATGTAGCGACTCTGGAGAGTGATCTAAATCGTCCCGATGGAGGAGATTCTCCACTCTGATCATATCAAACTGCGAAGCAGGATGCTGATCATTAACGAACTTTATATGCTTGGGCTGCTGGTCCAGGATTACTTGAAAATTGATGTTTAAAAGTAAGCAATGTATTAGATGGATTTGAGGGGCAGAAACAAGTTTAATGGGGAAGTATCAAGTTCAAGTATCGAGTAGCGAGTGTTGAGTAGCGGGTAGTAAGAGTCGTACGGTCAGATACCCCAAACGGTTTATATTAAAGCACGTAGTATTTTTTCATATCGAAGAAGGCACGACTGAGATATCTACATACTTGAGACTAATCTACCTAAGTCCATA
>CAYPWL010000013.1:0-78539 GCA_964414425.1 uncultured Saprospiraceae bacterium
TCTTCTTCGTGAAATCTGATAAGAAACTCGTTAAGACCTTCTATCGTGATATCCTATATATCGAAGGCCTTAAGGACTATGTTATCATCCGCACCGAGACCGGACGAGTCATCACCCTACAGACAATGAAGAGTTTAGAAGCGAAGCTTCCCGCAGACATGTTCAAGCGAATCCATAGATCGTATATCCTTAACACGACTAAGATCAAGGCCCTCGAAGGCAATATGGTCGAACTCATCGAAAAGGGTCAGACAAAGCTAATCCCTATCGGTAAGAACTATCGAGATGGGCTGATCTCTATGATCGAGGGGAAGAAGTTGTAGGTATGAGTTACAAGTTGGCAAGTTCAAAGTTGAAAGTGAGGGCATTCAGAGTGGTGAGTTAGCGAGAACAGAGGTCGTTAGTGACGAGTATAGAGTTGCGAGTTATCAAACCAAATGAATTTTTTCATATCAATACGGAGTCAGAATCTAAATAGTCAATTCCATTAACATTAGGAATCATCGACTAATTAGAATTCTCCGTCATTCCTACTTCGAAATGAATTAGTGATAATTGCGTTGCGACATAGAGCCCTTATCATATAGAACAAAAAGGGGCTTTTAACTTGAGACTTTTAAAACTTTCAGACTTTATTTAATTACCTCAATCTGCTGAACTGTCGTTCCCTTAATAGTCTTGATGTGAGCGAAGTACAATCCTTGATTGAAGGATTGCTCGACGTTAAAGTGATTAGAAGTAAGATCGGTACGCTCATATTGTAGCTGACCGATCATATCATAGATCGCTACTTCTCGTAGCTGATCATTATTGTTAGCATGGATCGATATAGGTCCTGTTGATGGATTAGGTGAGATAATTACTTCAACCTCTTCTATTAAATCATCACTTATTTGGACGTCTGAATCTAATTGAAGCATCAATTCAATCTCGGCGCCTTTTACTTGAATCGGGACGCCTCGTCCATCTACCATGATTGACTTAGGAGCCTTGAATTTCAATGGAATTTCTGGTCCATTAGGTCTAAGTTGATCTATATCAATTACTACGGTAGTATTAAGAGTTCCAATTTTACCAGTTCCCGATATTCCTACATTGTCAATACGAGTAACGCCAATATCTGCATTATTTCCTCTAATAAAAGACAATGGAACAATAGGGCTATTTGACCCTAACCATTGATTATCTGGTACAAACTCTAATGTTGTACTATCCGAAACTAAGGATGGTGGCAACGACAGAGATAGTGCTAACCCATGTAAATCTATTGCAGGAAAATCATCAGATCCTACGTGTAAATCGATCTGTACTTGATCTCCATTCGAGACATTAGTATTGACAACTTCAAATCTTATTGGAATCGCTTTGTCTAATACCGTCGCATCTGGTATGAAATTATCTTGATTTCCATAGTTTGCCAGAATAGCCGACGTATCGTTTATGGAAACCAAACCGTCTCCGTTAGCATCTACATGATTCACATTGGATCCATCAAGTTGAACTTTAACCCACTCTTCAGAATATTGAGCTGCCCAATTGACTCCAGTTTTTTCTCTCGAAGCACCAGATGCTCCATAATTTAAACCTATTGGCAATAAATCTGCAATGTTCACAACGCCGTCACGATTGGTATCGCCAGCCCACACACAGTTAGGCCCTAAGCAAGGACAATTATCAGTACTTTCTATGACATTAACTCTTACATTAACTGTCTCACACACTCCAGCTTCTGAACAGTACTCTAATGAAAAGTCATCTTCTCCAATAAATCCTGCGTTGGGAGTATATACCACCATATTAGAGCCAACGGCACTTGAGCAATCTCCATCTACTGCAGAAGCTCCAGTTTCTAGTGTACCTGACGCAGGTTCTGTTAGCATTGAAAATGTGAATGCTGTTATTGGAACATTATATTCTAATGCTAATGGTAAGCCGCTGTATGTCTGAAACGCATACTCAGTTACTGCTGGCTTATAGTTTCCAACAAATACATCAATCGAAGCTGTATGTGATTGAAAACCATCATGTACCGTGTAGAACAATTCCTTTACACCTTCGAAATCATCATCCGCCTCGTAAATGAAAACTCCCGATACATATAATAACTCATCAGAATGATCAATGATCACTCCATTATTTCTAAAATCATTGGATACCGCATCAATAACCGTAAATTCTCCTGGCACCACATAAGCCTGGTCGTCAACCAGAACAGAGTTATTATCGACTGTTTTAACTAATGATATTTCTATATTTTTTATGTTCCCTTGATCATCTACGAGCGTAAAGGATTCAATGCCATCAACGAAAAGCTCACTATTATACTCAAATGCAAATGGAGCCAATTGATTCAACTCGCCAAAAAGCAAATTCGATTCGGGCGATAAACTATATCCATTGCCCTCTAAAATGATCAATAATGGATCTGACACAACATGTAAATAATTGATGGTTTCTGGATTAACCTCACTCCCTATCACTTGAACAAATGCGTTCGCCATTGAAGTTGTTCCTAATCCGTCACCTACGATATATGATGCACTTGCTAAACCAACAAAACTTGAATCTGGGGTAAACAGAAGCCTCGTTCCGTCCTCTATTGTAAAAACTCCTCCAGTTGACGCTTCGATTTCTATGATTTCAATACTTTCTGATGAACTCTCGTCATTGGCTAAAACTTCGATCGTCAATACTTCTTGAGGATCGATCATACCAAAATCATCATGTGCTTCGACAATAGATCTTACCACCTCTATTTCGACAGTTACAAAAGTTGGAGGCCCGAATAAACTCTCTTGGGTCTCAAATATCGCTAAATCTATTCCTTCGAAGTCAGCATCGGCTTGATACCGGAGATTGAAATAGCCAGAGTTATCATTATCCACGTTAAAACCTTCTCCCGACATATTTTCAGAGAAAGCATCAACAGTTCGTATATTTTGTGTAGAAAAGAGTCGAATATTATCAACTGAAGAACCTTGAACGACTTTTGTACGGATGATTGGCGCATTAACCTGACAGATCGCAGATTGCAATAGAAAGCTCAAAATCATCACTAATGTGGCACAAAACCGTTTTAGCATCTGTGTAAACTTGTTAATAATCTGCAATATAGGCACTTTTGAAGTGAGAAAAAAGCATCAAATGATAAAATTTTATATATATAAAGTTTTAATAATGTTTGAGTTTAAACCTCTTAATGGTTAACCCTTATGAAAATTTTAGAGCTCCTAAAAACCTTATCAGACACTGAGCTTATTCGCTTTGAAAAATTTATTAATTCACCGTATCACAATGAAAACAATAATATAATTGTCCTCTTCTCCGACTTTATTCAACTCGTTCTAAAACAGGAGGCTAAGTCCGAACTCATAAAAGGCGCATTTATAGACAAAATAAATTGGTCAGATTCAAAATTCAGAAAGAGCTGTAATGAATTATTAGAATTACTTCTGGAATTTAACGCAATAGAATTCAACCGAAAGAATGAGCTATTTGAAAAGATTCAAAAGTATATAGCCATTCTTGATAAAAAATGGATCAGTAAGTTGTCAAAGAAATCTGACCAAATCAGAAGTTTAAAGGCGAATAAAAATTCTTGGAAAGAAGTAGAACTGGCACTTTATTACATTTTTCTGAAATCCCAAATTGATTCTAATCTGTTCAAACCTCAAGAGTCACTTCATATATATGCTGAAATTGCACAAATCAGAAAGGTGTTCTTAAAATCCAGCGAATTAAGCTCCTCTATTGATTTGGAACATTTAAGACAAGCTAACTTCCAAATGAGTCGAGGAATATATAGAGACCTAACACCTTTAAACAATGAGAGAATAAAGCTATACAAAGCAGTGGATTTGCTGTTTCAAGGTAAGGACACGAAGGACAATCTCGAAAAAATTAAACAGATCATCATTTCATTGCTGCCTTTAGAAAAAAGCTTTAAAAATGGTATCATGAACCATTGTGCGGGCTACTTGTCTACACTTATTAATAAAGGGCAACTGAACGTTATTGAAGACCTTTATGCTTTGTACAAATTTGGAATCGAAATTGATGCTATAATCCTCGAAGTTGGGACTTACAGAAATATAGCATTTCTTGCATGTAGATCGAATGACTTCGAATGGGCTTTAGAGTTCGTAGAAAAACACAAAACACGCCTTGCACCCGAAGATCGTGAATCTGCATATTCATTTACAAAAGCAAGAACACTTTGGTATGCCAAAGACTGGGAAGGAGTTATCCGTACCTTAAGAAATGTGGAATATCAAGACATGACCTACAATCTTATTACCAAGGCCTATATAATGACTTGTTATTATGAACTGGACGAAGATGAGGCTCTCGATTCATTTATTAAAGCATTCAAGGTATTCTTGCGAAGAAAACGCAACATCTCAAAAAGAAGAAAAGATGCATTCTACGGTTTCACAACAGTAATTGGAGACTTGGCTAAAGCTCGTGAGAGAAATGCCTACAAGAGAATCATAAAGGCTCGTGAAGAATTAACTAATAATCCATCCATACCTAATCAAGACTGGCTCACCGAAAAAATCGAAGAGCTTGAAGCCGTTATCCCTCAACCCAAGTCTAAAAGCAAAGCTTAATACCCATCTATCAATTATGGGAATACACCCATACTGATATAGTCATTAGCCACCTTATCAATTGAATTGATAAACGCTGCTGATCTCAAGTCCCTAACTTGTGAGCGCTCACGATATACCTCTCTGATATTACAGTAGGCCATGACCATAGTTTCCTCAAGTCCAGATCTGACAAGGTCGATTTCATCTGCACCTCGGGTAATCAGCTTCTTCTCCTCGGCATTGATAGACTTCCCGGTGAGGTCTTCCACAGTGCCGATGATGTTAGAGTATGTATTCTGATTAAAGCGCTTCTCCATACGACCGAATCTCATATGAGATAGGTTCTTAAGCCATTCGAAATAGGATACTGTTACACCACCTGCATTGAGATACATATCTGGAAGAATTACTACTCCTTTCTTTAAGAGTATCGCCTCTCCTTCTGCTGTGATAGGTCCATTGGCAGCCTCGGCAATGATCTTAGCTTTAATCTTACCAGCATTATCACCATTAATCTGATTTTCTAATGCCGCTGGGATCATGATATCACAATCTATGCTCGCCCAATCATCTTTGTTATCAAGCAGCTTGGCACCTGGAAAGGTGGTGATTGTCCGATGTTCATTTCTATACTCTATTAAGGCAGGGATATCTATACCATCAGGATTCACGATCGTTCCATCGTATTCTGCGATACCCACGATTTTAGCACCACCCTCTTGTTGAGAGATTAATGCCGAATAGGAGCCTACATTACCGAATCCTTGAACTACGATGCGCTTCCCTTCGATTCCGGGTGTTAACCCGATTTCCTTCATGTCCTCTTCATAATTCAGGCACTCTCGGATCCCGTAGTACACTCCTCTACCCGTAGCTTCTGTACGTCCACGGATACCATTTTGATTAACAGGTTTACCAGTGACGCATCCAACTGCATCGATCTCGCCTCTTGAGAAAGTCTGGTAGGTATCAAGAATCCAAGCCATCTCTCTGCTGCCTGTTCCATAATCTGGTGCTGGTACGTCCACACTTGGTCCAATAAAGCCTTTCTTGATTAACTCAACGGTATATCGCCTCGTAATCCGCTGTAACTCATCCTCATCATAGTCCCGAGGATTGATTTTGATTCCCCCCTTCGCACCACCAAAAGGTACATCTACAATAGCACACTTAAATGTCATCAATGATGCTAATGCCATAACTTCATCCTGATCAACCATATCACTGTATCGTATCCCTCCTTTGGTCGGTTGTCTGTGCTGACTGTGCTGAACTCTGTATGCCTCGATAACCTGATATTCTCCCTTTATCTTCACAGGAAATCGCATCTGGTATACGGCATTACATTCTTTGATCTGCCACAAAAGCCCTTTGGGCCAATCTGTAAGCGCTGCCGCCTTATCAAAATTGATCTGGACAGTCTTAAAAAAGCTATTGCTCATGATTAGTTTGTTCTTCTAATGACTTAATCCTCCTCTCCAGGTAAAATAGCATTGCTGCTATTCCAATAATAGTGATACATACTACTGCTACAACTGTATAAATTTTACCAGCATTGTCATAATGATCACTTTGTCCTAAGACAGAAGTTTGACTGATGATTAAGACAAGAAAAACAGATATAAGTTTATTCATTAGCTATAATTAATGAAGTTGACGTTCGATATTATTTAGTTCTACTTTACGCACTCTGTAGAGTAGTGATGCGATCCATGTTCCGATAAGAGTCAGACCAATAATTGATGGGTAAAATACCATCCGGAGTGTGCTATCCAGATCTTCTCCACCAAAGGCAGGGTTCCCACCATTACCAGGGTGTAGACTACTGGTCAGACGTGGCACGATAAATATCAACGGAATCATGGCGCAAAACGCAAATATGTTGTATGCCGCACTAACCTGTGCTCGTCGATCATCTGCCGTAAATGAAGACCTCAGAATCGCATAAGCAATATAGATCATAAGGGAAACTACAGACATGTTGAGCTTAGGATCATTAGTCCAGTATGCTCCCCAAGCGCTCTTAGCCCAAACAGATCCTGTTGCCAGTCCTATTAAACCTAAGCCTATGGCTACTTGTGTATAGGCGGCTGCTACAGCGTCATGCTGCAACGATCTCGAACGTAGATACTTAATGCTATATATTAAACTCACGATCAATAAGATGAACATCGCAAACCATACCGCTACATGAAAAAAAGTATTACGAATAGTCTCATAAAGTATACTCCTATATGGAAATGAAAAAGTCCAAGGAACATCTGCCACTTGAATCTGAGCATTCCACTTAGCACTACTACCGGTCGGGTCTGTAACATCATCTTGCTCAATAGTCACCGCTGCTGGAGAGACCATGTAGCCATCTACATCATCGTACAAGATCAATGTAGCCCTCTCGATGTCTCGTCTATCTGGCAATTGATCTGGCAAGTTGAACGAGGCAGATAACTGCTTCCTACCTATAACCGAAACTGAATTGGCTTCAATCATATGTACGGAGTCCAGCTTGAGATAAGCTTGAACTTCTGAGACAGTTGGGTCATTAAACTGCGTATTATATCCCTTGACAGTGAGATCGATAGATTGCCCTGTAGTCACCTTATAAGGCTCAACAGATAATACTCCCGGTTTCAACGGGACTAAAAATCCTACTGAAAAAGCATACAGCAAAAAGATAACTCCTAATATTTTCCACCAGTGCTTAACCACAGATTAATCGATTTACGATGGCATGAATAATCATAAAAGTAGATATAGTTGAGACTAAAATGATCGAAATCAAATATTTGTTCGACGTTAGATAGTGTCCTTATTCTTTCCAAATAACAGGCACTAAGAACATGCTCGCTGCAATAGATATAGCCGATAATCCAGCTAAGGCGAGAAACTTAGCATATTCGATACTCTCACCCAGAATGATTTCATCTGATAAACCCTTAAGCAACATGATAATAGGTAGTAATAGTGGTATCGCTAAAACACTTACCAAAGTATTCTGACCACTCGCATAAGTGCTGATAGTAGAGACAAAAGTCAAGGACGCACTAATAGCTATAGCCCCCATAAGAATGGCTAACATAAAATTCATGACAAATGGCACTTGCTCAGTAAAATAGACATGAAAGCACAGATAAAACAGCGCATATATAAAGACTAAATAACACACATTAAATATGAGCTTGGACATAAACAACTTGACGGGACCTGTCAAGGTATAGAGATATAGTCGATGCTCCTCAGCATGATGCGACTCGGATCTTAGGCAAACATTAATAGACATCAAGGTTACAAACAACCAAAATAAATAACCAAACTCGGTAGTCTCAAGAGACGGATGCACTCTGTATAGTATATAGCATACGATCCAAGCAAACATCAGTAATGCTACGACTTGAGACCGGTTACGGAACTCAATGGAGAAGTAATATCGTATTAAGGCAAAGAATTCAGTCATTTATATATTACGTTTTTTCATAAAGTGTTTATATTTGTATTACAACCATTTATGATGATACGTACACTACTATTCACTATTGTGATCCTGCTGGTGAATCCTTTCATCAGTCATGCCGATAGTATCGTTTATGATGCACTACCTGTAAAAGCAAAAGCTGGCGACGGTATCACAGTCCTCCTACAAAGGTATAAGCTGATTGAGAATAGTGACAATCTTAAGAGATTTTATGAACTCAATGGCTTGAATAAATCAAGTTTGCTCATCAAAGACAAGTCCTATAAACTTCCTATCACTGTTTATAAATATGATCAAAAGAGCATACGTAGTACTATAGGTCAGAATAATTGGGAAAAAGCTATACGTATCAAAGAATACAATGAATGGCTGCAAAGTAAAGGCTTACGGCAAACACACTTTACAGATAGCAAACTACTTTGGGTTCCGTATCATGAACTATCAGACAGCCCCGTTAAAATAGATACTGAACCAGAAATAATCGCAAAATCAAAGACACCAAGCCCGAAGAAGTCAAATGCAAAGCATACGAATAAGCTTTTTGGTAAAGCCTATGAAGAAGTAGAGCTCATAGATAACAGCCTGAAGGGACGAGTCTATTATCTCGTAAGTGGACACGGAGGTATAGACCCTGGTGCTGTATGCACCGAATGCGAAGCTGAACTATGCGAGGATGAATATGCCTATGATGTGACATTACGTTTAGCAAGGCAACTGATGATGCATGGGGCTACAATAGAAATCGTAGTTCAAGATCCGAATGACGGCATACGTGACGGCGAATACCTGGCTTGCGACAATGGTGAAGTACTCGCCAATGGTGAAAGCTTAAGAACAAGAAAACAATTAGTTCGATTGAACCGCAGGGCTGGATATGTCAACAGCATGTACCGAAAACATCAAAAAGCTGGTGTCAAAGAGCAATTGCTCGTCTCAATCCACGTAGATTCTCGAACTGATAATAAGAGGCAGGATGTATTCTTCAATTATAACCCAATCAGTAACTCATCAAAAAAGCTGGCAACAGATCTGATGCAAACATTTGAAGAAAAATACAATCACTACCAAAAAGGAAGAAATTATAGAGGATACATCAATGGCCGCAATCTCCACGTACTTCGTGTAACTCAACCGAAGGCCGTTCTGATTGAACTGGCTAATATCAAGAACAAATCAGATCACAAGCGCATATTGTTAGCATCTAATCGGGAAGCCTTAGCAAAATGGATATTTGAAGGAATCACTAAACGAGTGATCAATCATAAGTTAGATCAAGTAGTTGCATCCTCTTAAGTCCGTATTGGATAATCGCCCCAACACTTGAAATAATTCAGGATCGTCAGTAGATACTTTCCCTATATCGTCTGTAGCTATAAATGATAAGGTAGAAACATTAGCCAAGTCAATGATATTGATGCGACCCGTTCTACCCTCCGGTAATACCTGTCTTGGGTCGGTAGGATCCGTGATGACAACCTTGAAATAATCATTCATTCTGATCCATGTCGAGTCCTTGCTGTAAGCTTGAGCAAGGCATTCTGTCATACCATATTCTGAACAGATTTTAGCACCCGAAAAAGAGTCCCGTATAGCTTTGTGAATCACTTCTTTGCTCATCTCTCTCTTATACTTCTTCATACCTCCTGTCTCGATGATCAAGAAGCTATCATTCAGCTCATGTTGATACTTATTCGCATAATCTAACAGTGCGAAACTTACTCCAATAACTAAGGTTGGGACACCCTTATCCTTATTATCATTAATCTGCCGAAATAGAGTATCTAAGTCAGACAGGACGGTCATCCCCTCATAGGCAGAACAATTCATAAAGTGTTCAACCATACTGAGCAAAGAAGACTGTGGATTGTCAGAATAATGTGGTAACAGACCGAGTATCTGGTAGTCTTTTAAGCTTCCAAATTCTTGTTCGAATATGCGCTCAGTTATCTTGTGATAGTGATTGAGATCACGGACATAATGCTTAGATCTTACACCTCCAGTACCACTACTCATAAAACACCTTTCCGCTGGACCCCACTCCTCTGACTTCAGCTCATGGTGCTTGAATGTGGAGATTGGACAAAAGGGATAATCTCTCAATGTCATAGGCTCCTGGTCATAACCTATAAGATCTAAAAAGTGCCGATAGATGGGATTATGCGTTCTTTGATAATTAAAAATACGCTTTGCTGTATAATCAAAATCGAACTGTTCGACGTTTAAACTATTAATGATATCTTGATAACTATCAATCACTTTCTACTATGCTAAGACTGTTCGTGGTGTCAATTATTAGTGCAATGCTCTATTGTAGCTGTTCAGGGGACAATAATATTAATAGTGCACCAGAGATCACTTATATGGGCATGAATAAAGATATATTGATCCAAGGCGATCTGGGATTAGAAGACACTCTGGTCGTTCGATTTGGATTCAATGACTTAGATGGTGACCTCAGTGGCGTAGCCAATAATGTAGAAGTAATTGATAATAGAAATGGACAACTCCACGTGGTCAATCGGATACCAGATTTACCTCAGACGGACATAGGTAATGTGGGAACTGTAATCCTAAACATCCCTACTCTATGTTGCTTATTCGATGATGAACCAGCGTGCTCTACACCAGAGGGAGCTACTAATTCGATGACATTTGGAATACGAGTATTTGATCAGGCCGGCAATGTGAGCAATACGGTTAATACTGACGAGATCGTCATACAGTGCCTTTAACCCAGTCTATCCCTTTTATTAATTTAGCCTGAGTCGCAGACTCAAACTCCTGCAGCGACTGATAATCATAGTGATACTCAACTTGTGGTGGTAGGCTCATCAAGATTGACTCTATACGACCGTTAGTCTGTAAGCCAAACTTAGTCCCACGATCATAAACCAAATTAAACTCAACATAACGTCCTCGTCTGACCAATTGCCATTGCTTGTGCTCAGGCGAATAAGGCATCTGATATCTCTTATTAAACAATGAACTATAGATAGGTACAAAAGAACTCCCTACTGCCTGGACGAATCTCCAGCAATCGAGCTTACTATACCCGAGATCGGAATTCACACGATCAAAGAATATCCCTCCAATTCCTCGGGTTTCTTTTCGGTGTGGGATGTAGAAGTAATTGTCTGCCCACTCCTTGTACTCATCATATGCTTCTGGATAAAAAGTATCACAAGCTGCCTTTAAACCTCTATGAAACTCTTGGGCATCCTCATCGAAGATTATATGTGGTGTCAAGTCTATACCGCCGCCAAACCACCACTGTCCTTGATCTGTTTCGAAGTAGCGCACATTCATGTGTATGATTGGCACCATCGGATTAGTCGGATGCAAAACAATAGATACTCCAGTCGCTACGAATTTATTAGGAGGTAAGCCGAGTCCTTTGGCAATTACTTCTGGCATGCTGCCATGCACAGCCGAAAAATTTACACCACCCTTCTCTATATGTTGACCTTGTATGATTCGTGTGCGTCCTCCGCCGCCTTCAGATCTCTCCCAAGGATCTTCTCTGAACGTTCCTTGGCCATCTAACTCTTCCAAGCTACCACAGATACTATCCTGTATACCTTTAAACCAATCAATGATCAACTGTTGAGTTACGATGTCCATACTATTGATTCACAGTATTGAGCATGAGCTCTACGGTCTTCTTAGCATTGCCAACGAAGACTTGATCTTTATAGATCACCACAGGTCTCTTGAGGAAGGTATACTCTTGAGTGATATGCTCTTTATATTGATTGTCATCACCTTGCTCAAGCTGCTCTTTGATCTCTTTGTATTTACGAGCTCTCTTGTTGAATAAGTCGTTGTAATCGAGTCCTGACAAGTCGTGCATAGTCTCAATCTCTGAGATTGTGACACCTTGGCTCTTGATTTCTCTTAGCTCGAATCGATCAATATCATCTATCTGCCCTATAATCCTCTTACAGGTATCACAAGTACTCAGATAAAATATTGTATCCTTCATGAGGATATTCTTATGAATTTGACTTCTTATGATCAGCCAAGAACTTAGCTAATCCGATGTCAGTCAATGGATGATTTAACAAGCCCAATATCGCTTTGAGTGGACAGGTAACGATGTCAGCTCCTGACTGAGCCGCTTGTACGATATGTCTACTATTACGGATCGATGCTGCAAGTATCTCTGTATCATAACCTTGTATCGCATAGATCTCAGCGATCTGATGGATCAGTTGGATACCATCCCATGTAGTATCGTCAATACGACCTATGAATGGAGAGATATAAGTTGCTCCAGCCTTAGCCGCTAATATGGCTTGACCCGGACTAAATACTAACGTACAATTGGTTTTAATGCCATTATCGTAAAACCATTTGATTGATTTGATGCCATCTTTGATCATAGGCACCTTGACCACGATGTTAGGAGCCAACTTAGCAAGTTCCTTCCCTTCACGCACTATACCCTCATAATCTGTTGAGATCACTTCGGCGCTGACGTCGCCATCTACTATGTCACAGATCTTCTTATAATGATCCTTAATATTCTTATCACCACTGATTCCTTCTTTGGCCATTAAAGACGGATTAGTAGTTACACCGTCCAGTATACCAAGGTCATGAGCCTCTTTGATTTGATCTAAAGAAGCCGTGTCTATAAAAAACCGCATTGATCTTATGATTATAATTGAGAGAATAAAAAAAGTGAGGAATCATACCAAACCGCTACAACCTCCTACCCTTGCTGCGTTTCCGCCCTGGGGGATTTAAAGGGAGCTGGCTGTACAACCCTCACAGCTGCAAAAATAGTCTTTTAGACTATAGTCTCAAATGCTACTGAGTTTTCTTTTGAAATTACTCCATGGAGCTGCGCTTAAGTCTGGTTTACAGCTGACAATTATTTCTTTTTCTAATGTAGGATGCTTAAAGGCCATCTTATAACAATGTAAGGCGATCTCTTTGTGCTGAAGTGGATCCTTAGCCCCATACTTCACATCACCGATAATCGTATGACCCATATGACTGAGTTGCACCCTGATCTGATGAGATCGTCCTGTTTTAGGCGATACATTCAATAGAGTTACATTTTTAGACTTTTCCAAGACTTCATAAGATAACAGAGCATGTTTTGCCTTGTTATTAGATCTATTGACAACCTTAGTCATGTTTTTAGCGCTGTTTTTTAATAGCCAATCTTCAAGTTGATCATGATCTTGTTGAGGAACTCCTTCGACTACAGCGAGATACTCTTTGTGCAGATCGCCTGAGGCGAACAATTTTTGAATTCTCTGCAACCCTTTTGAAGTGCGCCCTAATATTATGCAACCACTTACAGGACGATCAAGACGATGTGCCGGATGCAAAAAAACGTTTCCTGGCTTATTATATTTTTCTTTTATATAAGACTTGTAGGGCTCACAGATAGCTAAATCATTTGTCTTATCACCCTGTGATAGCCAGCCTGATGGCTTATTGACAACCAATAGGTGATTGTCCTCATAAATAACATCGATATTCACAGAGACAATATTACTGATTATTAGACGCTTACACATTTACCATAATAAATATGATATAAATAACAGAATTTGTGTGATTTATATATTGCATTTTTATTTAATATGTATATATTTGTATTGTGTAAGTTTTGGTTATTAAATTGTAAAATTCGTTTTGCTCGAGAGAATGCTCTCGAGCTTTTTTTTGCTTTATACTCAACTTACTGATAAATGTTAAAATAGAATTTTTGGACAAGTACTTTACACTTGGCACATTAATTGCATACGATATACTGAGTTTTGGTTATTTAAATGATGAGTAGTGCCATTGCCTTGAGAAGCATGGCACTTTTTTTATGCTCTAAACTCAACTATTCCCACTTCTATCCTCAATTCCATTGTAAATTATCTGGTCCTATTTATATGCTTTAGGCCTTCACGTCGAGCTAAGTTACTCATGGACGGATGCTCATTAATAAACTCCTCTACCTCATATGGATTACTCTTGCTATACTGACGAAGTGCCCACCCTATAGCCTTTTGGATAAAAAATTCGTTTTTGTGCTCCAGAGCGTAGATATAATCTTTCAACCTCTCAAAGTTGGTCTCATCTCGATAAAACAGTTGATGAATCAAACAAGTACGATTAAGCCAAATATCATCGCTACTGAGCCACTTCATGAGATAAACATCGCCCTCGTCACTGTACTTGCGACATATCGCACCTACTAAATGAGTCGCTAACCAATCCACCGTATCCCACCAAGAGTGTGTGCTGATTAATCGCTCTACTCTCGATAGATGAGTTTGATCAACCTTAGACTCCACAGTACTCAAGATGTCCATACCTACATGATGACATTCTCTACATTCTTCCTGCCACAAGGCTTCTGCCAAATCAAATCTCAGATCAACAGATAGCTTCTTTGAATCCTTGATATGAGGGTTCACAATTGATCTACGTTCACCAGCCGTGAGCCCATAATACTCAAACTTACCTTTCATGTAAGCTTTCATCTTATTAGCATACTGTTCATCAGCTTTTACTTGCAATGCAGTCCTTATTCCTATTCTTAGATCGTTGATTTCAGTATAAGCCATACCTTTAGATTTCTAATAGTACAATCATAACCAATTGTAGATGACCTCTGGCTTTGAATTTTTAGAAAAAGACTATTTGATCGCAGAAAATTTCATTTATCTCTTTCTGGTATTCAGTGTCATCACTTTTATAAGATATATCCTACTATCCAAGCTCTACCTCCAAGGTGTCTATGGCTATTTTTCTGAGCGACATGCGAGCAGAATCCTATCGCAATGGGTCAGTCAGGATCAGCGCAACAGGGAGATACTAATGTCCGGGATAAGTAGCTTAATTTTTGGGTTGATCGGTGTAGGTATGATTATGATGTGGCAGTATGGACTGACGACTATTTATATTGAGTGGTCTACCTACCCCCTATGGTATGTACCCATCAGCGTACTGTTAGCCTTCTTCATTCATGAGACTTATTACTACTGGTTACATAGATGGCTACACCATCCCAAGATTTATAGATGGATACATCGTGTACATCACGATAGTATTGATACTTCTGTATGGACCTCGTTTAGCTTTCATCCTGTGGAGTCTCTGCTACAAGCCATTATTATACCCGCTATTATGATAGTAGTGCCCATGCATATATATGTTTTAATCGTCCTACTCCTGGTGATGACTCTCTCTGCGATTATGAATCATGCTGGTGTTGAGATCTTTCCTAAAAATGCCCACAAACACATCATCTGGAAACATTTCATCGGTGCTACGCATCATGATCTACATCATCGTCGGTTTATGTTCAACTACGGTCTTTATTTCACTTTTTGGGATCGATGGATGAAAACTGAAGTCGAAGACTATGACACCATCTACAGGGATGTTACGGAGTAGAGCATCATTTAAACTGATCTGATGAGTCCAGCTATATCAAACAATTTTGTACAAGGCACGCGTTAGTCTTGTTTATATATTTATGCCAGTAATATAAACTGTCAGCATGAGAATGAAGCTTGAACCCAAGCGAGAGATTCCTTTTGTCAATAGACATATCGGATTATCTACAGAAGATAAAGAGTCGATGTTATCCTATATCGACTGTCCAGACCTCAAAACGCTCATCAACCAAACCGTTCCAGAGCCAATACGTAATCCCAAAGAATTGGACCTGCCGCAAGCGCTTACAGAGGTAGACTTCATTGATCAATTTAAATCAATGATGTCCAATAATAAACTTGCCAAGAATTTCCTTGGGATGGGTTATTATGATTGTATTACGCCTAAAGTAATCCTGCGTAACATTATGGAGAATCCAGGATGGTATACGGCTTACACTCCTTATCAAGCTGAGATCGCTCAGGGGCGTTTAGAAGCCTTGATTAATTACCAGACTATGGTTATTGATCTCACTGGTATGGAAGTCGCTAATGCGTCTCTTTTGGACGAAGGGACAGCTGCGGCTGAAGCTATCTCAATGCTCTACAACAAAAGGCCTAAGTCGAAAAAACAAGCCAACGTACTATTAGTCGATCAAGAGATGTTTCCGCAGACACTATCTGTGGTGCTAACTCGTGCAGAAGCTATCGGCATAACCGTAAGGACATGTGACATCCAAAAGGCAGATGTAACTGATGCTGACGTCTTTGCAGTTATGGTACAATATCCCAATAACAGTGGCGCTATAGTTGATCACTCATATATGCTATCGGCGACAGCTGAGCATGAAGTAACCTCAATATTCGTTGCAGATCTCATGAGTCTCGCACTATTAAAATCCCCAGGCTCGATTGGTGCAGATGTAGTTGTCGGCACTACACAGAGATTTGGTATTCCGCTTGGATTTGGTGGGCCACATGCTGCATACTTTGCAACCAAAGAAAAGTACAAAAGAGTACTGCCAGGAAGAATCATCGGTCTTTCAAAAGACGCTCAAGGCCAACCTGCATACCGCATGGCCCTTCAGACTCGTGAGCAACATATCAAGCGAGAAAAGGCAACTTCTAACATCTGCACAGCACAGGTATTATTGGCCGTAATGGCAGGGATGTATGGAGTATATCACGGGCCGGATGGTATAAAGAGCATCGCCAGTAGAATCACAAGTCTCACTCATCTATTAGCAGATCAATTGACTAAGATTGGATATGATCAGGTGAACTCTTCATTTTTTGACACCATCAAAATTGAGTGTGCCGATATAGAAGGTATTCGAACTACTGCAAATCAAGAAGGGGTCAACCTACGCTATTTTGAAGATAATGCGCACGTAGGGATCTCAATTGATGAGACGACTACTCTTGATGATATAGAATTACTCTTAAACATATTTTGTAAGCATAAAGTTGGTGCCGTCATCGATCGAAATTTCTTGTATGAAGAGATTGACGTCGATATCCAATGGGGCGAAAACTTGCTGCGAACAGATGCGTATATGACGCATGAGGTGTTCCACAATTACCGCAGCGAACACGAGATGTTGAGATATTTGAAAAAATTAGAGAATAAGGATCTTTCGCTTGCACATTCTATGATCTCCTTAGGATCATGTACAATGAAATTAAACGCAACGACAGAGATGATCCCCGTTACCTGGCCGGAGGTGAACAGTATCCATCCATTTGCGCCAGTAGATCAGACTGGTGGTTACCTGCAGTTGTTCGAAGAGCTTCGATCATGGCTTGCAGAGATCACAGGATTCCACGGGGTATCACTACAACCGAACAGTGGTGCTCAGGGAGAGTTTGCTGGACTAATGGTTATCAAAGCCTACCACGAAAGCAGAGATGATCACCACAGAAATGTAATGTTGATTCCTTCTTCTGCTCATGGCACTAATCCAGCCAGTGCAGTTATGGCGGGACAACAGGTAGTTATAACAAAGTGCGACGACCAAGGAAATATCGACATTGATGATCTGAAGGCAAACATAGAACAGCACGCTGAGAATCTCTCAGGTCTTATGGTGACCTATCCATCTACCCATGGTGTATTTGAGGTACAGATCAAAGAGATTTGTCAGATGGTTCATGACCGTGGTGGTCAGGTATACATGGACGGCGCTAATATGAATGCACAGGTTGGACTAACAAGTCCAGGACTCATAGGAGCAGATGTATGCCACCTCAACTTGCATAAGACATTTTGCATACCTCACGGTGGCGGAGGGCCTGGCATGGGGCCAATCTGTGTAGCAGAGCATCTTAGCCCATTCTTACCGACGCACGACGTGATCAAGTGTGGAGGAGCATTGTCCTCAGATAGCATTTCTGCTGCACCGTATGGTAGCGCCAGCATACTTGCCATATCATACGCTTATATCGCTATGATGGGCGGCCAAGGCCTTACTCACGCCACGGAGATCGCTATCCTCAATGCGAATTATATCAAACAACGCTTAGATAGCCATTATGGCATACTATACGTAGGTCACGAAGGCCGTTGCGCTCACGAAATGATAATTGATTGCAGAGACTTTAAGGCAATAGGAATAGAAATAACGGATATCGCCAAGCGCTTGATGGACTACGGTTACCATGCCCCTACGGTTTCGTTCCCTGTACCAGGCACGATGATGATTGAGCCTACTGAGAGCGAATCCAAAGAAGAGATTGATCGCTTTTGTGATGCGATGATTGCGATAAGAGAGGAGATCCGTGAGATTGAGCAACGCCAGTATCCTGATGATAACAATGTGTTGAAAAATGCACCTCATACTGCAGCCGTAGTGATGAGCGATGACTGGGACTACCCTTACACCAGAGCTAAAGCAGCATATCCATTGGATTATACTCGAGACAACAAGTTCTGGCCAAGCGTGAGCAGAGTAGACAATGCTTATGGAGATCGCAATCTTATATGCTCATGCCTTCCTATCGAAGCTTATCAAACTGCAGATGCCAATGGATAGCAAAACACAATCGCAGAAGACTGCACTCTATGACGAGCATATCGCTCATGGGGCTAAGATGGTCGAGTTCGCAGGTTACCTGATGCCAGTGAGGTATACCAGCCTTCAGGAAGAGCATATGGCGGTTAGAAATAGCGTTGGCGTATTTGACGTATCACATATGGGCGAATTTATGGTTAGTGGACCTGAGGCGCTCCAATTGATCCAACGGATCAGCAGTAATGACGCCTCCACGCTCACCCCTGGCCAAGCCCAATATAGTTGCATGCCTAATGCTACTGGTGGCATTATAGATGACCTCATCATCTATTGCATTACTCTGGAGCAATTCATGCTGGTGGTTAATGCCTCTAACATTAAGAAAGACTGGGATTGGATACAATCACATAATACTTGGGATTGCACCCTAACTGATCAATCAGACGAGATAAGTTTACTGGCTGTTCAGGGACCTAAGGCCGCAGAACTATTAAGCCAAATGACTGATGTAGATCTCGGTATTATACCCTACTATAACTTTACAACGGGGACAATCTTTGGCATTGATGATGTTATCATATCAGCTACAGGCTATACTGGCTCTGGGGGCTTTGAGCTCTATATAAAAAACGAACATGTAAAGCAGGCTTGGACATCTATATTCGCCGCAGATGTGCCTTTCGAAGTACTACCTGCGGGAATAGGATCGAGAGATACACTACGCCTCGAAATGGGATACTGTTTGTATGGCAATGACATAGATGACACAACGTCTCCTATAGAAGCAGGTCTTTCATGGATCACTAAATTTAATCACAACTTTGTCAATCACGACTCACTGCTAACTCAAAAAGAGGAACGTCCTAATCGTCGGTTGATAGGATTCAAAATGGCAGACAAGGGCATACCACGTACTGGATACGATATCTTAAATGAAGAGGAAGAAATTATTGGTAAGGTAACTTCCGGCACCTTATCGCCGATGCTACAAAATGGTATCGGGTTAGGTTATGTAGAGGTGCCTTATCACAAGAAAGGCGCCAACATCAAAATCGCCATAAGAAAGAAAAAGGTGGACGCTGTTATCAGCCGACCACCTTTTGTAACTATTGCTAATTCTTAGCTCTATTCATTGATTATTGCTTAATAATTCTTTGTAGGACATTATCCTCTTCGTTAGCAAGCTCAACGATATAGTATCCTGATGACTGATCTGATATATTGAACTGATATCGATCTAATCCCGTGATATTATCCCCCATGATCAAACGTCCATTGAGGTCATAAACAGCAATACTATTAATATTCATTCGAGTATCTATCTCTACATTAACTACACCTGTAGTGAGTGTAGGATAGATTTTATTCTCGGTGTTTTCTACATCTATAGTTGCCGTAGTATTGTCGAGGACCACGTTGACATTATCAATAGCCCAGCCCCATCCATTGACTGCTTGATCCGCAAACAATCTGAATCGAATTAATATGACATCATCTTTATCATGAAACTGAGACAGATCAATTGTTTCACGGCTGAACATAAAGGATCTTGGTTGAGCATTAGCTTTAAAAGCATTTAGCCATAGATCACTACCACGTGCATCATAACCATCACCAAAAGGAGCCCAGGTCTCACCATCTGAGGAGGACTCTACAATTACAAAATCCCAAAAGTTATTATCACCAAACACAGAACCAGGATCGCCAGGTTCAACGAGCGCAATATTATCAAAAGTCAAAAACTGCTGTTCTAGGATCCTTATAGGCTGCACTAAAGTGTATATCAATGCTGTATCGTCTGGATATGGATGTGGACTATGTATTGCTGGATCATTGAAGTTATCTTCTGTATATATAGAGAATCCGTTACCCATAAATTCTGAATTACGGGATTCGTCAGCAAAGTCATTGCTATATTCTTCTACGGGCTCCAAAGGAATAAATAATTGCAAGTCGATTGATATAGATGGATAGGCTATGCCTTCTAAATAGCCTATAACAACTATTTCCGCCAGTCCTGATATCTGAGGATTGTCAACAACCATATTGGTAATGCCCTCATCATTGCTATCTAACTGCAATATTGTTTGATCATTGATCGCTACAACTGACGAATCAAAGACCTCAGAATACTCAACTTCTAAATTTATCTCACCCAAAGGGGATAGAGAACTTGAAGAGATGATAGGAGGAAATATAAATTCTTGCTCAAGCCCTTCTACAGAAGCTGTCCAGATACCTCTACCATAAGTGGCTATGACGATCTGATCATCTTGTAATATCATGTCGTATATATTAACAGCACCCATATCATTGTCCATAATCTCCCAGCTTGACCCACCGTCTAGCGATTCGACAATGCCGATTTCTGTACCTGCCCAGATCCGGTCAATATCATTAGGAAATACGAACACTTTATTAACTGCTACATCTGGAAATCCTCTCGAACTTGTTCCATTCTGCGAGTTCGCAAAGCCAGTAATATCCTCCCATGTCTGACCCAAATCATTTGTACGTAGGATCTTGGGCCTTCCTTGGAAAGAAAACATCGCAAATGCTGTTTCGCTCTCCGTAGGATGAGTTGATAATCCTGATGCATTACCTAAAACTGCTTCCGTATAAAATTCAGTAGCGCTAAAAGAGTTACCACCATCTGTGGACACGAAAAAACGTCTATCCTCTGCAAGTGCGCCACCTGCCCAAATCACATCTGGATTGGCAATTGATACTTCGATGGACATAAAATTAGTGAAGCTCCAACGATCATCATTTATCCTGGTCGGCTCCCACAACTCACCAAAATTGTTAGATTTCCAGACACCCGATGATCCCACTGTAAATATTCTATCCGGCAGGGCTTTAGAATTTTCTAATTGACTCCAGAATGGGCCTTGATCATCAATCCCCTGTGTTGCATTTCTCCACGCTCCACCGCCGTTTATCGTCCTCGAAAAGTTGTTAAACTGAGAACCTGCAATAATTAAATTATCATCTCTATTATTCCATATCGATTCGAAACCATCACCTCCTAAGGCAAACCTATATGAGGTAGTTGCGTCAGCACCTGCTGACGAAGGAGTAAACCATGTACCATTATCTTGCATCCCTCCGATATATCGATCAGTGCCTGGTGCCTTATCAGCGTTGTAAAACTGTGAGGTATTGTTACCTAATGATGCATAAGACCACGATCCATTTAACACGCCCGGATCACGACTTACACGTGACACATACATCCCTCCGTCATTTGCTACTAATAGTCTAAACTGACGATTAGCAGGTGAATCATTAAGAATAAAAATGTTGTGCTGATCAGGATGCACCCCTGAGGCGGTACGATTACTCTGAACAAATGTGTTTCTGCCGTCAAAATCATTGTAGGCATCAGACATCACCTCTATTGTTTTCTCCAGAGCGTTGACCTCATTTTTATCAATGCGGAAATTAGATACAGGGAAGTTATTGTCCTGAAACTCACTATCGTCTGTCAGTACAGGCCATATGAAATACATATTCCGATAAACATGGCCTCCTCCAGTTTGCGCAATATTAGGATCTGTAGTCTCCGTATATTGGACATCATGGATATAGATATACTCACGGCTATTCTCTGTAGTTGGGGTACCCGCGAAGGTTTCAATAAGATTCCATACCCCATCATTTTGCTGATCCCTAAATGAGACCATCAATTGTCTATCAAGTTCTGTGTCCCATACTTGAAAAGGTACTTCTACTAAATCTTCATAACGGAAATCGCTATCTGGCACGCGAGATCCACGGCCGTCAACGGTAAATCTATGAGCCATCTGACTTCCCTGACCGAAGCGTATCTCTATTGGGTTAATCTCATCTTGAGTCAACACGTTACCGAGATTTATACCACCGCCGCCAATCGAACCACCAAAATTGATTAAATCCAAAAAGCCTTCAGTACCATCCTCGACCACTTCAAATGTTATTGTAGATATAACTCCTTCAGTGATCGTAAACTTGAATAAATTGACGCCTCCGACATATACTATCTCCTCGTCATGAGGATGTGCGATTATTGTATTATCAAACCATCCCTGACCATCAAGGAAATGGATATTATCATCAGCATTTGGTGTTGATGCCACTTGCCAGCTCTCTGCTCCATCAGTTGAAACATACAGATCAGAGCCCGTACCTGTAAGAGATCCTTGAGTTGATAAAAATAATCGCTGTGGGTTCACTGGTGATATAGCTATCTCAGCTCGACCACCTGCGTTGAGTCCTCTACTGGCATCCTCCCAGGTCTCTCCTGCGTCTGTCGACTTGATCACCCTCACTCCATTAATGGCCACGTATAGATTGTTAAAGTCTGCAGGGTCTGCGACGATATGATCATAGCGATCTTCTGAAGAGCTCAGAGTCCTACGCCAGGTTGATCCACCATCACTAGATTTATAAATAGCAGCATTCAGATCAGTATCTAAGAGTCCTTCATCATCAACTACTCGTGCCCATAGACTATTTCTTGTTGTAGCTACAACGATATTGGGATCATTATGGTCAACGACTATCCTGCTTACATTCCTGAAATCCGGAAACTGCTCAGGACTTACTATCTGTTGCCAGCTTTCACCTCCGTCTTCGGATTTGAACATGCCAGCACCGTCTATATCATTAGTGAAGTGCTCTCCAGTACCTGCGTATATTATGTTTTCATTAGCAGCCGAATGAGCAAGTGTACTAAAGCCTAAATTGGGTAGATCTGCGGTCATGTTCTCCCAATTACCTCCCCCATCTGTGGTCTTCCAAATCCCTCCAGACACGCTACCTATCAACCAGGTATTCAATGAAAGATCACTGGGAAAAGCGAGCACAGCACGGGTTCGCCCTGCTACATTAGCGGGTCCTCGCTCTGTGAATGTGATATTGTTCGATTTGTTGCGTCGAGCTTTTTTAGTGTATTCCTTGATACGATAGTTACCAGAGTATGATGGAGCAACAAGATCATCTGGAGTCCTCATCTGCTGATTGATTCGCGCAAACTCTTCAGTTATCTGTAACTTCTTGAGACCAGCTCTTTGGGTTTCCGCCTTTTTCTCAGTATACGATAGATATAACTCGTCTTCAGGAGGCATCTCCGCAATGGACTTATCAAAGTCTATTTGAGAGATGATTGAAACAAGTATGATTCCTAAACCTGATAAAAGCCCAATTCTTTTAATCATTTCTAACGGCGTTCTCTGATGTTTATAGTTTTTATCTTCGTTTGGTTGCCCGACTCCTCTCGATGCATTACTCTCGGAAGTATCTCAATTAATATATTGTCATCATCCGACCAGCTTACCGTACCATGAACTCGTTCTGGTCCATATAACATGTTATAGTCGGCATCGTATACCGCATACAACTTGCGTAATCTATCTCCTTGGGGATCATCATCGCCGAAACACAATTGCATATCTCTAGACTCATTCATTTTACAATGATATTTCCTCCCTTTAAACAACTCTGATATTACAGCTTTAGTCTTTATCATAGAAGTCTCTTTAACGACAGCTTCTTTGGATTTACAGGATGACACGGTCAGTAATGCCGATATGATAGTGTATAGAACCAGATATAATACTCGCATAATGTGGAATCCTTAAATACCCGTACCGATAAGTACGATTGCAATTATACCAAATACTAATCCAACTATCTTAAGCAGATTTAGCTGTTCTTTATAAATGATAGCACCGATCAGCGTAATTGTAACCAGTATGGAGACATTATTTAATGGAAATAAAACAGAGCCATCCCAGCCTTGCTCCAAAAGATAGATGAGAAGGTAGATGGTGAGATAATTAGGCAAACCCAGAATGACGCCTCCAAACACGTCTTTCAATCCAAACTTGGATCTACCCATCAATAGCCTATAAAAGACTATGACCACACCTATTACCCCCGCCAAGCCAAATGAAGTCGACGTGAATAATACCCCGTCTCCATCAACTTGTCCTGACACCTCTACATAGAACAAGATGATCTCTATCAAACCGCTCATGACAAATACTATTATAGGTAATGCCATGATCCACTTATTTTTAAGAGTGAAACCATCCGATTTACTCGGGTAGTTTACCAAGATGACGGTCAAGATAGCCGCCACAAAGCCGATCAGTCTGTGATTGGTCAATAGCTCATCATAGAAGATGATCGGAAATGCTCCTGAGATCAGTAGTGACATCTTGTGCATAATTCCGGTCAAGGTTAGCCCAGCACGCTGGTATGACAAAGCCATGAGGTTAAACCCGATTATAAATAACAGACTCATCGCAATTGCACTTCCAAACCATGGTCTTATGTAAAAATCCACAGGAACAGACTGCACACCCAAGTATAGTGATGAGCTCACTACACAAGTGAAATAGTTCACCACGATAGCATTGAGATTATCTACTTTGTATTTGTCAAAATACTTGAAAATGATCGCCAAGGCCACATTGCACAACACCAAAAGGAGAAATATCATAATCTAAGTGAGTATTCGGTTTTGGCAAGATAGGATATCATAGTTTCTTTGTGGGTATGAGGAGGAACTTATGGCAGGATTAAGCGTCGCAGCAATTATAGCGGCAGTCCTAATAGGATTTTCTAAAGCAGGAATAAAGGGTATATCAGCTTTTTCTGTCACATTACTCGCTCTGGCGTATGGTGCTAAAAGTTCTACGGGAATCATGCTACCCTTACTTGTTGCTGGTGATATAGCCGCAGTGATCTATTACAATAAGAAGTGTAACTGGTCATTACTACTCAAATTATTACCATATGTAGCGATTGGCGTGATTATCGGCGCTTTTATAGGTGATCAGATGCCCGAAGCACTATTTAAAAAGTGTATGGCAGCAATCATCATCATTAGCGTTTCCCTGATGGTTTGGTATGAGCGTTCAACTATACAACTCGAGAGCCGATCTACTTGCTTAGGGGTGATATTAGGCCTTCTTGCGGGTATCACGACCATGATCGGCAACTTAGCTGGGGCATTCTCTAATCTTTTCTTCTTGAGTATGCGATTAACTAAAGAGACCTTTATTGGTACCGCTGCATGGCTATTTTTTGTGATCAACATCTTTAAGTTACCGTTTCACGTATTTATGTGGGGGACTATTGACATGAGCAGTCTCTATATTGGCTTAACCCTGCTACCCTTTCTCGCATTAGGATTTATAGGAGGTCTTAAGTTGATTCATGTTTTTAATGACAAGGGCTACAGATACTTCATCATCGTCATGACCCTTATCGGCGCCTTGGTCATGTTGATAAGTTAAAAGCATTAAGCTGCACAGCTTTTACAGACTCCCTTCAAGATGAGATTGGCCTCTTCTACTTGATAGCCAGGTATGTTGATAGGCGGTATGTGCTGATCTAAGCATTCCATAACTCCACATTGAGAGCATTTGAAATGCATGTGATTGTGGTAATGGTCATCCGCATCACAAGTATCGTGACACAAACCGTAAGTTACCACGCCACTATCATCAGGAATCTTGTGCAATACTCCATTTTCGGTAAATGCATTTAAGATGCGATACAGGGTTACACGATCGGAGTCTTTCAGTTCACTCTGTAAGTCTTTAATCGACAAGGTGCGTTTCTCACGTGTAAAGAATTCTAAAACATCAATCCTTCCATCTGTTATCCGGAGCTTATGATTTTTAAGAATATTCTTGATCTCACTATATAGGGCCATAATCTATACTTATCTATCCTGTTTGTTGCAAAAATAGGCTTTGTGCATCATTTCTCACGTAATTCATAGTATATATGGGCTGAAATTAGCTATTTCATAAAGGATATCGTTCTTGCTACATGAAGCATCTAATCATTGTGATTACACTCTTAGGTATCTAAGCCTGCTCATCACCCTTATCCGAAGACGAGGAGTTTGAACTAATTGGAAGTTGGCAATTGGTAGAGTTCTGTTTTAGCCCAGGGTACGCATATTGTCCTATTCAGGCACCTACTTAGGAGCAGATTGTTCAATTTAGAGCAGATAGCACCTTCACCTTTACTGTAGGAGATATTTCTACGGTAGATATCTTCACTTGGACTTAATGAATTTATAGATGCTCTCGGAGAAACTAACCAAAGACGTTTTATCCTTGAGTCCATTAGTGCATGTAGACTCGATTTGGAGCCAACCTGTTTTGAGGAGTGCCGAGAACACTATGTAAGATTATAATAGCAGCTACGGCTTTTTCCTAACTGGTGCCATTAAACCCTCCTGAGTTACAGACGCCACAAGAATGCCATCTCTATTGAATATACTTCCCCGATTGAAGCCCAACAAATTAGAAGCACTTGGACTATCTAACACATAGAGAAGCCATTCGTCTACTCTAAATGGACGATGAAACCACATAGCGTGATCGAGGCTTGCTAAGAAATAGGTGCCAAACTTAGCAACGTCCCTATGCGGTAGTAATGACGTCCCTAAGAGATTATAATCTGAAGCATATGCCAGCACCTCCTGATGTGACCGCAGATCATCTGGCAACCGACCCTTAGCTTTTAGCCATACGTGCCTGAATGGTTCTTTCCTTTCTTGATTGAGATAATCCGATTGCTCAACAGGACGAAACTCAATCGGGCGTTGATTACTTAAGGCTGCATATATCGCAGGATTGGACTCTTTAATAGATTCGATGAGCTGCATATCTGACTTTAACTCTTCTGGAGGAGGCACATGAGGCATCTCGATCTGATGATCTAATCCTACTCGAGGCGTCTTAAATGATGCCGCCATATTGAATATGGCTTTACCATATTGCTTGGCAGTAACTCGACGAGTTGTAAAACTGCCTCCATCCCTGAGAGTCTCCATATCATAGAGCACAGGCTTAGATACGTCACCTGCGAGGATGAAATATCCATGTAGAGAGTGTGCAACTCGATTATCCGGCACGGTCTCATAGGCCGCATGGAGTGCCTGCCCAAGTACTTGCCCACCAAACACCCTACCCCAGGGAGCCTGATAGTTCTGTCCTCGATATAAGTTGAGATCAATCTCTTCTAAGTCCAATAGTTGCAATAGCTCATCGATGGTATTCATGCTATCTTATTTAATTTTCAGACTGCAAGGATAAAACAATCTCGATTGGAAAATGGTCAGAACCTATTTCAGGGCCCCGTCGTAAGCAACTATGCTCAATTGATTTACTTACTAAGCAATGATCAATGGGGATACCCAAAGGCATTAACCCAACAGGAAAAGTCGGAGATATATCGCATCGAGTCTCCTCGAGTCGGAGAAGCTCACGTAGTCTGGTATAATCATGAGCATAAGGCGTCATATTGTAGTCGCCTATTAAGACCAGATTTTTATGATTCTTGTACCGTTGAATCAGTTGGTTAACTTGATGATTTCTCATCAGGGTATTGTTCATACCTATTGGATTTTCTAAGTGGATAGAGGTAATGGTTAGTGCCTTTTCTGCTATGACTAATTCAGCTTCTATCATCGGAAAATCTCGGTCAGTGACATCAAATATTTCGTAAGACTCGATGGCATGCTTACTCCAAAATGCTATACCAAAATTATGTGTGCGAATCTGCTTGATCTGATGTGGATACGTCTCAATAAATGCCGCGCTTAGCTTATAATCCCACGACGGAGTATACTCTACAAGTGCTACGAAGTCAGCATCAGATCTCTCAATGTAGTTTTTAACACGTTCGTACTCGTGATTGGACGATAGCAGATTAATGGATAGCATCTTAACCGATTTATCCGAGTGAAAGCTCTTATCGTAATCATATTGGTATGTATCAGTAATAGCGTGGACAAGCCATAGTCCTAATAATAGTCCAAAAGCCGTAAGGATGTATTTCTTGTAAAAGCACAAAGCAGCAGAAAATGCAATTAGAAGAAAAGCTATTTGCACTCTGAAACTGGCCAATAGGTCCAGAATCCACCAAACCTCTTCAAAAAGATTGCTCACAGCCAATATGACCAGAATAGACCATCCTATTAAAATGAGTTCTTTCATGTCTGAGACCACGTATGATGAGACAATAATATGCCAATATTAGCCAAACCTACTCCAAGGTCGGGTGTTACTTTAGCATATATAAACACGAATTATGAATAGATACCCACATTTGCTTAAGCCATTAGATTTAGGATTTACAACCTTAAAAAATCGGGTCTTAATGGGATCTATGCATACGGGACTGGAAGAAGTCCCAGGTGGATTTGACCGAATGGCAGCATTTTACGCCGAGCGAGCCCGTGGACAGGTCGGCCTCATCGTAACTGGGGGTATAGCACCCAACAAAGAAGGAAATGCGATGCCCTTTGGTAATTCGATGGATAACGAAGAAGAAGCAGCCAAGCATAAGGTGATCACTGATGCGGTACATAAAGAAGGGGGCAAAATCTGCATGCAGATCCTTCATGTAGGGAGATATGGATACTCCGAAGCCAATGTATCTGCGAGTGACACGAAGGCTCCGATTAGCCCATTTCCAGCTAAAGCACTTACTGTCGATGGTATCGAACGTACCATAGAAGCATATGCTCACAGTGCAGCACTCGCCCAAAGCGCAGGATATGATGGTGTTGAGATTATGGGTTCAGAGGGATACCTCATTAATCAGTTCATCGTATCTAAGACCAATCGTCGCACCGACGAATGGGGAGGTTCTTATGAAAACAGAATCAAGTTTCCAATAGAGATCGTACGCCGTACTCGTGAGCGTGTAGGACCAAACTTTATAATTATCTACAGACTTTCTATGCTCGACCTTGTAGATGATGGTAGTACGTGGGAAGAAGTAGTTCATCTCGCTAAAGAAATAGAAGCGGCAGGTGCGACTATTATCAATACTGGTATTGGCTGGCATGAGGCTCGTATCCCTACTATTGCGACTATGGTGCCGAGAGCTGGATTTGCATGGGTGACCAAGCGCATGATGGGTGAGGTTAATATCCCTCTGGTTACGACTAATCGGATTAACATGCCTGATGTAGCTGAGCAAGTCTTAGCCGATGGATGTGCTGATATGATCAGTATGGCAAGACCATTTCTCGCAGATGAAAACTTAGTACAAAAAGCTATCGACGGTAGAGAGGACGAGATCAATACATGTATCGGATGCAACCAGGCTTGTCTGGATCATACCTTCCAGATGAAGGTATGTTCATGCTTAGTTAATCCACGTGCATGTCATGAGACAGAACTAAACTATATCAATACTACTAACCCCAAGAAAATAGCAGTTATAGGCGCCGGTCCTGCAGGACTCAGTGCATCGACGATAGCCGCACAACGAGGACATCAAGTTGATTTATATGATGCAGCAGCAGAGATCGGAGGACAGTTTAACATGGCTAAGAAGATTCCGGGCAAGGAAGAATTCTACGAAACGATACGATACTTCGGAAAACAGATAGAACTGCACAATGTAAATCTTCAGCTCAATACCCGAGTGAGTGCCGATGACTTAGTCAGCCAGGGTTATGATCACGTCATTGTATGTACAGGTGTTAATCCGAGACAACCAGAAATTGATGGTATTCACCATCCTAAGGCAGTCAGCTATATTGATGTCTTAACGGAGCGTGTTGAGATCGGTAAAAAAGTCGCAATCATTGGTGCGGGTGGTATTGGATTTGATATAGCAGAATATCTTGCCACAGAGAAAGATCACTCGCCTAGTATGAGCATACCTGCCTACATGGACGAATGGGGCGTTGATATGAATCATGAGAACCGTGGAAGCCTAAAAACACCTAACCCTGATGCTTCGCCTCGTGAGATCTATATGCTCAAGCGATCCAAAGGAAAGTTTGGCAAGAACTTAGGAAAAACTACCGGCTGGATACATCGCTCGAGTCTGAAGATGAAAAAGGTTAACATGGTGAATATGGCCTCATATCAAAAAATCGATGACCGAGGATTACACATCGTAACACCAGAAGGTCCGCAAACACTCGAGGTCGATCACGTGGTGATCTGTACAGGTCAACTCTCCGAGCGGTCGTTAGCGGATGACTTACAATCCAAAGGATATAAAAGTGACCAAATACACCTCATCGGTGGAGCAGATGAAGCGGCAGAATTAGACGCTAAGCGTGCAATAGATCAAGGAGCCAAATTAGCGGCAGAGTTGTGACAAAAAGCTTCTGTTTAAACTAATGTGAGCATCTGGTAGAACTAAGCTCACCTTTGCTAAACGGTAATTCTAAGAATGACTTAGGGTAGGTTCTAATTCCTCCTACCGTTATAAAACACCAGACTGAGGCCAAAATATGACAGAGACTCATTAGTGGCATCAGCATTGTTAAGATCGGAGGCTAATCGTTCAATATTATACTCTTGAAGATAAAATTGATAATATGGTCTAATCACAAAAGATACTCGGCTACTCTCTTGCAATATAAGATTCAGTTGGAATCGCAGCCCCCACTGCCCCTCGTCGATGATTGGGATTCTATTATTACCAATTACTCTGCCCACAGAATAGTTAGTCCTCGTTAGTGCAGCTCCAAAACCCACAGGTCTCAGATACTGATCTAATGATAGCGACCAGGTGCGTAAGTCATGGTTATATTCTCGAGTGGTGAATACTTCATTATTCGGATTAAAGGATAGTGCCTGTCGATCACTGGATAAACTCTCCCACCCTAACTCAACACCTAACTTACCTACTCGATAACGAACACCCAATTGGATGCCGTGCATGAAGGACAGATTCCGAAAACCACTTTGAACCTCACCATTATTGGAGACGAAAGCATCCTGTGCAGCGTTGACTCCGTTAAACGCTCCAAAGATCGGGTTATACCCAATCTTAACATTGAACTGAGCATGGCCTGTAACATGGGTTATTACCAAAAACAGCAGGATACTTAAGGCTTTTACCACTCGCATATTAAGTTCAAATATAATCCGATTATATAGTCTGAGGCATAACAAAAGAGCATATGATATTAGTAAATTAGCAAAATGAGTCCGCAGGATTTACTTTATGAAATTGCTTTAACCAGGGTTCCGAATATCGGTGTTCGCCTGGCTAAAGTATTGATCGCACACTGTCGAGGAGCCCAAGCAGTATTTGAAGAGTCTAAAAAGAATCTCTTAAAGATTAATGGTATAGGACCTCGTCATGCCGAAAGCATCAGTCAATCCGACACGCTTCATGAAGCAGAAGCGAATATAAAGTTCTTGATAGACCATAACTGCCAGGTATCCTACTATCTCCATGATGATACCTATCCCCAGAGGCTCCTCCAATATGACGATGCTCCTGTCCTACTCTACTATCGAGGAACCAGCAATCTGAATGAAACCAGAACTGTCGGTATCGTCGGTACACGCAAACCTAATAACTATGGCAAAGCTCAAACAGAACAGATCGTCGAAGCCTTGCAACACCTCAATGTGCAGATCATCAGTGGTTTGGCATATGGTATAGATAGTATCGCCCATCAATCATCAGTAGCACATCTCATCGATAATATAGCTGTTATGGCAACAGGTCTCGACAATATCTATCCAGCACAGAATAGAAAACTTGCACAGCAAATACAGGAACACGGGTGTATACTCACTGAATTTCCAATTAACACTCGTCCGGATCGAGAGAACTTCCCGCTGCGCAATAGAATCATCGCAGGCATCGCTGATGCAATACTAGTCATGCAATCCGCAAGTAAAGGTGGGTCACTGATTACAGCAGAATACGCTAATAGCTATCATAAGGATGTATTCGCACTGCCTGGTCGAGTCTCAGATGATATGTCCGCAGGATGTAATAAACTGATCAAAACTAACAAGGCCCATCTCATGGAGTCCGCGCAAGATATCGCATATATCATGCGATGGGATGACGACTCTCTTCCCGCAAGTAAACAGATTATGCTCTTTGATGAACTATCAGAAATCGAGCGGTCTATCGTAAGCTATCTAAAAGAGCATGAAGAAATATCGATTGATCAGATACATCACCATACGCAACTGAAGCCCTCAGAGTTGGCGAGCAACTTGCTCAACCTCGAGTTCAAAGGCGTGATCAGATCACTGCCAGGAAAGAAATACGCCATGTATTAACAACCTTATAATGCTTCGATCAATTTATAGCCTGACAATTCACTTAAAAAAAGTTACTTTGCCACATATAAATTCGGCATGAATTTCAAGATTTCAATATACCTTATTTTCTTTTCCATACTTTCGACCAGTGCGCTATACAGCCAAACTAAACCGAAGCTTGTAATTGGCATCACTGTAGATCAAATGAAACAAGAGTATCTCTACAGGTTTTGGGATCGATACGGTGATGATGGCTTCAAAAAGCTCATCAATAACGGTCATCTGTATGTCGATGCACATTATAGCTACCGTCCAACATATACTGCTCCGGGACACGCCAGCATATACACTGGGACGACACCTGCAGTACACGGTATAGTGGGTAATAGCTGGTATGATAAAGAAACCGAATCCACTGTCTATTGTGTGCGAGATGATAATGTATCAACCATAGGCTCAGGGAGTCAGGCAGGTGAAATGTCCCCTCGTCGCATGATTAGTTCTACAATTTCTGATGAGATTAAGCTATCTACAGGCATGAAGGGCAAGTCCATCGGTATATCGATCAAAGATCGTGGTGCGATCTTACCTGCAGGTCATGCCGCTGACGCAGCCTATTGGTTTGACGCATCGATTGGCGGCTGGGTTACCAGCAGTTATTACATGGACGAGCTACCTCTCTGGTTGCAGGACCATAATCAGGAACGCTTAGCTGACATGTATATTAAGCAAGATTGGGAAACGCTATATCCCATAGAAACCTATACCAAAAGCTTAGCAGATAACAACCCTTTTGAACAAGTCTTCAAGCCTGAGGATACCCCAACTTTCCCTCACAAGCTCTCTGAGATTTTTGAAAAGATAGGATATAGTGTTATCCCAAGGACTCCATTTGGCAATTCATTTGTCCAAAAAATGGTAGAGACTACGATCATGGCCGAAGATTTAGGGGGTGATGAATACACCGACATATTAGCTGTGAGTTTTTCTTCCACAGATTATGTAGGACATCAGTTTGGGCCGCGCTCCATTGAGATAGAGGATACTTATCTCAGGCTTGATATAGAAATCGCCACACTCATTAACTTTTTGGACAACCAGGTAGGCCGTGATAACTATGTATTATTCTTAACTGCAGATCATGGAGCCGCCGAGACACCGCTATATCTTCAGAATTATAATATCCCCGCTGGCTATTTTAATATCGAAAAGTATAAAAATGGTATAAAGAATCATTTGGATTCTTTGTTCGGTGAAGGACCTTGGATTAAAAATATGAGTAATGACCAGATCTTTTTAAATCATAAGTATCTCGATGACAAAGGTGCATCGGAACATGATATCTCTGAGGCTCTGATCAATTATTCCATGCGATTTGAAGGGATCAGCAATGTGATTACCCATGAAAACTTACTCAATGGCTCTCATGAACATCTTCCATCTCTTCATCTTGCCCAGCGAGGCTATAATCAAAGAAGATCAGGTGATATATTTATCATCATGGAGCCAGGATGGATGACCTATATCCGCCAAGGTACTACCCATGGTAGTTCATACTCTTACGATACTCATGTACCTCTGATCTGGTATGGAGCATCTATACAATCGGGTAAGAGTTATCGGCGCGCCAACATCATCGACATAGCACCTACCTTAAGTGCGATACTCGAAGTCACGCTGCCTAATGGATCAGCAGGTCGTATTCTAACCGAAGTCATTAAATAGTCCTTCCCGCTGAGTTTTTATAATAAGATACCTCTTGTAGAGCAGGTCAAGGGATATAACTTGACTACGCTCAGACAAGATCTTAATGCGGGTATGTTAGTAGCTGTCATACTGATACCCCAAGCTATGGCATATGCTCGGCTCGCTGGATTTGAGCCTAAGTATGGATTATATGCCTCGATAGTCCCACTGATTACATATGCTCTCCTCGGCACCTCAAGGCAGCTTTCGATTGGGCCTGTAGCCATTACTTCCATTCTCATACTAAGTGGCTTAGGGGCCGTTATAGAGCCGTTCACGGCAGAGTATATGTATTGGTCCATAGCGATCGGGATCTGTGCTGGAATTATACAGCTATTAATGGGTGTTTTTCGCTTAGGCTTCATCACTCATTTTTTATCCTATCCTGTCATATTAGGATTTACAACGGCTGCGGCTTTTATCATCGCCATAACTCAACTGGCAGATGCAACAGGGTTAGATCTTTCATATGTCAATCATAGACTCATGAAGGTTGTAGTCGTAGCTCAGCAAGTTCATGCTATTAATCCATATACTTTGGCTGTATTCATCGGTTCGGTAACATTCATTTTACTTGCTAAGAAAATAAGCAAGCACATCCCTTCAGCATTGATATTAGTTTTCGGCCTGACTATCGCCACGTACTACTTTTTTCAATATCACAATGTGGCCTATGTCGGAAACATTCCAACAGGGTTACCGCGATTAGAACTACCGAGAGTTAGCTTTTCCTCACTTGCAGATCAATGCGTCACCATATTGAGTCTTGCTATCATAGGCATAGTAGAAAACCTCAGTATTGCTCGCACACTCGAATCAAAACACAAATCTTATAAAATCGATACCAATCAAGAATTGATCGCAATAGGAGCTTCTAAGATTGTAGGAGGAATGTTCCAATCTATGCCAACCTCAGGAAGCTTCAGTCGTTCTGCTATCAATGATGAGGCTGGTGCACATACCAGTGTATCTACTCTGTTTACATCACTGATCATTGTTGTCACTCTGCTGTTCATTACAGATTACTTTTACTTCTTACCGAAGGCTCTGTTAGCGGGTATCATAATTGTATCTATCAAAGGACTCATTAAACCAAGTGAAATCAAAGAGTTATATCGCATTTCCAAAGCTGATTTCATCATGATGATTGTGACTTTTATCACAACTATCGCTGCAGGTATCACTTATGGGGTTCTTTTTGGTGTTATCCTCTCGCTATTAGCGGTCTTGTATCGCAGCTCAAGGCCAGAGGTCAATATATTGGGCAATCTGCCAGCAACTAACTCTTATCGCAATATGCTGCGCTATCCAGATGCTGAGCCCGTACACGATGTACTAATTGTAAGATTTGATGATCAGTTATACTTTGGCAACTGCAACCATTTTAGCAACACTGTGGAACGTCATGTCGAGAGCTGTGATCGGACGGTGCATCACCTCATACTTGATGCGGGCAACATCCATCATGTCGACTCTTCAGGGATCAGAGTGATAGCGGATATGAATATATGGCTCCAGAGGCGAGACATACAGATGCATATCGCAAGGGCTATAGGACCCGTCAGAGATATGCTCAACAAATCTAATCTCATGGATAACAAAGAACACTATATGAATGTACATGCTGCCATACGATCTGTCACCCAAAAATCTACAAATCAATAATTCTGAGCGATGGCTAAGTCGATCTATTTTTTTGATAGTGGCGTTGGAGGCTTAACTGTGTTGCACCATGCTATGCGGATGATGCCCTATGAACATTACACCTATTATGCGGATGTGGAGCACGCCCCATATGGACAAAAGTCTCCTCAAAAGGTTAAGAGTATTGTACTTAGTGCGTTCGCAAGATTCAATCCTGATAAGATCAAAGCCTGTGTAGTCGCCTGCAATACTGCTACAAGCATTGTCATTAAGGATCTAAGAGCACTGTATGATTATCCGATCATAGGGATGGAGCCAGCTATTAAACCAGCTAAAGAGATTGCAGATGGTAAAAAGATCATCATCCTCGCTACAACGCTCACCCTAAAAGAGGAAAAACTTAAGCGATTGATACGGGATCTTGATATAGAAGATCAAGTGATCTTCATGCCAGCTCCCGATCTGGTTCTTTCCGCTGAGGAATTTGTATTTGACTCAGATCAACTACGAGAGTTGATGATGGAAAAAATGGCGGGTATAGACTTGTCTGATATTGGTGCTCTTGTCTTGGGTTGTACTCACTTCATTTACTTCAAACCTATGCTCACGAGTCTTTTGCCTGATCATATAAAGCTGGTAGATGGCAATGCAGGAACTGTGAGAAGATTAAGCAACTTGATCACACCAACAGAAAAATCCAGCTATGATCCTTTAGACTGTATTTTATCAGGGCATCGTATCGATTGTGAATTTGTAATACCTTATCTTAACTATTGCAATAAACACGAACTAAACCACTGAATCAATGAAGGAACATCGTTACGATATTAAATTGAAATGGACTGGAAATCTTGGGGCTGGAACTAAGAAATATGAAGGTTACAGCAGAGATTATATTGTAAGCTCAGAGGAGAAGCCTGATATCAAAGGTTCATCCGAATCTTCTTTTCGGGGTGATGATACTCGTTATAATCCTGAGGAGCTGTTGCTCTCATCCATATCAAGTTGTCATATGTTATGGTATCTACATCTCTGCTCAAATCATGATATCGTTGTAACCAGTTATCATGATCATCCTGTCGCTACTATGATAGAAAAAGATGATGGTTCTGGAGCATTTGAGCAAGTTGTATTAAGGCCAGAGATTGTCATCTCAGAAGGCAGCAATAAAGCTATGGCAAAAACCCTGCATAACGTTGCACACAAGATGTGCTTCATTGCCAATAGCTGCAACTTTGAAATACTGCAAGAGCCAATTATACGAGTTAATGCAAAAGCCTAATCGACAAGTCAGGTGGGGTATCCTCGGACCAGGACGGATAGCGCATAAGTTCTGCACAGACTTATTAAAAGTCCGTGATGCCGAGATCATGGCTGTAGGTTCGAGATCTCTTGATCGCGCACAGTCCTTCGCACAACAATATAACATCCCACATGCTTATGGCAGCTATGAGGATCTGATGCAATCTGACGAGATAGATGTCATCTATATAGCTACTCCACATAATTCACATAGGACTAATACGCTCGGATGCCTGTCGCATGGTAAGCACGTCCTATGTGAGAAACCCATGGGGATCAATTCAGCCGAGGTATCTGAGATGATCCGAACTGCGCGGTCGAGTAACCTTTTTCTAATGGAGGCGCTCTGGACGGCGTTTTTCCCAGCCATAGCGAAAGTAAAAGAGCTTATCGTTGATGGGGCTATCGGCCCAATTAAAATGATTGAAGCCGATTTTGGTTTTACCGCTTCTGTGGCTGCTACACACCGCCTGTACAATCCGACTCTTGCGGGAGGAGCATTGTTAGATATAGGTATTTATCCTGTTTTTCTTGCACATCTACTCAAGGGTAATCCTGATCAAATCAATGCACAAGCAAGTATGACTGATACCGGAGTAGATGGTAGCACAGCAATCCAGATGTTGTGGGCTGATGGTACTCATGCAGTGCTTAGCTCTACCATATTAGCGGATACACCAATAATAGCTACCATATCAGGGCCAAAAGGATACATCCAACTACATCGTAGATGGCATGAATGCAGAGAAGTTTCCCTATTCAATAAATCAGGCAGGGTTAATAGTTGGAGCTTCCCAGATGAATATATCGGATACGCCTATGAGATTGAAGAAGTACACAGATGTCTTAGGGTTGGGCGTCAGGAATCAGATGTGCTCCCCAATCAGTTTAGCCTTGACTTAATCGAGAGTTTAGACGAAATCCGTAGACTGATCGGATTGAAGTATCCTACAGAATAGATTAAACCAATATGGCTCAATGCATCATATGCCTTAAAGAGCACCATGCTGAAACAGTCGAGCATATCGTACCTCGCTCGTTAGGTAATATCCATTATATACTTGGTAAAGGAAAAGTCTGTAGTAATTGCAATAATCGTTTCGCTCGATTTGAGCACGATGTCGTAAGTTCTATACCTTTTATGCAAAGACGACTAAGGCTTGGAATTGTCGAAAAGATTCCAGCTGATGCAAAGGAATTGCCTAAGGGTTCAATACAACTGTTCCTATTGAAGATATGCTATGAGAGCGTCCATAAGAGTCGATTAAAACTGCTAAAAACGCACCATTTAGATCATTTGAGACAAATACTACTACAGGCTAAGTTAGATAAAGTTTACCCTATTGATCAAGGGTACATCCCTATTAAGAGATTGCCACAGTTACTGGATCATTGGCGTTTGAGAGGCGCAGGTATCCAATTGTATTTGGATGAGGAGCATCGTAATCAGCTCATGTTTACTTTTCGCTACTTGGATATGAGATTTACTATTGGGGTATAAAAAAAGCCGCCTTCCGGCGGCTCATAACCTGTCTTGATTCAATAGGTTATTATAATAGTTGGGGTACCATTATTAATATCTAATTATGGCATACAATGTATTGAGTATATGCCTGAAATACAGAAACGTTTACCGTTATGCAAGGCAATTGACGAAGAAGTATAGGCTAAACCCCGAGAAAAGCATCTATTTGCTCTGAAATTACATCGATTGTTCCTTGATCTGTAAGCTTGCCGTCTTTTACAAGTTCGTCGACTTTAGAGATGGGAATTTTATTCTTGAACACATCCACTTTGAGGTAATTGAGATAGTTCGTAAGTGTATCTAATCCACGTAGGTTACCCGATCGCCCAGCGGATACGCCTGTCAGGCAGGCCTGCTTACCCCACCATGACTTCGTGATATCACTACAATCCATCATGAGCTTAAAGATGCCTGGAATCCCGCCGTTATATTCAGGTATTACAATGATATACTTGTCTGTTGGAACTAAGTACTGTTCTTGAAACTTGACAAAGTCAGCACTGCGATTATAGTACATATCTGGAGAGATGATATCTCTGGGGATATCCTTGAGATCACATAACTGATGTGGGACCTTACGCTCATTAAGTAAATTCTCATACGTGGCGGCAACAGCTCTTGTTGTACCGCTTTCGGCATTAGTTCCTACTATTATTGTGATTATCTTGTTGTGATCCACTCGCTATATTTTATTGACTGTGGTAGTATCAGATGATCTTGGTGAGTGATTAGTTGCGCACAGTTCCAGAGAGTACGCTAACCTTACTATTAAATGGGTTTCCTGCCATCCTACGGTATGACACTATCTGACCTACATGCCATAACGAGTCTGAAATAGGCCCGTTAATCGCATACCAAAAATCAAATCTTCGCTCAGAGTCCCCACGCTTAAAGATGATCGCCATGTCCGTCATATCCTCGTCAGTAGAATTATTAAGTATCATGCGTGCCTCATATAGTTTACATAATACCAGGAGTCGCTTAGCATGATAGTCAATATCCCCATGATCAGCTGCGCCATTTGCTCGACCGTGAACAGCATTGAGTATCACACTTGACAATCCTAATATATGGTCCAAAGTCTCCCCTATTCCACGAGTATCTTCAGTTGGTTTAAACAAATAATCTTCATCAGACAGATCGTGAGTTCCCCAGTAAAATCTAAATCCTAATCCATCAATCATACGTACAGCAACAGTATGTGCCTCGTATGACTCAGGAGTCTCTGAGATGTTAGCGAAGAATTCTTGATAAGCTTTGTCTTCTTGTCCAGATATCATAATCGGAAGGAATGTTATAGCGACGAGTAGTAAAAAGTATCTCATAAATAAAAATTCATTTGTAAGGTAATGCACTGACGCACATATCAATTGATAATTGTATAATTCTATTTCTTCGAATGTGTTCTGGGTTAGCTTAGAATAGATAGACCTTATTATATCTCGACCCATCCTTGGGCACCATTCTGCAACTCACAAAAACTGATTGCTCCTGCCCGAGCGAGAATTTTTAATGTGCTACCCTCCGGTATAATATCAGACCGAGCAATATCTGTATCAGGCTTATCATATAAATTGATCTCATCCTTGAGCGTAATCCTTTGTATGGGTCTATCGAGCGGATCGATATGATCGTAAAACACATAACTCACCTGCCCGGTAACCTTCTTTACCTTATAGTATGTAGACGTGATACCGATCACTTTGGCGTATTCATTATGACTCATGAACTGATTCAATCGACGACTATATAGATTCCTATTTATCCCATCGGGGTTATCTATTCTGACGGCTTGATTGAGCCACTTACTGTCTGCTAATATCGAGCTTGGTGTGGACCGTTTTTCGACCACATAAGGAAATGGATCTATTGCTCCATTTTCATATATACCAAAATGTAAATGTGGATACGTCGTAGACGCATTACCGCTATTGCCATTTGATCCGATCGTATCGCCCCGTTGGACATAGTCTCCTTCCTCTACATATACTTCTTGGAGATGCGCATAGTATACCGTAAGATCACGCAGTGTGTCTCGAGCCCAGATCACAGTACCACCTAAACTTCCCTCTTTCTCTCCAGCAAAAGTAATCTTGCAGTCAGAGACACTGACGATAGGTGTATGTCGCTTAGCGAATATATCTATGCCTTCATGGACTCGCTTGCCGGCATCTCTGGGCACTCCAAAAAGGCTACCAATATCACGCTCTTCGCCTCCACTTACAGGAAATGCCAAAGAAGGCTCTACTTGAATCTTAAGATTATATACACCCGTACGTAATAGTTCGGGCTGCACTCGTAACATCACTGATCCAGCGTGCTGATGCTCGATAATAATAAGATTACTGGATGTATCAGATGAAGCAATATGTCTCAAAGGCTGGAGTGTATCTGTCACAATCTGAAACAAGTCCATGAACAGGATACCTAAATCTCCTCTTAACTGGGTGATACTGATAGTAGTCCTTTGACCCTGGTCGATAGAAAATTCATATCCATATGCATCTGTCTCCAGGTCATCAAAATAAAACGTCTCTTGAAATGGAGCTTTGATAGGCACTGGATTGGACTGAGCACGCAGATCAGCATCTACCCAATTCTTGTACAATTGAGTATCCCCGATACCAAGATCTACCATTGACTGACTATACGATTGATGGCTGTCTCTGGGTAGATACTGTGGCTCAATAACAAATGGTTTATCCTCTTTGCAAGCTATCAGCAATGAGGCACACAAAAGCCAAAAACACAGGATTTTAATATTCAATCAATTGACAATTATGGGATTAATATGTGAATTTATAGCACTGTTCTATTTAGACATTGCAGAGTATACCATCTGACGAAGCCGATTAGCATAGAAGTCCGTGTATGGCCATGACTGCGTCATTAGTATGGCTACTAAGTCCTCTTGTGGATCTACGAAGAAATATGTGTTGAAAGCTCCACCCCAATAATATGCTCCTTCTGAACCACTTAGTTTACTTTGACCTAAGTCAGTACGCACTCCAAATCCAAGACCGAATCCATTACCTGGTCTAAAGACCATTTCATCCGTCAGACTCTCTGTCATCAACTCAATAGTTTTAGGGCTCACGATACGTGCACCATTGTAGCTGCCCCCATTGAGGAGCATTTTAGAAAATTTCATGTAATCCCCAGCAGAACAGAACAAGCCGTGAGTCCCTCCAAAAACAGTATTCCCTTGTAGTGGGCTCCATTGAGGCACGGGAGTCAACTCGCCAGCTTCGCTCATCATATGTAAACCAACTACTTGATCTACATGCTGGTCCTTGACATTGTATCCTGCAGTAGTCATCCCAAGTGGGTCAAATATCACCTCTTGTAGATATTGCTCAGCACTTTTATCAGTTAGGATCTCGATGAGGTAAGCTAACACATCTGGAGAAGCACTGTAGTTCCACTGCTCACCTGGTTGACCCATAAGAGGATAAGACAGCAGTGCTTTAACTCTCGATTCAATATTTGGATGACCTGGTTGTTCTCGCATCTCGGGATACAGTAATGCAGACAACTTTTGATCATATTCATTTGGTCCAAGACCATGAGAGAATCCTGCCGTATGCGATAGTAAGTGCCAGATTTCTATAGGTCTTGCCAGATCAACATACTCTACTCCGGTAGGGGCACCATCCTCACCAGTCTGTAGTTGGATTACCTTGAGATTCTCAAACTCCGGTATATACTTAGACACGGGGTCTGTCAAGCTAAAATGCCCTTGCTCGTACAAAGTCATGAATGCAATCGAGATAATAGGCTTAGTCATAGACTGGATGTAGAACAATTTATCCGAGGTCATAGGGGATTGATCACCTAAGCTATTGTATCCAAATGATTGATCATGTACAAGCTTATCTCCGTGACTGACTAAACTCACCGCTCCAGCAATTTTACCTTGAGCTATATGATCTTGTAGGAATGTCTCATAATGACTAAAGTCAAATGTTGTCTGTGCATTAAGATTGAGGGTAAAGGCTATCAATAAAATGATAGCGAAATTGAATGGTCTGGAAATGTGCATGATAGAGAGTTTAGTTTATTCTGACCAAATTTAACTCTTGAGCGCTTTAAAAAGCAATTCAACGGGGTGATAGCCAATAATATCTGCTAAATCCTTAATCTGATGTCTGCACGATGTTCCTGGCGCACAAATGAGATGATCTGGCTCAGCAGATCTTAGTGCTGGCAGTAGTACCAAATCTGCGACTTGCTTGCTGACTTCAAAATGCTCCTTTTCATAACCAAATGATCCGGCCATACCGCAGCATCCACTGGGTATGAGCTCAACGTGATGACCATCAGGGATCGATAACATCGTGATGGTATCTGCGATATCACACAAGGCCTTCTGATGGCAATGACCATGGAGCTTTATATGAGCAGTCTTATCCTCAAACTGCTCAGGCCTAATACGCCCTGCATGATACTCACGAGCGATAAACTCATCAATAGTCAAGGTCCGTGTCTTTAATTGTTGAGCTTGCGACTGTAAGTGCTCACCGACAATCAATGGATACTCATCTCTAAAGCTCAATATTGCCGACGGCTCTATACCTATCAGTGGGACCTCATCTGATACTAATTTACCCAACACTTCCACATTGTGCTCGGCATGTTTTTTAGCCTTATGAAGCATCCCCTTGGAGAATGCGGCTCTGCCACTCTCTTGGTGATCCACAACAGACACTTTATAATTGAGTGCTACGAGTAATTGAATTGTTTGGATGCCAATCTGAGTCTCGTTGTAGTTGCTGAACTCATCTACGAATAGGATCACTCGCCCTATCGCACTTACTGGCGCAACGTAATGCTTCTGATACCACTTACGGACAGAAACACTGTCCATCTTAGGTAATGATCGGGATGGGTGGACTCCAATCAACATTTTGGACAAGCTCGAGAAGCTGCCAGACACACCCAAGTTATAAAGCCATGGAGCTATAGAACCGATCTTATTTAAATCATTGATGTGCCCAAATACTCGTGACCTTAGCGGACGCCGATGATCCTTATAATACTGATGTTGAAACTCGGCTTTCATCATCGTCATATTAACATTAGAAGGGCACTCTGAGGTACACCCTTTGCATGACAAGCAGAGATCAAGCACCTCTTTTATCTCCTCATGATCAAAGACGTTTTCCTTAGTACTCCGAGTCAAGTACTCCCTTAGGATATTAGCACGTGCTCGAGTAGAATCTCGCTCATTGCGAGTAGCCTGATAGCTGGGACACATCGTACCTCCGGATAGAGGCAGCTTGCGGCAATCCCCCGAGCCATTGCATTTTTCGACTGCACGCAACATGCCATCTGTCCCCTTAAAATCAAATATCGTTTCGATCTCTCGAGTCTCCTGATCCTCATCATAACGCAGCGACTCGTTCATCGGATCGGCATCTAATATCTTCCCTCTGTTAAATATGTTATTAGGATCCCAGACTGCCTTAAGCTCTTGATAGAATTGATAAATCTCTTCGCCTACCATCATAGGGATAAATGGCGCCCTCACTCTACCATCTCCATGCTCCCCGCTCAGTGAGCCCTTATATTTCTTCACCAGTTCGGCAGTATCTCTGCTGATCTCGTAGAACTGTTTGCGATCCTCAGATTTCTTTAAGTCTAAGATCGGTCGCAGGTGAATCTCTCCGGCTCCGGCATGGGCATAGTGCACGGATCGCTGACCATAAGTGTCAAGCATCTTGTTGAAGTCTGCGATATACTCTGGCAGATCATCAAGAGCCACAGCTGTATCCTCAATGCATGCAACAGCCTTAGCATCTCCCTTTATATTAGCCAGTAGGCCTAGTCCTGCAGATCGCAGTTGCCACACTTTACTGGTATTAGCCCCATGAACTATCGGAAAGGCATAGCCCATACTATGTGACTTGAGATCTGCAATTATCTCTGCGCACTGTCTATGTAGGTCATCTGGCTTATCAGATCTGACATCTAACAATAAGATCGCTTCTGGATCTCCCTCAACGAAGAAGCGATTCGCATTCTGAAGATCATTCTCCTTGGTACAATCTAATATGATCTTGTCCATGAGCTCACACGCATAAAGTTGATGCTTCATGGCAACTTGAGTAGCGCGGAGACTCTCATCAATAGTAGCACAATGCACTGCGATCACCGCCTGATGAGCGGGTGGCACTACGTCAAGTTGAATCTTAACTTCAGTAATGAACATTAACGTACCTTCTGATCCACAGATGAGCTTAGCAATATTATATGGTGCCCCCGACTCATTGAAGGCATCTGAAGCTGCCAGCACATCTAAGGCATAACCTGTATTACGTCTATGTATGGAGGTCTTAGGGTAGTTATCTTCTATAGTCTGTCGGAACGCATCATCCGATAGTGATTGATGTAGATGAACTCGAATTGCAGCTTCTAAATCGTTGCCTTGAGTGCTATTATTATTCTCAGCACTAAATGTTACGATTGATCCGTCACTTAGCACGCCCTTAACCTCAATGATCTTATCACGAGTTGTGCCGTAAACGATGGAGTTAGTACCTGCAGAATTATTACCCACCATGCCCCCTATGGTAGCTCTTGAAGCCGTGGCTGTAATCGGTCCAAAAAACAATCCAGTATCACTGAGGTGATAATTGAGCTCATTTCGGATAACGCCAGGCTGAACCAGTGCCCATTTGTCCTGAGTATTGATTTCTATGATCTTGTTGAGATACTTCGAACAGTCTACAATGATACCTTCTCCTACGGTCTGACCCGCCAATGAAGTACCTGCTGCTCGAGGCACCAAATAAGTTTTATGTTCATTGGCGAACTTAACAAGCTTAATAATATCACTCTCTGACTTGGGGAAAGCAACGGCTTGGGGTAACGCTCGATACACGGATGCATCAGTAGCATAGAGCACCTTAATCGTCTCATCATATAACAATTCTCCTTCCAGCTGCTTCGCCAAAAGATCCATTGTAGGTTGGGTTATATCAACATTCATAAATACTTAAATCAACCTCGACTCGAATATCATGCTTAGTGAGTATTTTTTATTGATCTTTGCACAAATAAACCGATTGAGCAAAGGATCGTGTCAATGATAAGAATAATCTGTGCGACTCTCTTAACGATTGTTAGTTTACAATTTGGCTTAAGCCAGATTGCACAGAATGATTTTACAATCAGTCGCCCGGCTGGATTTTTTGAAGAACCGTTTGATCTGAGAGTCATACCCATTTCTGACTCTGCGAGAGTAGTCTATACAGATGACTTAAGTGAACCCCTACGCAGTTCTACGGAGTTCCCCGATAAATTAATGATCGAAGAGTCTAAGATTATCAAGATCAAAGTTTACAATGGAAACGATTCTACACAGACGATCAGTTACACCTACTTCAACATAAGTCAGATCCGTCAAGAGCAAGATCTTACGTCAGTATCAGAGTCAGAACTCAAGGCGGCATTTGAAGCCCTACCCGTAATCGCCGTATCTGGAACCCAAATCGACCCTGTTGATAAGGAGCGTATAGAAGTGCCTGTGGCAGCCGAGTTCATCTGGAACAATCCAAGCATGCAAAATATCATCATAAATGCGGGACTACAGATATGGGGTGATAGTCCTACCAATCCGAAAAAGAACTTCCGCTTGGAGTTTAAGAAGAAATACGGCGATAAAAAACTCAATGGTAATATCTTCCATGAGAATAATAGCTCATATGGTCACACCTATATACCATCCGTGGACTCGTATGATAAGCTCCTATTAAGAGCTGGTTCTCAAGATGGGTTAAATGCAGAATTTAGTAATGAGCTAACTCCACAATATATCCGCAATAGAGTGATGTATGACTTGAGTCTTGAAGCAGGCATGTTAGCCCCTCATGGTAGATTCGTTCACCTATTTCTCAATGGACAATACTGGGGCCATTATCACCTTATGGAGCGTCCTGATGAAAGCTTTTTTGAAGATTATCTTACTGTTGATAAGGATGATATTGAAATTGTGAAAGCCGGTGAAGTATGGCATAAGGGTAACCAGTCCGACACAGTCTGGTATCAGCTCGACAGCATTGATTTTAGCACATCAAGTATGGATAAGCTTGCAGGCTATATAGATCCACAGATGGCTGCTCGTTACCTTGTCTTCATGGGTTATGCCTCTGGATATGACTGGGGTAAATACAAGAATATGGTTGGGTATTATAGCTCTCTTGGGGAGACTAACGGATATCGATTCATGCTCTATGATGTAGACTACAGCCTGGGCAATGGTGGTAAGTGGCACCCTGAAAAAAGTAGTGATCCAGAGTATTTCTTTGCGCCCTTTGATAACAGTGGACCTGTTCCGGCTGAGCTACTCCAAAATGAGAACTTTCTTATTCTATTGCGAGATGAGCTATACAATCTATGTATTAAGTCAGATGGCATACTTACTCCTGATCATGTCGAAGAAATGTATAGTAGGAGAGCCGCTGAAGTAGAAGTATCTCTACTCGCAGAACAAGCTCGTTGGGGTTCCAATCCATATCAAAGTTATGGTTGGCATATCGCTGTAGATAGTTGGGAAGTAAACGAAGAATGGGAAGATGAAAAAAAGCGAATCTTGAACACCTATATACCTAAGCGGACTAAAGCCCTGATACAACACTTTGAAGAAAAGGGATACAGCAGTCCATTAGCATCAGTTAAGTTTAAAACTAATCAGAGACGTAAAACGCTAAGCTTAAAAAACCCTAATAAAAGCGGTGAAATTTACTACACCCTTGATGGCAGTGATCCAAGATTATCTGATAACTCTCTCTCGCCCGAAGCAGTGCGCTATGATGGACCTATCCCGTTGGCAACAGGAACGAATACAGTTTTTGCCAGAGTAATTAGTATCAGTGACGACAAAACCATGTGTTCGGCATCTTCTCTTGAAACGATCTGGATCAAATAGTGAAATGCCAACCCACTATGAAATAACTGGGCCGCATAAAAGTAAAGCCACTCTGCTGAAAGTAATTGTTATTGATCTGCTCAGATCTAACATCACCACTCGAACCTGACCTCCATGTATACGATAGCGTAAAACGGCTTTTCTTAGTCATGTGATAGTTGAAAGTGGCCTCTGTGTAGCGATCCTCCCCAGAGAAAGCGCGAACACTATTGGCAAAATCCACTGCACTCTGATCCGTGGTTCCATTGAAAAAGGTGTGACCAAGTGCTAAGCTGACAAACTTCTCATCTTGTAGAGGGATCATATAGCCCCCACGTATGAATCCAGTACGTGCCGATGTGCTTATGTTATCAAGCGATCGTCCTAACACGGCCCACTCTCCAGTGATGATAATATGATCCCACTGTAGGAGCCAATCAACAGCAGAAACGTTGTTGCTATCATAGAAATCTGTGCTCCCTTGTACGGCCTGAGAAAACCCTATCGTTAGACCCCGTCTCTTGACGAATGAAATTTGCTTAGTACCATCCAGATAGCTCTTGCTCTCTGGTTCTCCAAATTGCAAAGTTACTCGTCCTGAAACGACATGAGAGGCTTGAGTCCCTGCACTATTGGTATTGAAGTCTCCAAACCGAGAATTGAAAACACCGATGTCATAACTAAATGCGAAAGTGTTTTTCTTAACAGCCTTATATCCACCAATGCTTATACCCGCAGTTCGACCTGGACCATTATTGGTCATCTGTCGGCGGATGTAATTCTGTGACCAAGACTTTTCTGAGGATAACACATTGAAAGGTGAGACGATTGACTCTCTACTTAGAGGAATTAAAAAATAACCTACCCTCAAATTCAACAAATCACTTTTGGGATCAAGATCATAATCTATGTGTGCATTCCATAGTCTAAAACGAGGCGAGGCGGTATTATTAGGACCTCCTATAGTACCGTCAAGAAAGTCCTTACCAACAAAATCACTCGCAGCAATGAATGTAAAATTTAATCGATCCCCATAACTTCCTTTGACTCCTAAACGTGACCGATGTAACTGGAATCCCAATCTACTATCAACTGCCACCGGAGAACCTGTATCAGGGTCAATAAAGCTTGTCCCTTCAGACAATGTACTCCACAACTGAAATCCCACAACTGGTTTAATCACTAATTCTTGAGCAGAAACTGAGCCTATAATCAATGAGGCTGCCCATACTATCGCTAATCTCAAAACCATAGAATGAAAATAGCTAAAGATCAAAAACCACGGGTGTGTTACTCCCTCTATTTACGAGAGAAATAAATTGAAACCTACTTAAAAGTAGTTATAGTAATTCTAATTCTTCTAATGTTATACCATCAGAAAATGGAAGACTAACCAATGGTTGGAGCGTCTGATATGAGCGCTACTTAGGTGTGTTAGTTATCAACGAACTCTGTGATAGCTCGCTCGAGTTGCTTAGCGGACATACCGCCAGTCTGCCTCCACATCACTTTACCCTCCTTGTATATCATAAGGGTTGGTACGCTGCGGATATTAAGCTTATTCGCAAGTTTTTGATTCTTGTCGATATCGATCTTAATCACCTTAGCTGAATCTCCTACTCGCTGAGATACTTCCTTGATAGCTGGCATCATTGCTTTGCATGGTCCACACCATGTAGCGTAGAAGTCCACAAGAGTAGGTTTAGAAGATTTTACGATGTCTTTGAAGGTTGCCTTTTTCTTTTTCATGTCTGAAGTAACATTTGACTTTCTATTAACATAGACACCACTTTATAAGTTTCAATTATATGATATTAGAGAAAATTAGTCACTTGGCGGACTATTGGTTGATAAGAACACCCACCATAAATGAAAAGCACAATTCCCTTCAAAGGGTAGAAACCCCTTGAAATGAAGAAGAGACGATTCTATTCTCCCGCAGTTGGATCTAACTGCAACTTGATCTGAGTGGAGGTATCTATACCGCTGGCGACCTCTACGTAGAGTCCATCAGAAAGGCCGAGCTCCACTTCATGTCGTTCAAACTCCTGATCTCCGACTACTTTTTCCACATAAGTTATTGAGTCACCTTCATAGATGACATCTCGCTCTTGTACTGCTATGACATCATCTTTCTTGTCGATGATGATGTCACCATTGGCGCTATATCCAGCACGTAAGAACACATCATCACTATATGGCTTGAGGGCGGCCTTCACTTCGAACTTTACGATTCCTTCCTCTTCTGTTCCTTTGGGTGAGATAAACTCGAGTAATGCATCAAACTTATGCTCTGGTATAGCACCTACAGTCAGCTCTAACTCCATGCCTTCTTGTAGCTTGCCTACATCTGACTCGTCGACCTTACCCTCAAAGATGAGAGACTTCATATCTGCAACTACAGCTACGTTAGTTCCTTCATTAAAGTTGTTGCGCTCGATGACCGAGCTACCCTCCTCTACAGGTACATCGAGCACCATACCATCCACTGTTGATACAACAACATTATTGACTTGATTAGAGCGATTCGTGCGTCCTTCACGCAAGAGCTGCAGATTATTTTCTGCTGCTTCGAGTTCTTGTTTCCGTATGTCGAGCTGAGCTTTTACCTGTCCGAGTGTATTAGAAGAAAGTAGTGCTGCATTATCATAGGCATTTTGACGTAAGTCGAGATCTAACTTGAACTGTGTATAGTCCTGCTCTGATATGATACCATCCTCGAGAAGTTGTCGATTGCGCTGTTCTTCTTTCTTGGCGACCTCAAGGCTCCTGGCTGCCTCTTTTATATCGAGCTGACCACTATTGACCTCTGATTGTCTACTCAGTTCACGCTCTGCCTCACGTACTCGGATGCGAGCCAGCTCAACATTGGATCGTGCACTATTGATATTGACCTCATTAGGGATGAGCTTGATCCGTGCGATCTTTTGGCCTTTGTTGATGATCTGACCAGCCTCGACGTAGAGTTCGTCAATGACACCAGATACCTGAGGTTTGATATTGACCTCGAGTCTTGGCTTAATAGAGCCTGTGGCAACCGCTTTATTGAGAATGGTGCGAACCTCAGCTTTAGTACTGCTGTACTCTACTGGTCCACCCCCAGACTGACTATAGAAATAATACGCTAAGCCTATAACTGTCAGGCCTAAAAACCCTAATGCTGCAAATAGACATCCTTTATTCATCTTTCGATTAATTTTTAGTTTGTAATAGAGTTATTCATCTTTTAAGGCTACCACCGGATTAACCTTAGCAGCTTGTAATGCTGGAATAAATCCAGCTATAGTCCCTGCGACTACGAGCACGACAAGTGCAAATACACCTACATACCAGTCGATCTCGGGATTGTGAAAATTATCGACATCACCAGCCATGCCCAATGCATAGTTGATCACCCATATCATAAAAGTCCCTAAGAGAATACCGAGGTAACCCGACAATGCTGTGATAAAGACTGACTCTGTCAGTATCATACTGATTATTGACCCAGGCGTAGCACCAAGAGCCTTACGAATACCAATCTCTTTAGTGCGCTCCTTAACGATGATCAGCATGATGTTACTGACGCCGATGATGCCCGCTAACAGGGTACCAATCCCAACGAACCATAAGAACACCTTTATGCCGAGAAATAATCCTTGTACTTGTTGGAACTCCTTCTCGAGATTAAATCCGCCGATCCCTTGTGGATCATCAGGGTGCACTCGATTGATCTCTCTAAGATGTTTCCTAATCTTGGGTTCCATCTCGGCTACTCGAGTGCCAGGCTTAGCAGAGACAACCATATAGTCTATGCGATCACCTGTACCGAATGCACGACTCATCGTAGTTAATGGCACCACGGCCACCTCTGTATCCTCACGTGTCCACTCCTTAACTTGATCGGGGCCAAATACACCAACTACCTTGAAGTCTATACCCTTAATGGTGATATGCTCCCCGATGGCCTCATCCTCTCCAAAAAGCACATCCTTAGTCGTTGTACCTATGACGGCTACCTTACGAGCCTCGAGTACATCGCCATCATTGATATATCTGCCTTCATGAATTTTAAAAGCTTCGATGATCGGCATATCTGTGAGTTCCCCACGTACGGTATAGCTGGCTCCTTCACCCTTGTATTCGACATTAAATGGACCAACCTGATTACGAGGGGCGATGAGGTCGATCTCTGATACTTTTTCTTTTAGATAGTCTATATCACTCAAATTGAGTTGTACCCTGCGACCTTGAGGTAATCCGTCATGAGCAATAGTCGTTCGTGACGCCCAGACGTACATAATATTCTTAGCACGAGCTCCAAAGTCTTTATAGACTCCATTCTCAAGTCCCTTACCCATACCGAGCAGGAAAACCAACATGAATATTCCCCAGAACACGCCCAATGCAGTTAGAAAACTACGCAGCTTATTCTTCATGATAGTTGCGAATATCTCCTGCCATTTGTCGCTATCAAATATTCCCATACTAATCAGATTTAATGGCTTGAACTGGGTTAATACGACTGGCTTGAATAGCAGGTAATAACCCAGCCAGTGCTCCCGCAAAAATTAATATCAATGTAGCCAGGATCGCAATCCATAAATTGATCTCTGGACTCCTAAAGAACTCAGTCTCTAAGAAGCTCAATCCTGATAATGCCGCCACTCCCAACACCAATCCTATATAACCAGCTATTGCAGTTATGAATATCGACTCTTGAAAAATCATAGACACAATAGATCGAGGTGTCGCACCCAGGGCCTTTCTGATCCCAATTTCCTTCGTGCGATCCTTGACGATGATGAGCATGATATTACTAACCCCAATCACTCCGGCTATAATAGAGAATATGCCAACTACCCACATGATGCTTTTGATAGCAGTCATGAGACTCTTAAAGCTCTGAAACTCCTCTGCCATGTTCCAAATGCGGATTGCCTGGCGATCTTCTGGGTGGACGAGTTTACGCTCTTGCAAGGTCCTTTTGACAGCCTCCTCTACTTGGATGACATCATCATATGGCAGATCACCTAAGTCAACTATCATCTGGTCTATACGTCTGAAGTTAGAGTAGTTCGTCTGTAAGGTCGAGATGGGTACATAGATGCGCTGCATTGTCCTACCCTCCTCCTTGTCATAGAATACACCTATGACCTGATATGAATTGCCATCGACGATGATACTCTTCCCGATTGGGTCGTCATCCTCTACGAAGAACTCATCTCGCACATCACGACCAATTACTGCTACTTTACGCAGCTTGTTGAGGTCTTCTGTATGGAAATACCTACCCGATAATATTTCTAAACTCTCGATATGAGCGCCATCTGGATGTGTGCCTTGCACGGAGTAGGTCTGTGTCTTTTGTCCATAGGTCACTACTGAACTCCAACTGAGGAAGTACTTCCCACTGATCTTGCTGATCTCATCAAACTGACTGATAAGATATTTATAGTCATCATTGTCGAGTCGAACCAATCTTCCTTCGCCAAGGCCGTTATGTGATTTACTTGTGCGACTCGTATTAATCCAGAGGCTGTTAAGCGCATCTCCTTCAAACTGGTGTTTTATACCATTCTGTAGACCATTGCCCATGCCTAATAGCATGACCAGCATGAATATCCCCCAAGCCACTCCAAAGGCTGTCAACAGTGTCCTAAGCTTATGACGATTGATGGATTCGAAAATCTCTTGCCACTTATCTACATCGATCATAGGCCATGATTTTCGATGAGACCATCCTTGATACGGATAATACGATCAGTTTGATTGGCGATTTCATCTTCGTGAGTTACAATGATCGTTGTGATCCCTTGCTCATTGAAATCTCTAAATAGCTGCATAACCTCCTGAGTCGTAGTAGAATCCAATGCCCCAGTCGGCTCATCCGCTAATACTACCTTGGGTCTGCTGATCAAGGCTCTGGCGATGGCAACTCGCTGTTGCTGACCACCAGACATCTGATTGGGATAGTGATCTGCCCAATCCTTAAGCCCTACTCTCTCCAGATACTGTAAGGCTAAGTCCTGGCGCTCAGCTCTTGATACTTTTTGATAATATAGTGGGAGTGCTACATTTTCCTTGGCAGTCTTAAATGGTAATAGGTTGAATGATTGAAAGACAAATCCAATGAACTTATTTCTAAAGTATGCGGCCTTAGTCTCTGACAGATCCTTATTGATAAGCTGATCATTAAGCCAGTACTCACCATCATCGTACTCATCGAGTATCCCGAGTATGTTGAGCAATGTAGACTTGCCCGAGCCGGAAGATCCCATGATCGATACCAACTGGCCTTCACCAATCTCGAGATCTATCCCCTTTAGGACGTGAAGCTTGTTGAACTCTGTTGAATAGGACTTATTGAGGTTTTTAATTTTGATCATGCACTTATCTCGTTCATACTGCGAAGCAAAAGAATTAACCTGATTCTGTGGAATTAAATAGATCAATTGATTTAAAGGACAGACTAACGGCTCAAAGTGTTACACTTCGCTCAAAAGAATTTTATAGAAATAACGACTTACTAATCGCATCTAACCAACTAAGCACTCTACAAAATGAAAATGGGTCGCTTACTGTGTAAATGATCCATCCAAGATTTATCTTATATCGATTGATTAAGACGGTGTAGCGAACGTCAAGAACTGACATAGCACACCTCCTATTAATAACATAACCAAGAACCAATAACCTGTATGTATACCAATATACCCCCATCCCCTGCGCTCAAACAGTGAATTGATCGCAATCAAAGGAAACGCAAGCGTCAAAGCCAAGAATCCACCATGCAATGCTCCATGACCGAAGTCCCTAAAGTTATTACCATAGGTGGCCATCAAATCATTAAACTGAGCTTGCGCAGCACTACCGCTCTCTGCGACACCGGGCATCATCACTTGAAACACACTTGTCTGATGTATTACAACACCAGAAAGTGCCAATGAGATAATAACGCCGAACACATAGGATAGACCAAAAATCATCCCCATATTGCCACCAGCAAGGCTCTCCTCTGTAAATCCGTTGATTTTCATCCACTTCTTACCAAATCCCATATTCCCATACCAGAAAAAACCAACGGCCATTGGGATCAAAGCAGTCGCAAAAAACAAATACCAGTTAGCAGGCATAGCGTCATAGTTTTGGATAGTTAATTAATAACTGCAAGTTAACCAATCTCTCTAAAACTGATACTTCGCCAATACATAGAAATTGCGAGGCGGTTGCACTCTAAATCCTGTATCATCTATCGTCCCATCAAAGTCAACGTCTATGGGTGAGCCCTCTGTAAAATAGAGTACATCAAAGACATTGTTGAGGACAAAACTCAACGAGAAATAGTCATTCACCTGAGCATTCAACTGACTATTGAACACCGTAAAACTCGGCAGTACAAAATTGTCATTATTGGACAGCTCCGTAAAGGATTGGCTCACATGGCGAGCATTTAGGTTAAAGTTGATCTTATCAGTAATAGCTATATCCACTGATGGATTAATCAGAAACTGTGGGGCAAAGATGTGCTCTACGTCAGTAAACTCCTCCCCTGTTGCAAGGTCCACATAGCTGTCTATGTTGCTATCCATATAAGTCAGGTTTAAGCCAAAATCTACTGCATCGGTTAGCTTTACTGAACCAACAACTTCAATTCCTTGCCTCACACTATTAGGTACATTTTGTCTGATCTCCATATAAGACATATCTACTAAGGCTCCGATCTGGCTAATCTCATTGTCAAAGTTCAGATGGAACAAGTTTGCTTCATATGTGAAGTTGCTTGTCTTATAACGATAACCTAACTCAATGTCATGGACACGCTCTGACTCCGTCACTCCATTGAACAAGTCCGAACGTGTCGGCTCTCGGCTTGTCTCGCCATATGAAACATATAATTGACTTTGCTCACTTAGCTGATGGCTCACACCCAAAGAGAAGTTGATGAATGTATAATCCTCTTCTAATAAGAAATCATTTTCAGGGCCGATGACTGATTCGTCACCATCTATGGTCATACCGATTCGGCGTAACTCCGCATTACCAAAAAAGCCCAGCTTGTCCAGAGACGACTCATACTTTGCATAGACACTCCCCTCATTCTTATCCGTATTATCTCGATTAAAAGGTTGATTGGCAAGCGGCGTGATGAAGTCAAAATTCACTCTATCGAATGTATAGCCATTAGCACCAAATGATAATGATCCTTGTCCTAAATCCTTAGTTCCATTTAGCTGTACGCCAAACTGATCATTCTCAAGTCCAAACATGAATTGATCACCGCCGAAGCTAAACGGAAATACTCCACCAGCTCCGTGGTAATAAGCCGTTGCTGAATAATCAAAGCCTGCTACTGACTTGGCATATTGTAGCTGAACCATTCTCTGCTCAAAGTCATCCACGTCGTTGAGGTCATTGAAGTTGGTGCGAGGATTTTCATTTATAATCGATAGAGGGACATGTAGATAAGACTGACCATTTTGGGTACGTCCAGAGAAAGCCGTCAACTTCAATACATCATTGTCGCCCTTAATGCCTCCAGAAAAGAAGAATGAATAAGAGTCAGAACCAGAGTTATCCTTAAAGCCGCCAGTCTCAGTGCGAGTCATACGAGCATACACTCCAAACTTATCATCGATGAGACCTGATTGCGCCTCTGCACTCACTCTCAATGTGCTAAAGCTACCAGCGGTGAGTTGCACGCCATAGTTAGATTCATCCTTGAACAGGTTGGGAGATTCAAAATTTACGGAGCCACCATAGGAGGCAGCGCCCACACTATTGGCTCCGACACCACGAATCACTTGTATACTCTCCACACTATTACCAAAGTCAGAAAAGTTAGAAAAGAACGTGCCATGATCAACCATATCATTAAGTGGCACACCATTAAGGCTGATATTGAGTCTATCCTGATCTATTCCTCTCAATCTAAACTGTGAGTAGTTACCGATGTCCGTGCCTCCATCAGAGTACGAAACAATCGAGGGCACTAAGCGCTCGATGAGCACGGCAGGGTCTTGGCCTATATAGATCTCATTGATTTGTGCTTGATCGACATTAGTATAAGATACAGGGGCTCGCTCAGATACTCGGGAAGCCGAGATAATGACATCCTCGATATCAACGCTATCGACGCTCGATACAAAGTCTTGAGCAGAAACTGAAACAACAAATAGGGTAAATAGAATGGATAGAATTCTCATAACTCATTTTTTATACTGATGAATAATATGATGGTATGAGACCTCATACACCTTGGGTGCATGAACACTTTTCTTCCTTACGCCAGCATTACCTGGATCAAGTTAAATTGGGTATAATCTCAGCCTGTGATTACATTCATCTCTCGATGAATAAGGCACCCCATCATAAAGTCGATGTAAATATAGTATCATTTGTAAGTTGCCATAGTCTCGATAGCGGCTTTAATACGGTCTGACAAAGGACCTTTGACTTCAATGTATGGAACACCCAACTCTTGCAAGCCTGTTCTATACCGTTCATGGAACTCCTCTCTATCTAAATCATAGTCCCTTAGTGGGTCGGGTTCTAATGAGATATGGTGATCACAAAGGATGAAGAGATCCCAGTCTTGTTGCTTGATATAATCCGTGATCCAAGGGTCGCATCGACCAAATCGGATCTCTGACCAAATCTTGATGACAAGGAGGCTGCTATCACATATGATTGGGTTGACTCCTGCCTCTCTCGCTGCTTTTTCTTGTCTGACTTGTCCTTTCGCAATGGTTAATAGATCACTCTCTGTATAATCGGGACCATACTTAGTGAGATAAGTTCGAGCATATTCTGGGATGTAGGAAACTCCATAATGATCAGCCAAGCCCGCTGCCAAGGTTGACTTACCCGAGCACTCTATACCCGTGATGACCACCTTCATGAGCGATAGGATTTGAGCCAAGCTCTATAGCCCATCACAGCAAAAGCGATATAGATAAAGTACAGGAGCGAATAAAAATAGAGCCCTTTGTAAAAGTATATACCCGTGGCTAAGACATCTACCACTAACCAATAAACCCAACTCTCCAGCTTCTTGCGAGCCGTCAACCACATCGCTGTCACGCTGAGCATGGTAGTCGTGCTATCCCAATACGGCAGAGATGGTGGATCTAAATTGGGGAAGATCGTAGGAAGGACCAATAGGAACTGAGCAAAGAACACCACGCCAACAAGTGAGACAAGAATCCATATGACCCTGTTCTGGAATGATTGTAATGTAACCGCCAGATCATTTTGTTCTTTAGGCTTAGTCCAGTTATACCATCCGTAAATATTGAGGACCAAGTAGATGACATGGAGAATAAAGTCACCATACAGTCTGCTCTGCCAAAAGATAACGAAGGACACAAGAATATAAAGAATGCCAAATATCCAGTTACGGATATCCTCCCTGATCAGTAGCAATACATTGATTACACCAAACACTAATCCAGCAAACTCCAAGATTGATAGACCTTGAAGAGAGTCAATGATGTTACTTACTATTTCACCCATATCTCAATACTCTCAGCGAAGGTAATAGATCGCATTATATCCATTTAATCGAATATTTGCTTGCTATCGTCGATCTACAACTCAGTAGACTATCTATACTCAATATATTGATGAAAAATTCAATCACATGTTATACAAGTTATTGCAGCCTCAAATATTAGTCCTCTTAATCCCTATCGTTGCTATCGTGGGTGGATACATCATCAAATCACAAAAGATGAGCTATGAGCATGAAGAGCGATTAGCAAAGATCAATGCTGGATTAGAACTCGATGAAGAAATAGAGTAAATTGCCGTCCAATAGATTCATATTGGAACAATTAAAAATCACTGTATACATAGTCTTTATCCTTGGACTCTTGGAAAGCTCGTGTTCTGTAGAGCATCCTACAGGACTTCCTCTGATCATAGATGCTGATACTGCCAATGAGGTCGATGACCTTTACGCAATCGTGAGAGCATTGCATGCAGATGAGCTCAATGTGATGGCTATCACATCGGCACAGTTTCATACCTCTCCACTGGCGACTGATAGTACCGTCTATGAGAGCCAGAAGATCAATGAGGATATCATATCCTTAATGGATAGAGATGATGTTGTATTACCACTTGGCGCTAACGGCCCAATGACCGCCCCTACTTCTCCAGCGTCATCCGAGGCCTCTGCATATATCATCAATACTGCTCGTGAGCATAGTCCTGAAGACCCAATCCATGTGGCAGTATTGGGCTCATGTACCAATATGGCCACGGCAATAGTTGAGGCTCCAGATATCATCCCAAATGTACGGGTACACTATATAGGTTTCTGGCATGATACCTTGACTCAGGTATTCGACCTGAAGGAATTCAATTCTGGTAATGATACGTTCGCCGTACAGGTACTATTAGATGCTGAGGGATTGGATTTTGATGTGATGACCGCTACCACATGCCAACATCTCGTGCTAACAAAAGAGGAAGTAGATCAACATCTAAAAGGCAAAGGCGGTATATCTGATTACTTAGTCAATCGCTGGGAAACATATACACGCTGGTGGACACAAGAAGATCCAGAAAAGCAAGAATGGATCATGTGGGATGTGGCCATCATCGAAGCCCTCATACATCCCGAGTTAGCAGAAAAGCGACCCTTTAAAGCTCCATCTAATACCCCCTCAAGGGTTATCGATGCCTACATTGACATCGATGTGTCTACGATGATTTATAACTTCTGGATGTCGGTTGCTCCAGAATCATAGCTGCATCAAGTTTAGTGCAATACCCATCAGTACTTTCTTTTCCTCCAAGATTCTACTAATCGGTAATTGAGCCAGACCTATCAGTCTTCTCATAATTTCTATGCCCGCATATCTGCTCAAGAGTAGTTGGTCAATTTCATTAGGATATGCCTCAATGACTTTAGATCGGTAGTCGATGTCATGAGTGGCCATGATCAGATGTGCCGTCATTACGCCAAGGTCAAATTCTGCTTGACCAAGATGAGCAAACTCAGGATCTAACACATACAACTCTTCATCTGAACGCATCCAACTCCCAGGATAGTAATCACCATGAACTAAGGCGTCTCCTTGAGAGAGATAATGCTCGCCCATCTCTGCAATTACAGACTTAAGGGCGATATTTCCTTGATATGGTTTTGCCAACTCCTGCAGTCCCACTTGTACATCGTCTAATGAGAAACCATTGTCTCCATCAAAAGGTAATAGGAATATATGCTGATGATTAAGCTTACGCAATTCCATATTCTCAGGAAAGCCTGCAACATCTTGAGACTGATGGCATTGATGTGCGATGCGGACGAGCTGCTCAACATAAGAGTCTTTAATCTCTCTGGCGTGGTAGATGCTGGTCATATCGACTATCGCACCCAGATCGCTCAACATCAATAGATACTCTTGGGGTGCGTAGTTCATCACACTTGGCAAATGCTGACTCACATCGCTCTTGGATAAAGCATGGTAAAACTGGGCTTCTACATCTATTCGCTCGATAGGCGCTGGAATGTCCGGATACTTCTGGACATAGGGCCTGGATTGCTTCAGTATAAATGAACGTTGATCTGTTGTAATCCGCAATACCACGTTCATATTACCCTCGCCTGCAGAAACCACTTCTGAGATAGTCTCATTACTAATCCAACTAAGCTGTTCTAAATAGCTTTGGAGCTCGCTTTTGCTCAAATCTACACTGATATTCATGACTGCTAACTTACGGCATTAAGGCCTATTAAGGTGCGTTACAGGTTCGTAATAGAACGTCTTGTCTTGAAGTAAACTAAGTGAGTGAAAGAAGTGGAGCCTACCGGATTCGAACCGGTGACCTCTACACTGCCAGTGTAGCGCTCTAGCCAACTGAGCTAAGGCCCCAAATGTTTGAGAGTGCGAAAATAAATAATTCTAATTGATCACTGTGGATCAATATCGATTGATATCATGACTCGCTTAAAGTCCTTGTGGGTCTTCATTAACCCCTTAGTGGCGAGTAGTATCTCCTTGATTACTTTGATGGTCTTAGCATCTTTCTCAGTCTTGATATTGATCTGTTGCTGATACTTGTTTCTCACCCTGATGATTACCGGATCAAAAGGTCGTGTACAGCGATCGCCTAACTTCTTATGGATCTCTTGATAAAAATACTGTGCCGCTCCCTTAGTTCTTTGAAATTCAATGTGCCTAAACCATACCGAGATCATCCCATAATATGGTGGATACATAAATTGCTTACGCTCGGCGAGCTCCCGACTATAAAATCGCTCGTCATCATTCTTTAGCAATTCTTGTATGACTGGATGATCAATCTGAAAAGCCTGGATAATCACTCGCCCTTTCTTGTCTCGACGTCCCGCTCGACCGCTGACTTGCTTGAGCAATTGATAGCTGCGCTCTGACGCTCTAAAGTCTGGGTAAGCCAGCAGGCTATCGGCGTTGAGCACACCAACCAAACCAATATTACCAAAATCAAACCCCTTAGTGATCATCTGTGTCCCAATCAAAATATTGATCCGACCTTGCTTGAAGTCCTCCAAGAGCTTAAACTGATTCTTCTTGGACCTCGTGGTATCATGATCAAATCGATCTACCTTAAGATCAGGAAACAGCTCACCGATGACTTGTTCGATTTTCTCGGTGCCAGCACCCATCAGTTGTAATTCATAACTACCACAAGCTGGGCAGGTGTCTTTCTTGTAGACTCTGTGACCACAGTAGTGACACTTGAGCTCATTGATCTTCTGATGGTAGGTCAGCGTGACATCACAGTTCACACATTCTGCGGTCCACCCACACTGGATACACTTAATCGTTGGAGCGAATCCTCTACGATTCTGAAATAGGATCACTTGCTGACCTTGCTCGATGGTTGACTCAATCGCCTCCTTAAGGTCTTGCGAAATACCATTCTTGACTAAGCCTTTCTTATAGCCCTCCTTGAGATCGACGACTTGTATAAATGGCAATCCTGCAGAACCAAATCGCTCTGGCATCTGCACATAAGCGTATTTCCCTTGGATACTGTTGTGATAGGACTCCAGTGAAGGCGTCGCAGTACCCAGGATGACCTTAGCCTGATGCATCCGCCCGAGAACTAAGGCAACATCTCGCCCTTGATATTTAGGGTTGGGATGATCCTGTTTATATGAGCCATCGTGCTCTTCATCTACTATAATAAGTTTCAAGTTTTCAAAGGGTAAAAACAAAGATGACCGAGCACCGATAAACAGCTTTTTGTCAAATCTTGCTGCGTTGAAGACCTCTACCCTTTTTGCATCTTTCACCTGACTGTGAAAGACTAATATTCGGTCTCCAAGTTGATTCTGTAACCTTTGCACGATTTGACCCGTCAAAGCGATCTCTGGAAGCAGATACAATACTTGTCCACCACTATCCAATACCTCTTTAATCAACTCTATAAAGACCCTTGTCTTCCCGCTTCCAGTCACACCATGTAACAGCACTGGTTTGTTTTTGCTAAAGGCCGCCTCAATTTGTTCTAATGCTCCACTTTGCTGCTCAGATAATGGCTGGACATTTTGCTCCACTGGAAGATCTAAGATATCCAATCGACTTACTTCTCTTTGATAGATTTCTACAACCCTTTTCTTCGCTAAAGCGCTAATCACTGCACTGTCCACATTAGCCATTTCATAAACTGCCTTTTTAGGGACTTCTTTCATCTTTTGGCGCAGGCTGTAGAGTGCTAAGAGTGCATTGGATTGCTTCTGACTGCGTTGGGTTAGTTCAAGAGCCAACTCCACGCTATCATATGGCTCTAAGATTCTTACGAACGCCTCTTTCTTCTTGGTGTATTTAGTGATCAGTTCCTCTTGTACTACAACCAACCGATTTTGAACTAAGGATTTAATGATTGGATATACCGACTTCTTATTGAGGATCTCTTGAATGACTTTTATCGTGAGCACTTGCTGTATACTTAGAGCTTCGCAGACCAGGTATTCTTGATCACTTAGTTCGGCCTCCTGCCATTCGATTCCATGGTTAAGCATCAGCTTCGTTTCACTCGAGAGCTTCAGGCCTGCTGGCAAGGCAACATTCATCACCTCTCCCGGATGTGCGCAGTAGTACGATGACAACCACTGCCAGAACTCTAACTGACGCTCACTGACTATAGGACCCTCGTCTAAAAAGGATATGATATTGCGAGTCTTAACAACAGGTTTGATATTGGTCAAGTGAGTAACGATACCGCTATATAGTTTCTTATTGAAAGGCACTTCGACTCGTAACCCTACGCTAATAGTCTCATGAAATTCTACAGGAACTCCATAGGTATAAATCTCTGGCAGTGGAAGCGGCAACAGCACTCCGGCGTATAGCCCCCTTTGCTCCGTAGTAAATCCCATACTTAGAAGAAGATGTCTTGGGCAACTCTAAATGTATTAGCATGTGCCTCTACGATATCCGCTACTCTATGGGAATAACCTCCACCCATGCTTACCGCAACTGGAATATTATTCTTTTTGCAGGTATCGAATACAAATCGATCTCGCTCCTTACACCCGGCACGGGTCAGTGAGAGCCTCCCTAACTTATCAGTATCCAACACGTCGACTCCTGCCAAATACAAAATCATATCAGGTCGGACCAAATCTATCAATCGAGGAAGTTCATTGCGAAGCATCGTCAAATATAAATCATCCTCAGTTCCATCAGGCAATGGTGTATCGAGATCTGAGTTCATCTTGCGTAGTGGGTAATTGCGATCACCATGCACACTCCATGTAAATACTCGATTTTCATCTTGGAAGATCTTAGCTGTCCCATTACCCTGATGCACATCTAAGTCTACAATCAGGATTTGATTGACAAGGTCTTGAGACAATAATTCATTGGCCGTAATGGCAAAGTCATTGAAGACACAAAACCCTTCTCCCTTGTCAGCGAATGCATGGTGTGTGCCTCCCGCCACATTTATTGCTACTCCATGATTGAGGGCATACAGAGCGCACTCTAATGTACCCTGAGCAATATGACGCCCACGTCGTATGAGTTCAGGCTTAACCGGGAAACCGATATCTCGCTCTGCTCTACGTTCCAATGGTAAGTTGTAAAGACTCTTGACATAGTCACTACTATGGGTCCGTAGTAAACGATCATCAGATAAAAATGATGGTTCGAAGAAGTTAGCTTCGGTGATTGTTCCCTCGTGCAGTAACTGCTCTGGGATCAATTGATACTTAATCATCGGAAATCTATGACCATCGGGAAGGTCATAAATGTAAATGGGAGCAAATGCTATTTTTAGCATGCTCCCATAACATATTATTTTATGTAGTTGTTTGTTACAACCTTACTTTAATAATGTGATATCTCCATGTAAAATCTCTTTCGATCCTCGTTCGTTAGTGATCTCAATCACATATACATAGACTCCTGAGTTAGCTTGTCTTCCGTCAAATGAGCCATTCCATCCAGTGGTTGGATCATTTACTAACTCATCAAAAGACTCAAATACCTTGTTTCCCCAACGATCAAAAATCTGCATACTAAATCTTGAAGTCTGCCCGAAGTTGCCTTGAGGGTAGAATCTATCGTTACCGCTGACACTCCTTGTAGTCATGACATTTGGCAGGTAGATATTATTCACTGGGGCTTCAGGATTAACAGATAGTGATACCTGAGCATCTGCGATACACCCTTGGTCATCCATAATTGATACCATAAAGTTGCTGCTCTCAGTTAAGAGAACCATAGGATCTGGACAATCCGTACAACTTAATGCAGGATTAGAAGCCCATAATACATCGACGATTACACCATCATAATTAAGGTCTAAGTCAAACTCTCCACCGCCAAGATCAATAGTAGTGACTTCGATGCCAAGTGTTCCTGCTGGCTCATCAGGGATGGTTACATCAACTGAAGTCATACAACCATCTGCTCCTTGTACTTGTACATCGTAATCTCCTGAAAATAAGTCCTCAAAAGTAAACGGAGCAGCATCTATAACTACTGGGTCGGCACCTATACCACTCACAGTAAAAGGTGGTGTGGCGCCAGAAATGTTCTGTAATACAAACATTCCATTTGCCACACCTTCGCATGATCCAATAACTCCTCCGACTTCAATGTCTATACCTGAAAAGTTGACGCTTACTGTTTGAGTACTTGTACATCCATTGCTACCCATAGCTGTCACTGTGTAATCACCTGGTTCAAAGACTATAGGATCTGTCGCTGTACTGGTAAACCCATTAGGCCCAGTCCATGTAATATCTTGTACTGATGATACTGCTAATAATTGTGCTTCAGAAGATCCACAATCTAATTCACCGACAATTGATGCCATTAATTCTGGACCATCTCCATCGGGGATAACCTCTACATCAAATGTTCCAACACAACCATTATCTCCGACTACCTCTACTTGATAAGTACCTGGCATATCTACAATAGGACTATCTTCTACGATAGAGACTCCGTTTGGATCTCTCCAGCCACGGATATCGCCATCCGTGGTTACAGATAATTGTGCTGTACTATTCATACATCCGATCGTGACATCGTCACCCATGATAGAGGGTGGATTTGCATTTTCTACCACTTCTACTGATGCAAAGCCTGGACAACTTGTATTGGACTCAACCATGACAGTATAAGTACCTGGTACAGATACTAATGGTGCAATGTCATTAATTATATTTCCATCAGGATCTGTCCAACTAATGATATTTCCATCAGTAGTTGCCGATATTCTTACTTCTGTTACGTCACAAGTCAGCTCCCCTGTCACCTCTGCTACAGCCGTAGTCTGTTCTGAGGCAGCCATGATGTCAGCTGGTGTTTCATTGATACATCCATTATCTCCTTGTACCGATACGACATATATTCCTGGCACATTGATTTCTGGGTTCTCTTGATCAGAAGAAAATCCACCTGGTCCTGTCCATCCAAGGAAGGTTCCTTCATTTGCTGTGAATTGTAATCTCGTGATTGAGTCATTACTACAACTTAATACCTCATTTCTAACACTCACTTGAGGAGCAACAAAGTCTTCTATAATTTCTATCGATTCAGTCGCTGAGCATCCACTCACCGAAGTAACCGTGATTGTATAAGTTCCTGGAAAGTCCACTATAGGGCTCAATGAATCTGACCTAAACCCACCTGGGCCGATCCAAGCTATAGTTTGTGCATCAGTCATTGCTGGTAACGCCAGCATGCCATTATTAATACAATTAAGGACTGTATCTGCCACCACTAATTGTGGTGGAGTATTGTTAAAGCTGACTGTAATAGATTGAGATGTCTGACATCCATCCGCATTAATCACAGTTACTGTGTATTCTCCTTCTTGAGTTACTGTAGGGCTTACTTCATTGACCATAAAGTTATTTGGCCCAGTCCATTCTAATACTGATCCATCAGAAGTTACACTCAGTACGCCTTCCATTGTACCACAATCCGAATCAAGATCAACAGACGTAATTACTGGTCCACCTGCTGTAACGCTAACTGTCGCTACATCACTTGATTCACAACCATTAGTTCCAATAACGAATACTGTATAGTCTCCTGCTTCGGTGACTTCTGGGTTTGCATCTGTAGAGCTAAAGTTATTCGGCCCAGTCCATTCTATAATAGTTCCAACAGTATTAGCTTCTAATGTCGCCATAAATGTATTACAGTCGATCACTTGATCAATGGCTTCTACCATAACTGGATCTGTATCTACAGTTATTTCAACATCTGCCATCTCTGTACATCCATTGTTGGCCATTACCAGCACTGTATATGTGCCAGCATCAGTAACGAATGGACGTTCATCAGTTGTGGTAAAGTTATTTGGCCCGGTCCACTCTACAATGATGCCATCGGTCGTTGCTCCGAGCTGTACTTGGCCTTGATCTGCACAAGTTATCGCGGCAACCGGATCGACAGTGACCTCAGGCAGATTCAGATCTTCATTCACTATAGCCTGTACACTGTCCTGACATCCGTTAGCTCCTACGAGCAATGCTGTATATGTTCCTCCAACAGTTACTGTTGGTCTCTCTACTGTAGATGTAAATCCATTCGGTCCAGTCCATTCGACAAGCGTACCCGAATTGATTACTAATGTTAATTCTAATCCTTGTTGTTCGTTAAAACAATTGATATCACCTCCTAAAGCGTTAGCATCTGGTAGAGGTCCACTCTCCAATACTTCGAGCATTGCAGTCGTGTCACACCCATTGACCCCAACAACAGTAACCATATACGTACCTGGTACATCAGTTGTCGGTGACATGGCTGTACTACTAAATCCATTAGGTCCTGCCCATTCGGTAATCATACCGTCGGTAGTCGCCAAAAGGCTAACAGGTGAACCATCACAGTCAAGAGTAATATCAGCCGTACTTACCGCTGGCACTGTTGTATCTTCTATGATTTCTAAATCAATCTGTGCCTCACAACCATTAGCTCCTCTGATGGTAGCTTGATAGAGGCCACCTGCTGTTACAACTTCATTGATATTAGATGAATTGAATCCATCTGGTCCCACCCACTCGACAAATATATCTGTCGTTGTAAGATTTAACATCACTCCTGGTCCTCCTGCACATCCTATCGTATCAGGTATAGTTGTTCCAGTAGGCATAATTGTATCTGCCGTAACTTCGACGAAGTCACTCATCGGGCATCCATTAGGCCCTGTAGCGATAGCCTCGTACATACCTGGCACACTAACTGTAGGCGTCTCTTGAGTAGAAGTAAATCCATCTGGCCCTCTCCACTCTACGAAGGTTCCATCCGTTGTTACGCTAAGCATAACATCACTATTACAATTGATCTCTCCTCCAAATGCATCAACCGTTGGTGGCATGAGATCTTGTGCTACACTTACTTGAAATGGTGAAGTACATCCATCAGGTCCTGCTACCGTCAATGTATATAAGCCAGGTGCAGATACTTCTGGAGCTTCATCAGTTGAAGTGAATCCATCGGGTCCTGTCCATTCTACAACAGTACCGTTGTGCGTTGGCGTTAATATAGACGTAGGGTTATCACATGTTATATCTGTTGCAACAATAGTTGCTGCTATGAGCTCAATATTGAGCATGACTATACTATCACATCCTGAAGCACTCGCGCCTGGTAAGATCACCTCTTCACTCGTTGCATCCGTAAATACTTGAGTACCGACTACTACTGATCCTCCAAAACAAATCACCTCATTAACTTCTGACATCCCTAATTCTTCGAAGGTGATATCCACTATGAGACTCTCGGAGCAACCGTTGGCTCCAGAATCTGCAAAAAATGTAGCTGATGGATTATCTCTATTAAATAGAACCATATTGCCATCAAAGTCAGCTATCAAGGTATCTTGATCAGCACAAAATGTGCGTATAATGGAATCTGATTGTACTGGTATAATGTTGGCCTGAATATCTATCCCTAATTCGCACGTTACTCTTTCAAAGTGAGTAGGATTACTAGCTGATATCCTAATTTGTTGAGTACCCGCCATAATCATTGTATCCCGATTTTCGCACAGATCAAATTGAATCAATTCAACATCATTGTTCGGGCGGAAACTAATATTTATAGGTTGTATACTATCGCAACCGTTAGATGCAGGGAATGGTAAGACATAATCTATCGCCGTGTTCTCTCTAAATACTGTATCAATGGCATCAGCCAACTCTGGTATAAAATCCAAAGTTATTCCACCCAAAATATTACCACTTGGGTCAATGGTGTCATATACATATACTGCTTGATCCGCGCACAGAGAACTACTAATGAAGATATCTATATTACGCCTAGCTGGTAATCGATCAATATTGATCTGTGTACCTCCTCCACATACACCGTCAGTCGAGCCAACAAAAGTGCTTTGGCTATATTCTACTCCCATAAATTCAAAGACATCGCCTTCGCAGAGAGTTGTATCAATAGTAACGGGATCTGTATCATCAACGATCAAGAAATCAAAAGTTAGAGAGTTAATCTCTCCACATGGACTCACAGCCTCAATAAAAAAGGTCCGTTGAGATGCTCTTAAGCCTTGTAAGGAGATAGATCTCATTTGAGATTCTACATCTTGCACCGTCTCGTTATTATCAATAAAAAAGAATACGTCATCCTCACCATTGACACTTAACTGTAGATCTAAGTCCATCTGGAATATATCGATAAAGTCAAATCGCTCTGACGAGGCATTACAAAATACAGGTTGCGGATCTGGTTGGATTGCAAAGTCTTCCAATCGTGAAATATCATCAACCTCAATCAATCGTGTCACCTCCTGTACCGATGGATCATCTGGGACGAAAGTAAAGTCCAATACTTGTCCTGCAAATTGTTCTAAATCAGCACCTGGCATCCACGTACCTGTAATCCCATTATCAGAAATAAGCGGCAAATCAAAATCTGAGCAAAGAATCGTAAATAAATCAAACTCAGGCATGGATGTACACACTGCATCTGTTGCAGGAAGTATAAAAACATCAACAGATTCTTCTAACATACATCCATTAATATCTGTGATCTGAACTGTATACTCTCCCTGTCTACTCGGATCTAAGTCTCCTTGATTGAACCTAACCTCAGCATCAGTAGATATAAAACTATTCGGCCCAGACCAAACGAATTGAAGTTGCTCTGGATTAATAGCATTTGTTCGCATGATCAATGGTCGAGAAGAGTTTTCGCATATAAATCCTCCGTCGTGATTAGTCAGAAAGATAGTTGTCGAAGTAAGATCTCGTCTGACTCCTTCAATAAGTACATCTCCTAACTCATAGAACTCATCAATCTCTTGAGTACCTCCTCTTATGTTGACGGTGACAAATACTGCCTCGTCAAATGTTTCTTCAATAATATCATTAAACGATCCACATATTTCTCGGGTCACTTCGTCTCTTGAGCCATCTGCATTAAACACCGTAAATACGATTTCCATAAAATCAGTTCCAGGCTCAAGACACCCCCCTAAATCTATATCGTCCGTGGTCATGTCATCGTTAGTACCACACTCCAATGTTGCAGAACTTGCTACGGGAATCTGCACTCTCACACTACAGTATGGAGATAGGATTCCTGATGGTACAGTTACTTCTATTTCGCTATCGTTCTGTCCACAGTCGGCGCTTGGATCATTGGGCCCACAAGGACATCCACAGCTGCCCTCCCAAGCATTAATAACGAAGGAGTCATTCTGGACGCCAAAAAAACCGTCACCATCACAGTCCGTACCATCGGCATCCCAAGTTGTGCCGTTAGCTGTTGAACCACTTAGTCCGGTCTGTGATGACCAGTCAATGCGATCTATGGTTTCGAAGGTTTGAGTGAAAGCCGTATTTGCTAAAAAGCAAAATATGGCAACGAAAATAAAATTGAAATTTTTCATTGTTTTAGAGATCATGCGTTACAGTTATGACAGCTATCCGACGTAATCCCCCTATTCCATATGTCATTGATTATTACAAAGCATGATGTCCGAGAATAGATAAGTAAAATAATCCTCTAATTTTGTGGTCAAATTGTACCTATGCAGTTAAGCGAGCAGGAAGTCATCCGCCGAGAGAACCTTCAAAAAATCATCGATGCGGGTATCAACCCGTACCCTGGAGCCGAATATCACATCAGTCACTATGCAACTGATATTAAAGGGGCATTCTCAGAGGAAACCACGGAGGATTATAAGGAAGTGAGTATTGCTGGACGCTTGATGATGAAGCGAATAATGGGCAAGGCCTCATTCGCAGAGTTACAGGACAGTTCTGGGCGCATCCAAGCCTACATAAGCAGAGACGACATCTGTCCTGGTGAGGATAAAACCTTATACAACACTGTATTCAAAAAACTGCTGGATATAGGAGATTTCATTGGTGTTAAGGGATTTGTATTTTATACGAAAACTGGAGAAATAACTATCCACGTCAAAGAGTTGACCGTATTAAGTAAATCTCTCAAGCCGCTCCCAATCGTAAAAACTGATGCTGATGGCAAAGTACATGATGCAGTCACCGATCCAGAATTTAGGTATCGCCAACGCTATGCAGATTTAGTGGTGAATCCAGGAGTCAAGGAGACATTTATCAAGCGTACTAAGATGTATAACAGCATTCGCTCGTTTCTCAATGAGCGCGGTTATCTCGAAGTAGAGACTCCTATCCTGCAACCACTATATGGAGGTGCCGCTGCAAGACCATTCAAGACACATCATAATACGCTGGACATGTCCCTCTACATGCGTATCGCAAACGAGTTATACCTCAAACGTTTGATCGTAGGCGGATTCGATGGAGTATATGAGTTTTCTAAAGATTTCAGGAATGAGGGGATGAGTCGTTTTCATAATCCAGAGTTTACACAGATAGAGTTGTACGTAGCCTACAAGGATTATGAATGGATGATGAACTTGGTAGAAGAAATGATCGAGAAGGTGGCCATAGACGTAACCGGTTCTACGGAAGTACAAGTTGGCGACAAGCTTATCAACTTCCAACGACCATGGAAACGTTATACGATGTATGGTGCCATCCAAGAGTTCACGGGAGTAGACATCTCGCAGATGACAGAAGATGAAATGAGAGCTACTGCCAAAGAAATGGATGTACATGTGGATAAAAGCCTTGGAAAAGGAAAGATTATCGATGAGATATTTGGTGAGAAGTGTGAGCCTTTTTTGATTCAACCTACATTCATCACGGACTACCCTATTGAGATGTCCCCACTTGCTAAAAAACACCGAGAGAAAGAAGGTCTTGTAGAGCGCTTTGAGGCCATCTGCAATGGTAAGGAGATCAGCAATGCTTTCTCAGAGCTGAATGACCCGATAGATCAGAGAGCGAGATTTGAAGATCAATTGACACTCGGTAAGCGTGGTGATGACGAAGCTATGGTATTAGATGAAGATTTCCTAAGAGCACTGGAATACGGTATGCCTCCTACGGCAGGTGTCGGTATCGGCATGGATCGTCTGGCAATGATCATGACGAACTCCGCATCGATTCAAGATGTCCTCTTCTTCCCTCAAATGAAAGCTGAATAAAAGAGAAATAAATCCTACTAACATGAGTAACAACTTATTAAAAGGAAAAAGAGGTATCGTATTTGGTGCCCTTGATGAAAAATCAATTGCTTGGGCTGTGGCTAAGAAGTGTGTTGAGCAAGGAGCTCAGATCACGCTCACTAACGCTCCAGTTGCCCTTAGATTTGGCAAGATAAATGAGCTGGCTGATGAGCTCAACACCATAGTAATCCCATGTGATGCTACTAATATGGACGACATCTCAGCCCTAATCGATCAAAGCATGGAGCACTTAGGTGGAAAGATCGACTTTATCCTACATGCGATCGGCATGTCGCTCAATGTTAGAAAGAAGAGAGCCTACACGGATATCAAGCACGAATGGATGCTCAAGACCTTTGATATCTCGGCGATATCATTTCATAAGGTCATGCAAGTAGCCTATCAGAAAGATGCTATGAATGACTGGGGATCTATAGTGGCTCTAACCTACATGGCTGCACAACGTACATTTCCAGAATATAACGAGATGGCAGAGTCGAAGGCACTGTTAGAATCATTTGCTAGAAGCTTTGGCTATCACTTTGGTGTCAAGAATAATGTCAGAGTGAATACCATCTCTCAATCCCCTACTATTACCACTGCGGGAAGTGGCGTTAAAGGTTTTGGCAACTTTTATGATTTCGCAGAACAAATGTCTCCTCTGGGTAATGCTGATGCAGACTCCTGTGCAGATTATTGTGTTAGCTTGTTCTCAGATTTGACAAGGATGGTTACCATGCAAAATCTATTTCATGATGGAGGATTCTCTAATATGGGTATAAATTCTGCGGCAATAGCTACAGACGAAGGTACAGCTTAGTCTAATAGGCGCCACTTCAATCCAAATACAATACGCGATCCATATAAGCTTCGGTCTTGAACAGGCGTTCGATTAATTAAGCGCTGTGACCCTAATGCTATACCTGTAGCATTGACAGACTTAATGAAGAAGGCTAAGGTCTCTATCTGGATCGTCAGATATGGATTAATGATCGCGATATCTCCGCTTTGGGTATTGGATCCATTATTATAAAATCGTCCAAAGACATGATGAAACGCTGGTGCGGTATAAGACGGAATGAGATAATAATCCAATCCGACATCAATGCGAGCATTATACTTCTTGAGAAAGGTACCCACGGAGAGATTACCTGCCAGTTGTAACTCAGGAGCACGAATTATATCACTATTTATCCGATTATAGATCAACCTATGTTGACTCTTGAAAATCCCAAAATCAATATCTCGTGATAACATCGCCGAAATACTGGTAATTGAGTTAGTCAGCTGTATAGGTGACGCATCAGTATTTAAGAAGACTCCATCTCCCACCTGAAGTGCGGATAAAGCAATATCAAATCCTGCCACTGATCCTCCAAGATGGATGTCTAAGTAGCTCGATTTTGAAAAATCATTTTGCCAAATGGCAACCGAATCAATCTCTTGATCCTGCAGGGTGAGATGAGGATTAAGTAGTTTATAATCTACGCTGAGCTCAAGCGGCCATTTATCATTGTTGTTTTCCAGTTTCGCATGAACTGCTAATTCTCCTGAATTTGACCCTATACCAATCTGACCACTCGCTGAAAATCCGATGAACTCGGACAAGCTTCGCTCGTAATCCAATCCTATGATAAGTTCGTTTAGCCCAATCGTATCGAGCCCATTGCGATAGCTTTTGTTGTTATAAATGAGTACTGCTGCTATCGATGAAATTTCATCGGACAGGACGAGTTCGTTTCTTATCTGTGTCGTTCTTAGTTGATTGTTCAGATTGATAGTCGATAAGGCTGCTGGAAGATATATCTCCTGTTCACCGTCGGAGACCGACTCATCAAAGAATGTATAACGATTGCCTTTAAATTGCAGAGCACTATTGAGCGAGAGACTCTTATTATTCTGAAGGCTGTCTTCTAAAACAATTTGATTGCCGACCTCCAAATGAAAGTCTGAATAAGTGGAATTGGCATTGTCAGAAGTACCCCCAGCCGTAGGCAGAAATGATCTGGATTGAGCTTCATTCACACTGTAGTTTTGTATCGAGATATAAGATCTTCGGTTCTGCTGATCAGCTTCTTGTATGAGCTTGATAGCAACATTTCTTTGTCGGTTAGCTTGAGTCCCTATCCAGCTATCATCCGAGAATGTATCAAATTCAAAATTTAATTTAATGCCTCGGGCAAAACGTCGATAGAAGTCAATCTGAAGATTATCAGATCTCTCACCCTGCGGAGCTACCCTCTGGCCAAAAACACCACGTCCATAATGAATACCCCAATAGCTCCGATTTGGATCATAGTAGTCATCAGGATTAAATTGATCCGAAAGAGGTCTATACTGATTATGACCTAATTGTAGACCTATATCATTATAAAACCTGATAGGAGTCGCTTGAGAAGCAGAGTTCTCCGAACCTAAGTTAGGTGAAAAGAATGCTCGAGTATAGAATGGCTCAACGATATGGATATCCTTATAGACCGTATCTAAGACGACAGGACGATACTCGTCTGACAAACTTTTCTGAAGAATCTTAAGTTGAGGACGATCTATAGTGTCCTCTTGGACCGTAAAGGCCCTTGGATTACCAGATTGATTAGTATTTCCAAAACCACCTTGAGAGTTACCGGATGGAAACTGGGCTGACAGTCTCGTTACAGCACAGACGATAGATAAACTTATGAAGAAGAACCGTATCCACACGCCGCAAAGTTATGCCTATTCAGCTCCTAAAATAAAAAAAGGACCCAACAAAAGTTGGGTCCCAATTACAGCATAATATAATCAAAAAAACAATTAGCCTTTAGGCACGTCCGAGAACACACCAATATTTTTTAAGTAGAAACCTACATCTTGGACATTGACATCACCATTTAAGTTGAAATCTCCAAGGTAGTAACTACTATTTTGTCCATTTTCTCCTTGTAACTGATCCAAGTCATCTACTGTGATATTTACTGTTGAACCATCACCGAGAGCCTGACTACTGTTAGCACCATACATGACGAATACACCCGGAGAGATTTCTTTTTGACCGAAGCCAAATAACTCTCTATACGATTGTTGATCTCTAAAGTCCCAAACTACCTTGCCGTCAATCACTGGTACGGGCTCTGGTGACATCACTATTAAGTGATTACGGTGCTCTACTACTACATAATACTCCAATGATGGGTCTAATACGCAGCAGCTTTCAGTACCAGTAAACTCTATAGTACCGTCCTTTTTTAATATTCCTGCTCGTGTGCACGACTCATACTCCTCTGAACGATCTAATCTGAGGCTCACGAGTACCCAATCCACTGCATCAGTAGAATAGGAGTTAGAATTACCATCCTTAGTTTCGTCAATAAACAATCCTTCTGTTCCATTGTAGAACCATGGTTCCGTATTATACGGATGACCTGGTTCGGTTGCAATACCAAAGAAGGCACGAGGTCTCTGACCAGGCAAGTAGCCTAATGGTAATAAATCTCCTCTATGTTGGCCGGCTTGTACATCAAATGATCCTTCGATATATACGCTGGCGTCAATCTGTGCACAAACTGGATCACAATCTCCTTGTAAGGATAACTCTACAATAAATGTCCGAGGACACCCTTCAATGTCTGTTATAATCAAGTCATATGTACCCGGTCCTAAGCCATTAATAGTAGGCGTGATATCTCCAGTACTCCATACGTAGTCGTAAGGACCTGTCATACCATCTATAGTTACTCCGATCCTTCCATCTTGAGCGCCACAGTTTGGATCTGTGAAATCTATTGTAGCAACATACTCACATGGCGCTGAGAATCCAGCGTCATAATCCTCGATAATTTCTCCACTATTCAAGGTTATCACTTCTGACATACCTGTAAGCGGATCTGCGTCACTATCTATAGATCGATCAACAACAGCATTGAGTGGTGAATAATCGAATCCCTCTGGTAAAAGGAATCTAAGGATATACTGATCTGGCGGAAGATTAGTAAAACTATAGTTACCATTCTCGCCCGAGAATGTAGAAGCTTGAAGTTCAAAATCTGTATTTAATAATTCAATCTCGACACCGCTAAGCCCTGGCTCATTGTCTTGTCTGACACCATCGCCATCATCTACCCATACAAAGTCTCCAATTGAGCCGTTAGTATAGAATCCAGCATCAATGCTAAATTCAGTTTCGCTAACATCCAATCTAACGGGAGGTGTGAACTCAGTAACGGTCACATCACTATCTAAATTGGAATCTCCTCGGCCTGGCAGGGTTGTTAAGAATCCCGAAGGACTATTAAACTTGACAAAATAGACACCAGGCTCTACACCTTCGAGGAAATATCTACCATTGGCATCAGAAGTTGTCGAAGTTACATACTCCCTATCGGAGTCAAATAATTCAACAAGTACATTAGCAAGAGGCGGTTCTCCTTCTTCTTGGACACCATCTCTATCTAAATCCTCCCATACATAATCTCCAATGATGCTTAATCCTACTGTTCCAAAAGTGTATGCCAAATAGTCATTAGGAACAATGTTATCATTAGTGGTGATAGATCCAAAAAACTGATTGGTTGCTCCTCCTGTAAACTCAGGGGTGCTGCTATCCTCACTTAAGTAAACCACATCAACACTTGACGGTATAGGAACCCACATAGAGCCATTCCAGCCTACTATTGTGAGATTATCTAAATCATTGTCAGTCAGCTGAGCTACCCTACTATCAAAATCCCAAGTCAAGGTGATCTTAGTTGGGCTGTCACCATCTATATCCCAATATTCTACTTCGCTAATTTCTGTTATTGAGCTACTCTTATTGGACCTGTTAAAAGGTGCTCCCGCTGGTAAAGGCTGGAGTAAATCTCCAAATACTCCTTGTATTCTCGCAGTAGAAGGGTCCGCTCTGTAATAGGCAGCTGCTGCTCCAGCAGATCCTGTTATTGAGACTGGACGGTAAAAATTATCGTTGCCAATCGGAAACGTAAATCCATCTGAACCATAATATCTGACATAGCCATCTACATGTTGGTCTCTATCAACATTTTTCCATCCCGTAGAAACATTAGAGAATGAGAAATATCCTCGATCCCCGTGCCTATCTGTGCCGATAAGACCTGGCAGAACACCAGTACCTCCATAATCGAAGTCATGCTGACCGAAGACAACACTTTCTCCTTGATTATGAACATAGGTATTACCAAGACTTCTGGACTGACCCGTTAAGCTTACACTTAATAACATCGCCGCTGCCCATGCAATCAATTGGAAATATGAGTTAAACCTCTTCACGTCGTAACTATTTGGGGTTATCTAATAATTACTTGACTACGAATACAACATTGATGAACGTACAGTTACCTGGTGGCACACTGACAACATCATATGTAAGCACTCCATTGTCATCAAGTGAAAGATTGTCAAAAACTGCGTTGTCCAAATCTGTTATGTAGTATTCTAACTCCTCTCTCGAATATGTTGGAATCGCTCCAGCTGCACTTGGGCTCGACAACAGTGGTGATCCAAATCTATTTTGGTATTCCTGCCATAAGTCAATCGACTCACCAGTTGATATTGTACTTACATCAATTACAATTGCAGGCGGATAAAATATCCTTGCAGAACGAGCCGTATTAGACTGTACTACATCTCCATTTGCATCTACACCAAGTAAGTAATTAGCTCCTGGAGTATCAGTATAAGTATCATTATCTCCGTAATCACTGAACCTTACTTGACCTCCTTCTACATCTAATCGAGCATCAGGGGTTCCTGTTCCTATACCGACGTTACCATCATTATTAAGGACTAATTGATCAGTATTTAATGTACCCTGGTCATCTGAAGCAGTCTCCAAGATCAAGTCAGCTCCTCTAGCTGAGGCCGTACCTTCACTCTTTGATTTAATATGCGAAGATGTATTGGCATCTGATCCAACTCTATGTGCAAACTCTAAAATATTATGACTGTTGGCTGCATTTCCTTCATCGTAAAGTCGTAGGGCAATATTATCTCTGATATTGCTTCCGCCTTCGATTACGGCCCAAGGGCCTCCAGTGGAAGGATCACCTCCATCAACATGCAAGGCATACTGTGGATTGTTCTCATTAATTCCAACATTGCCTACCGTGAAGATATTGTCAGATATATCATCTGCTTGAGTAGCTCCTACTTCAAACCAATCAACATCACCATCTCTATATGGAGACAGGTCAACAGTTTGAGCAGCTTGTCCATCGCTTTCTAAGCTCAGGGATAATATATCAGCACTGTTTATATTGAACAAATCAATAGTCTGATCATCTGTATTATCTAAGTATGGCGCAAGATCGACCGTTGTTGGATCATTAGTTAAACTTAGAATATTACCTGATAACGTGAGGTCTTGCTCGTCCGTATTTAGGCTTGCTGCATCTACTTCGCGAACTGTACCATTAGATGAAACACCTAATAGATTGGTTACCGCTCCAGAAAAAGTTCCTGAACCATATGAGTTCAATCTCAATTGTCCTGAAGTTTCAAACTGTGCAATAGAGGTGTTATCCGTTCTAATTTGTAATGGATGAGCGGAAGTTGTTCCTATTATCCCTGCGCTATTAGATGATTGTAATTTAGTTTGAACACTGTTCGTATTATCCTGTACTTGAACGAGAGGCGAGCTTTCGTCATTAAGTAAGAGGTTACCTGTATTTGTAAAGGTCGTTGTCCCCTCGAGACTGTTAACATTTAAACCAAATCCTGATAAGTTAATATTACGTGCCTCAGTCAGTGTCTGATCATCAGTACCAAGGTGATTGTCATCAATATCAAACGCTGAGCCACCTTCTATCTGAAGAGTATTTACATTATCATCAGGATCAGCATTGGTATATGTTAATGTCTGATCGTCAGTATTGTCTAAATATG
>CAYPWL010000014.1:0-78287 GCA_964414425.1 uncultured Saprospiraceae bacterium
CTCCTTCATTCTACAGACAAGTACAACAAGCACTTAACGATAGAGGTTATGATGCCGGACCAGTAGATGGTCAGGTTGGTGCAAAAACTAAGGCTGCCTTAGTTAAGTTCCAGAGAGATAACAACCTTCCTATTGGAAGTATGGATATCGAAACTCTTAAAGCTTTAGGCGTAAATAGATAGTCGATACTTTAAACGATAATATTGAAAGAGGTCTTCTCCATGTGAGAAGACCTCTTTTTTTATGCATTCTTAATAAGTAAAACTTGCTTTCATATCATAAGAAAGTTCATATAAGGAATATTTTTGCAGCTCCTAACAAGTAAAACTATGGATAGTGTATTTCACCTGATCAATGAAGAACTCGATCGTCAGAAAAGTGGAGCAGAACTTATCGCTTCAGAAAACTTCGTAAGTGAGGCAGTAATGCAAGCTGTGGGAAGCTGCCTAACCAATAAATATGCCGAAGGCTACCCAGGCAAGAGATATTATGGCGGTTGCGAAGTCGTCGATAAAATCGAAACTCTTGCCATCGAAAGACTTAAGATGTTGTTTTGGGCAGAATATGCCAATGTGCAGCCTCACTCAGGCGCTCAGGCTAACGCTGCTATATTCTTAGCATGTCTGCAACCTGGAGACACAATATTAGGATTTGATCTATCACATGGCGGTCATCTATCGCATGGTTCACTAGTAAACTTCTCTGGTAAAGTGTACAATCCTGTCTTCTACGGCGTAGAGAGAGAGACTGGCACGATAGATATGGACAAGGTAGAGCAATTAGCTCTTGAGTATAAGCCTAAGCTGATCATATGCGGTGCCTCGGCCTACTCAAGAGACTGGGATTATAAGCGATTTAGAGCCATAGCAGATCAAGTTGGTGCTTTGCTCCTAGCAGATATCGCTCACCCCGCAGGACTGATAGCCAAAGGTTTTCTCAATAATCCTATCCCTCATTGCCATATCGTAAGCTCAACCACCCATAAGACACTGAGAGGTCCGAGGGGCGGTATAATCATGTTAGGCAAAGACTTCGAAAATCCTTGGGGCAGAACGACCAGAAAAGGGAAACCTCTTATGATGTCGAGCATCATGAATAGTGCCGTATTCCCAGGTATGCAAGGCGGACCGTTAGAGCATGTGATAGCTGGCAAGGCAATTGCTTTTGCAGAGGCTCTTACTGATGAGTTTAAGCAGTACGGCGAGTTGGTCATACACAATGCTCAAGTCATGACTAATGCCTTAGTAGATTTAGGCTATCAAGTCGTATCAGGCGGTACAAATAATCACCTCATGTTAATAGACCTGAGAAATAAGGGTGTCACAGGAAAAGCTGCCGAGCAAGCTCTAGTCAGAGCTGATATTACGATTAACAAAAACATGGTGCCCTATGATGATAAGAGTCCATTCGTTACGTCTGGTATCCGTATCGGTACAGCAGCCATCTCAACAAGGGGACTTAAGGATGATGCTTGTCACCAATTAGTAGAATGGATAGATGCTATTATTACTGATCATGAAAATGAAGTAAAAATCAAGTCCATAAAAGAAAAGGTCAATGGCTTGATGAAGGACTACCCGCTCTACCCTACTATTCCTGTATTGTAAGGGGATCGTATAAGACTTCAGATAAGAATAGTCCGTGCCCAGGAACACTCCAATTGAGTGGTAATTGTACCTGCTCAGCAAAGGATATACTCAACTGTTCCATATTGAGCTTTTGTCGTGCATAGTTTAGCATTGCGCCGACCATAAGCCTGATCATACCTCTGAGGTATCTATTGGCTTGTATACAAAACTTATACCTCCCTCCGTCGAGCTCCACGAAACGGACATCATAAATCGTACACTTATAATGATCGACTCCGCTGTTGGACTTACATAATGGCTTAAATTCATTTTGCGTACTGATGAATTGACAGAATCCATTTATACGCTCAGTAGGTAGCTCCCGAAGCTGAGGATAGTAATATGAATACTCTCTAATAAATGGGTTATGTTGTGTATGTAAGAAGTATTCATAACTGCGCTTAGTAGCTCTATATCTGGCACTAAACTCATCGTCAACTGGATTGACGTGATGAACAACTATGTCCGATGGCAAGACACTATTAAGCTTGTAGACCACATTATCTATGCCCACATAGTCGTCTGGTATATCACAATGAAAATAATATGACGACGCATGTACGCCAGCATCAGTACGTCCACAACCGACAATTGGAGTTTCTGACCTGGTAATTGTATATAATGCCTGCTCTAATACCTCTTGTATCGTTAAGGCATTGGGTTGACGTTGCCAACCAGCATATGACTTACCATCGTATGAAATAGAAAAAAGAAGACGCATAAGTACTACAAGTTAGTACTAAGCAACCTTAAGATGACTAAACTTGGATGTCGATAATTGCTTTTCAGCATATTCTTTAGAGACAACAAACTCCTTGATTTGATCATCTGAAGGCAGTTCAAACATCGCTTCGGTCAGCACTTCTTCACAGATTGATCTGAGACCCCGAGCTCCTAATCCAAACTCCATTGCTCTTAACGCAATGTATTCTATAGCCTCTTTTTCAAAAGTGAGCTTTATATCTTCAAGTTCAAAGAGTTTGATGTACTGCTTCAACAGGGCATTCTTAGGCTCTTGTAGGATACGAGTCATCGTCTCTAAAGTCAAAGGCTTAAGAAAAGTTAATACAGGAAGTCTACCCAATAGCTCTGGAATTAATCCGAAACGCTTGATATCGTGATGAATTACTTTACTGAGTACAGATTCATCTTCATCCTGTATATCATTTTTACGGCTATTGTTAAACCCAATCACTTGGGTGTTCATCCGCTTATTGATGATCTTCTCGACACCATCGAAAGCTCCTCCACATATAAAGAGGATATTTTTAGTATTTACGTTGATCAACTTTTGTTCAGGGTGCTTTCTCCCCCCTTGAGGCGGCACATTTACCTCTGTCCCTTCTAACATCTTAAGCAGTGCCTGCTGCACACCCTCTCCAGATACATCACGAGTGATCGACGGATTATCACTCTTCCGAGCAATCTTGTCTATCTCGTCGATATAAACCACACCACGTTGAGCAGCCTCCACATCGTAATCACATACCTGTAATAACCTACTGAGCATGCTCTCCACATCCTCTCCTACATATCCTGCCTCAGTAAACACCGTGGCATCTACAATGGCAAAAGGAACATCTAAGAATCTCGCTATAGTCTTGGCTAATAACGTCTTGCCAGTTCCGGTCTCCCCGATGAACAGGATATTAGACTTTTCTATTTCTACATCACCGACGGTATCATTATACTTTAATCGCTTGTAGTGATTGTATACAGCAACAGATAGATATTTCTTAGCCTCATTCTGCCCAATGATATACTCGTCAAGATAATCCTTGATATGAATAGGGGTAATATTTTCTGGCAACTGAAATCCAACAGAAGCCAAGCTTTCGCCGCTTTTGAGCTCCTTAAGCACAATATCATTAGCCTGCTCGACACAAGACTCACATATGTGACCACTCGTGCCAGCTATTAATAATAATGCCTCGCTCTTATCCTTCCCACAGAAAGAACATGTTGGATTTTTAGGTTCCATCTGTTAGGTTAGCTTTCTTTTTTTCGAGTACTACGATTCAACACTTCATCGATCAAGCCATATGCCTTAGCATCCTCAGCAGTTAACCAATTATCTCGATCACAATCTTTTTCGATTGTATCAAAGTCTTTACCAGTATGCTCCGCCATGATCTCATAGAGCTCCTTCTTCATATTCTTGATAAGATTATAAGAGATCTCCATATCAGAAAACTGTCCTTGCATCCCGCCTGATGGCTGGTGAATCATCACTCTACTATGTGGTAAGCAACTTCTCTTTCCTTTCGTCCCTGCACACAACAATACTGCGCCCATAGAGGCCGCAAGACTTGTACATATCGTGTTGACATCAGGTACTACATATTGCATCACATCATAGATACCTAATCCAGCTATTACACTACCACCTGGGCTATTGATAAACATCTGAATATCCATCTTAGGATCTGTCGATTCTAAAAACAGCATCTGAGCCTGCACCACATTGGCTACATAGTCATTGACCGGCACGCCCATGAAGATCACTCGATCCATCATGAGTCTCGAAAACACATCCATACCTACAACATTCAGCTGTCTCTCCTCAATCACTTGAGGTGTAAACCCCTGAATATTAGGAACAGTCGTGTTCATATATTTTTCAAGGTGCATGGTACTCATCCCTAAGTGTTGAGTAGCATACTTTTTAAATTCGTCTTTAGGTATCATATCTTCTTTTAGGTTGTTAACGAAACGTCAGAGTCTACTGAATGTTTTCCTGCAGTTTCGTAACAATGCCTTTGTACTCGTCTAAACTCACTTTTTTGGTCTTTAGCTTGACCATTCCAAGAGCTTTTTCTAATACACTTTCAGCTAACAGTTCTTCATACTCTTTCTGAACAGTTTCTTGATTCTGTGCCAACCTATTGACCATGTCATCATAGTTAATACCAGGATAGCCTCCATATTGAGCAAACTGTCTTTCTATCTTTTTGCGTAGACCTGCCTTTATATCTTCAGGAGTGATCTCGATCTCTTCTTGCTTGGCAATTTTTTGTTTGATCAATGTCCATTTCAGATTTTTGACAAAAGCATCATAGTCTTTCTCAATATCCTCTGCTGTTGCATTTTCGTTAGAAGATAGGAGCCAACGCTTTAAGAATTCATCAGGCAATTCAAAATCGTGTATATCTAGAAGGTTCTCAAGTATATAGCGCTTAGTAATTGATTTACCTTGTGTGCCATAGAAGTCCACAAGTTCATTTTGGATGTGTTCTTTTGCTTCGTCAATAGTCTTGACTTTATCCTCTCCAAACGCCTTGTTGAAAAATTCTTGATTTATTTCTGCTGGCTTAAGTCTTTTTATAGCCGATACTACTCCATTGAAGTCAGCTGTAACACCTTTAGGTGCATCTTTGAGGAAATACTTGTTTACGTACTCTTCAGTGGTATCTTTCTCAATATTGAAAATGTGCAGTGAAAACTCATGCCCCAACTTCTTACCTACAATCTGATTTTGATATTCTTCGGTTAATCTATCTGGCATTACAGTGACTTCGCTGACGAACGCCTCTCTCCCATCTGTAGGATTCTGCTCTGTGATCTCTATACTCACAATATCCGAATCCTCAATTGTTCCGTCCACCTCTACCTGTGCCCCAAACCTTTTGCGCAGTGACTCAATCTCCTCATCCACCATAGAGTCATCGAACTTAACGACGACCTCCTCATACTCATCTGTTTCCGATATCCCTTTCACCTCGAATTCTGGTGCCAAACCGAGATCAAAAATGAACTCATAATCAGACAGTTCATTAATGTTGAAATCTATAGGTACTTGCCTTTCTGATGGCAATGGATCACCCAGTATATCAAGTTTATTGTCGACGATGTAGTGAGACAGTCCGGATTGTAGCTCTTGATTGATTACATCAGCTAATACACTCTGTCCGTACATTTTTTTAATCGCTGATAATGGTGTTTTACCTTTTCGGAAACCTTTTAGGTGCGCCTTGTTCTTATACTTCTTTAACTCAGTATTAAACTTGTCGAGATAGTCAGTTTTCTCAAGTAAAATGACGAGTTCCGATGATAACTGTCCTTTATCAATCAATTCTGTCTTCATAATTTATTTTGTCTGGAAGAAAAATACGAGTGGTTATGCAATTTTGAAATAAGTGCGGGTGGAGGGACTCGAACCCCCACACCTCACGGCACTAGATCCTAAGTCTAGCGTGTCTACCAATTTCACCACACCCGCATTTCAAAGAGGCGCAAATATATATTGAATTATTCAATTAATCTTCTAAAAAAAACACACTCAAACTTTTAAGTTTTATCGGTAAACTCTAAATTGGAATTAGACAAAGTCTAAATTCGTTTAATGCCTGTAAGTACTCAACCCATAGCGCCCTCAGAGAAGGCTGAGATCCGTAAAGATTACGGGGTTCTCATAGAATCCATGCGTAAAAAACTCAAAGAGAATGATGAGGCAAATATCGATCAGGCATTTGAAGTAGCGCTGGATGCGCATAAATATCAAAGAAGAAGATCTGGCGAGGCTTACATCCTACATCCACTTGAGGTAGCACGCATCTGCCACCAGGAGATTGGACTCGGGCCAACTGCCATCATCTGTGCCATACTACATGATGTGGTTGAAGATACGCCTTTAGAACTAGAAGAAATCTCAGAACTCTTCGGTCCTAAGATCACGAAGATCGTCGACGGTCTAACCAAACTCGATGGACTTTATAATGTAGACAACCAAAATGCCGAAAATCTAAAAAAGGTATTAAGCACTCTCGTGGAGGATGTGCGTGTTGTCCTTATAAAAATGGCTGATCGGCTACACAATCTCAGGACCATAGAGTCAATGCCTCAGCATAAGAAACTCAAAATCGCTGCTGAGACCATGTACATATATGCACCTCTTGCTCATAGGTTAGGATTGTACGAAGTCAAAACAGAATTTGAGGATATCTGTATGAGGATTACGGATACAGAACGATACCAAGAGATCAGCGATAAAATCGAAGCATCAGAAGAGCAACGACAAAGCTACATCAACCAATTTATCGCACCGATCAAAAAGAATATAGATCAGCATAACATCCGCTATCGGATTCTCGGAAGACCCAAGGCGATCTCATCGATATACAACAAGATCAAGAATAAGAATGTAGAATTTGAAGAGATCTATGATCTGTTTGCCGTACGTATTATAGTGGATGTGCCAAGAATCATGGAGAAACCGATCTGCTGGCAGATCTACTCCCTCATTACCGATTACTATAAACCCATCCCTGAACGTCTTAAAGATTGGATTACTACACCAAAAGGCAATGGATATGAGTCTCTACATACAACAGTCATAGGTCCGTCAGGTAGATTCGTTGAAGTACAGATCCGATCAGAGCGGATGAACGACATAGCAGAAAGAGGATTTGCCGCTCACTGGAAGTATAAAGGCATCAAGAGCGATGAGAATGTCTATGACAAGTGGCTCAACAATATCAGGAACCTACTCGAAAATCAGAATGGCGATGCCATCGACTTCCTCAATGACTTTAAGACCAATCTCTTTAAAGAAGAGGTCTATGTTTTTACGCCGAATGGTGATATGAAAATCATGCCCAAGGGTGCAACAGCTTTGGATTTTGCATTTGACATACATTCGGATGTAGGTGCACGAGCGACTTCATTCAAGGTTAATAATAAACTCGTTCCCATGGGGTATGTACTCAAGAACGGAGACCAAATCACAGTAAATACGTCAAAGAATCAATCGCCAAAAGAAGATTGGCTGAAGCTGGTCATCACAGGTAAGGCGAGATCTAAAATCAGATCATCCCTCAACGAAAAGAAACGACAAGCTGCAGAGCTTGGCAAAGAAGCTCTAATCAGAAAGCTTAAAAATCTCAAAGTAGATTTTGAAACAAACGCCGATAAGGTTGTCGAGTTTTATGGTGAGAAAAGTAGACAAGACCTCTATCTGCTGATCGAGCAAGAAAAGATCAAGCTTCAGGATTTTGCTAAACATTTTGAAGTGGTAGCTGGACAGCTCGAAGTTATTAAGAATGAAGAGGAGGCTACTACAGAAGCTAATCAAGTAGCTGATGAGATTAAAGAGCCTACTAATAAAAAGAGTGCCCGCAAAAAGTCCGATATAATCTTTAATGGCCAACCTGACGAGTCATTTGACTACACCATATCATCTTGCTGCAATCCAGTTCCTGGAGATCAGATTTTTGCATTTCTGACATCCACTGCTGGAATGAAGATCCACAGATTTAATTGTAGCAATGCCTCTAACCTATTCACTAACTACGGATACAGGATACTTAAGGCCGAATGGGCTGGTAATGCTAAGAGTGGATTTGTGGTGGAGTTGAAGATCACTGGAGTAGACACGGGCCCTGGGGTTATACAGAATCTCACCAACGTGCTCTCTAATAACATGGGAGTGAATATCAAATCATTTAGCATATCAGGTGAGGAAGGAATATTTGAGGGCAGAATTAAGATTATAGTCAAGGACAAGGATCAACTGAACGCAGTCATTAAAAGAATCAAAGCAATCGAAAGTATATCTACTATAGATCGGACTATCGTATAAATCGTATCGCATGGATCATGAGTTTTTAACTGAAAAACTACAAAGCGCAAAAACTAAGTTCAAGACCTTCCTCGAGCAAAATAAGAATCGGAAGACACCAGAGCGTTTTGCCATATTAGAGGAGATCTACCTTAATCAAACTCATTTTGATGCCGAATCGCTGTATATAAAAATGAAGCAAAACTCATATCGAGTGAGTAGAGCGACGATATATAATACATTGGATATACTGGTCGAATGTGAGTTAGTCATCAGGCATCAATTTGGCAACAACAAGACTCTGTATGAAAAAAGCCACGGATTCCCGGAGCATCACCACATCGTCTGCCTGCAGTGTGGTCAAATCCGAGAGTTCACTGATGAGCGCCTCACGGGTATCGTTAGTGATGCCGCTACCCTACGTCATAATAAGATTGAGCGCACTGCATTAAATATTTATACATCATGTCTTGATCAGGATTGCTCAAATCTCCATTAATCGGGTATTTTTGCGGTTTATATTAAAAATTTAATAATACGACACATGGCAGTGGATGTACTCATAGGCCTCCAATGGGGCGACGAGGGCAAAGGAAAAGTAGTTGATTATCTGGCGGATAAATATGATATCATCTGCAGATTTCAAGGAGGACCTAACGCTGGTCATACAATCTACACTGAGCAAGGAAAATTTGTCTTGCACACTATTCCTTCAGGTATATTCAGATCTAATACTAAGAATGTCATAGGAAACGGTGTGGTGATTGATCCAATAACCCTCAAGAAGGAGATTTTGGGTCTGAAGGAAATGGGTGTTGATGCTGCACAAAATTTGCTTGTTGCACAGAAAGCGCACTTGATACTTCCATCGCACAGATACCTTGACGCGGCGTCAGAAAAAGCCAAGGGTAAGAATAAAATCGGCTCAACCTTAAGAGGTATCGGTCCAACCTATATGGATAAGACTGGGCGTAACGGACTTAGATTCGGAGACATTGCCAGCCCAAAATTCAAAGCTAAGTATCAAGAACTCAAGGATAAACATCTTCAATTAGGAAAGATTTATGGGTCGATAGATTTTGAGTGGAACGATGACGAGTGGTTTGAGAGCATAGAGTTCTTAAGACAGTTGGAGATGGTTAATTGTGAGTATTATCTCAATAATGCGTGCAGCTCCGGTAAAAGTGTCCTCGCCGAAGGTGCTCAAGGAGTGATGCTTGATATAGATTATGGTACTTACCCATATGTGACCTCATCGAATACGATAACGGCTGGTGTCTGCACAGGTTTGGGTATAGCACCTACAGAGATAGGTGAAGTGATCGGTATATCTAAAGCGTACTGTACTCGTGTTGGTGGCGGACCATTTCCGACAGAGTTATTTGATGACAATGGCAAGAGACTACAAGACTTAGGTAGCGAATTTGGTGCTACAACGGGTAGACCTCGCAGATGCGGCTGGTTAGACTTAGTCCAGCTAAAGTATAGCGTGATGATTAATGGTGTCACACAGATCGCATTGACGAAGTCCGACATCATGGATCACTTTGAAGAAATAACGATAGCTGATCAATATATCGTTGATGGAAAATCCACTCAGGAGCTACCATACGACCTCTGTGATGAATCATATAAAGTGCACTATAAAACCTTCAAAGGTTGGAACACTGACCTTGGGGCGATAAAGAAAAACGGCGAGAGCTTACCGAGTGAGTTTGAAACTTATGTGAGCTATTTGGAATCAGCCTTAGGCGTGAAAATTCCGATGATCAGTATAGGTCCTGGACGCGATGAATTGATCTCAAGATAGTTTGACAATCAGCTCGAGAGTAGGATATTACTCAGAACTCTAAGAAGTGTATTCTAAATCTCTGATTCAATTACTTCGATAAATCTCATTGATTATATCAGCGAAATGTTTGCGGATTTTGCTGTTACCGACAGTATGACCATTAGCAATTAAGCTGATAGTAAGCCAGGTACCTGATTGTGATTCCATAATCCCTGTATAGCTCAGTACTCCACCAAGAGATCCTGACTTAAGCCACACATGACCTTTACTCTCACTGGTTGCCATGAATCGTTCTAAAGTGGTATCCTTCTGACCTGTCTTAGGCAGATAGCCGGTTATATAATCTACTCCTTTGTCTTTTGCGATAGTTGTTAAGAACCTGGTGAAGAAGTTAGCAGATATACGATTTTTGAGGGAGAGTCCACTGCCATCCATCATAGTAAGCCCGTCCTTGCTCATTTCTATTTCTGATAAATAGCTATATACAACATTGACGCCATCCTCAAAATCAACTTTATTGGACTTCTCTCGTGCTCCAAGTTTCTTCAAGAAGGCTTCACAATACAAGTTATTGGATTCGAAGTTTGCACGCCGAACAAGCTGCTCTAAAGGTGGGGACTGATACGCTTTTAAGGTATATGGCGCTACTGCAGAACTGTGTATACGACCATCCACTCTTATCTCTTGACTAATCAGATATTGAGTGAGTAGTCGTGCAAAGGTCTTTGCAGGATTCGGAATCGCACCATAAATCTCAAAATTGCTACGGCCAGGAGGGATACTACCTTTGATATATCGATCGTATCCATAGGGATCACCGTATATATAGGCATTATCACCGCTACCTCTGGGACCAGACACGACCCTATTTTCTAAACTGGTCAATCCGATGATCGGATATATTAACACGATCTCGGTCGGACTATCAGGTGTCGGGCTGGATCTAAATTGTATATCATAATAGTTCTCTCGGAAATTAAATCCGTAAGCTCCTGATGCGTAATAATTAGTGAGATCGTCCCAAGGCCAAGTATGATGAATCCCTTCACTATCATATATGGAGTCATCCACTATGACTCGACCAGTAACACACTTTATCCCGCTATCTTTTAGCACCCTCTTAATATCAGCAAGTAGTTGCTCATAGGCTAATACCTCCTCGTCAGGTGACGCAAGACTTGGATCACCTGAGCCAGTGATGATGAGATCTCCCTCCAAGGTGCCATCCGATAAGATATCTCCTCTATATCCTAAGGTGGTACGATATCTGAAATCCTCACCAAAGGCCGAGAGACTCGAAAATGTCGTAATAAGCTTCAGCGATGAAGCCGGGATCAATAAGATATTGCCATTATGTTGAAACACATTTTCACCAGTATCAACAGTTCTCACTGACACTCCCACTTGCGCATGATTTAGATCTTCATGCTGCAGAATATCACTGATACTCTGAGATCGGATGCAGTAACTCAGAAACAGGCAACCAATTAAGACCGTAACCCTAATCATAGTCGTAACCGATATGAAACAAGGCATCTCCATAGTGAACTACAGAAGCATTATTATGCCCTATGATATATCCCGAGTAATTTGAGATGATTTTTTTCACTCGATCTCCCTGTGGAGAATGGATCTCGCCCAGTTTATCTCCCTTAACAATCTTAGAGCCTGATGACCGAAACCAAGTAAATAATCCAGCTTCCTTGGCACGCACCCACGTAGTCTTGTGGATTTCAACTGGCGCATGAGGATGTTGAGGAGCATTACTCAGCATGTTTAGCCACTTCAAAGTTCTTAGTACACCGTTAAATCCTGTCTCGATGGATAATCCGCACAAACGCTGTGCTTCACCTCCTTCATATACTACTGTGGGTATCCCCATATCATTGGCGGTACGTCTAAACGATTTGGGAATAGAAGCTTTTTTTATCAAATAATGACTTGCAAATGCCGAAGCCATTTCCGCTGCGGCAACATCTTTAGAGGTATATCTTAATTGCGGGTAATTGTATCGTGAAGCACCTCCTGTATGCATATCGATGGCATAATCTACATGAGGTAAGATTTTCTTAGTTAGTACTGATGCCACTCTCGACGCCAGTGAGCCCGACGAACTGCCGGGAAAACTACGATTCACATCTTTCCCATCTGGCACATCTCGATTAAAATTAATAAACCCATATACATTAAGTAGCGGAACCAATATCACACTACCCTGCTCCAAACTATCCATCCTCCCCGAAGATAAGAGTCGTCTTACAATCTGAACCCCATTGATTTCATCACCATGCACTCCACCGAGCACAAGCACCGTAGGACCTTTTTTCTTAGATCTGATGACGTGAGCCGTAATATTTATCCTGGTACCTGATGGAAGCCTACTCACATTAAAATCTACCACTCCCGACTCTCCTAAGCCGAACTCTTGACTCTCTAATTTCATTATTTATGACTTCTTAATTGATAGCGCTTTACGCTCTATTAACTGTATAATCGTTTTAGCTACATCTACTCCCGTATAGGTTTCGATCCCTTCTAAACCTGGTGACGCATTGACCTCTATGATTAATGGGCCATCATTAGATATGAGCATATCTACCCCAGCCACCTTAAGTCCCATATGACGAGCAGCAGCGATAGCGGCAGTTTCTTCTTCTTGAGTAAGTTTTACCTTAGTGCCGTGACCGCCCCTATGCAGGTTAGATCTAAACTCACCTTCCTCTGCCTGTCGCTTCATAGATGCAACAACTTGATTATCGACTACGAAGGCTCTCACATCCATGCCTGATGATTCGGTTATAAATTCTTGTAGTAGACTGCGCTGCTTAAGTCCAGCAAGGAGTTCTAATGTAGCATCCATATTGCTGCGATTATCACTTTTGAGTACGCCTAAGCCATGAGTACCACTTAAGAGTTTGATAATCTTAGGGTAGCCCGGTATCAGTTCGGCTAGCTTATCTACATTATACTGCGAGGAAATGAACATGGTTTCAGGTACTTTGACTCCTTTGCTTGCCAATACTTGTAGGCAACTCAACTTATCCCGAGCTCTAAGCAAGGCTTCAGCCCTCAACACGGTATATACGTTCATCGACTCAAAGTGCCTGATAACGGCTTCTCCTTGTTTAGTTACAGTATGACCTATGCGAGGTATAATGGCATCATATCCCTCTATGAGTTGATCGTAATAATAAAGCTTATTACCGCTATTACTCACTAAGAGATTACATTGCATATGATCAATAACACGGACGAAGTGATTTCGACGTCTCGCCGCATTGAATAGACTTTTGGTACTATATAGCTCTGTATTGCGTGATAATATAAGTATGCGCATATATATGTAAGTCTTTGCAATATAATAGTTTGTTATGGATAACTCGCTTATTAGAGTATCTTGCCAATCACAAAACCGACACTATGAATGCAGAACTGCATTTAGACGATAAGAAAACGATCAGAGCTTGGGCTTTTTTTGACTGGGCTAATTCGGCTTACTCACTGGTGATTTCGACCGCAATTTTTCCGATTTACTTCATCGCTGTAGCACCTGAAACCCTCAATTTTTTCGGCACACAATTGAGTAATGAATCCGTTTTCTCCTACTCTATTGCCTTTGCTTATTTCCTGATTGCTTTAGTTGCTCCATTGCTCGGAGGTATAGCTGATTTTGGAAACAAACGCCTTTCGTTTCTCAAGGGTTTCACCACAGTCGGAGCGCTCTCGTGCATATGTCTATTTTTCTTCAGTGCTGAGATTAATGTTTGGGTTGGCACACTTGCCTTCGTCATCTCTACGATAGGTTTTGCGGGGAGTCTTATATTTTATGATTCCTTTTTACCCAGAATCGCCAGCAGATCCAATTATGACAAAGTGAGTGCGATGGGATATGCTTATGGGTATATCGGCAGTGTCATTCTCTTAGTATTCATATTATTCATGAGTCAAAAACCAGCGGTATTTGGGTTTTCTGCTGAGAGTTCTCTGCCCTACCGAATAGGTTTTGCACTAGTGGGTGTTTGGTGGTTAGGTTTTGCACAGATCACTTTTAGGCGGATGCCACAAGACAATAAAGAAAGCTTACCCACAGGATTTATCAAAAGTGGTTACAGAGAGCTTAGGCATGCATTCTCTGATTTGCGCAAAGACAAAAACTTACTCTACTACCTGAGTTCATTCTTCTTTTACAGTGCTGGAGTGCAGACTGTGATCTATCTGGCAACGATCTTTGCCGAACAAGAACTTGCATTTAGCAGTGGCGAGCTTATATTAACCGTTCTAATTCTTCAGATTGTAGCTATCCTTGGTGCTTATATATTTGCCAAAGTTGCCAAAGCTAAAGGAAGTAAGAATACCCTAATCCTATTGATCGGCATCTGGGTGTGCATCTGCTTAGGTGCATATTTCACTGAGTCTAAGACTATATTCTATGTGATAGCGGCATTTGTAGGATTAGTCTTAGGGGGGATTCAGTCTACGTCTCGAGCGGGCTTTACCAAACTACTAAAATCAGACGAAGACGACCTGAGCTCCTTCTATAGTTTCTATGATGTGCTATTTTATATCTCCGTAGTCTTCGGAACCTTTGCTTTTGGCCTTGTTAATCAACTTACTCAGAGTCTGAGATACAGCGTCCTTGCCTTAGTGATCTTCTTTGTTTTAGCTATTTTATTCTTGGCTCCTATGACATTTAGAGATTCGAGACCTCAGGAGTAACTATTCAACTAGCTCAAAACACCCAAGGTCTGGAGTATTCATATCTCGCAATACACCCAGCTGATCAGTGGCTATCCTCGGAATAGGTAAACCCTGATTCATAGCCGCTGACATCGTGTCTAATGTGTACAAGTCATTCGACGCATCTAAGAATAACGAACCCTCAGGATTGATCAAGCAGCCATCGCATATTGCAGAGAAGTCAAACAAGTTTTCAGTCTCGTCTATAGTTAGTATCGTTTGATTAAAAGATAGGTTCATGCTCTCTGGATCATTGCCCTCTGTAATATCAATGATCACAATCTCATTAGGGTTAGATCCTGTAACAATCGAGTTTCTTATCGTAGTTGTATTGGGTTTTATGGCGATATCTATGCAATCTATATCGAGACATTGGAAATTATCAATAAACAGTCCTGGCTGATCATTGATATTATTCGCTATAGTATTATAATTCAGCTCATAATTACCTCCTTGTGACAGCAGTATGCTCTGTGCTGCATTATTGTAAAATAGGCTATTGTTGATAACCGCCTCGGCACCTATACCTATGAATCCAACATTGGAAGTATTGTGGATATCACAAGATTCAATCAGAACCTGTGCCGCACTATCTGCACGTATCCCTACTATACTATTCCTGATCGTCGTATGCGAAAATCTGTTATTTCTGCTGCCTGGTAATAGTCTGATACCTGACCACTGGCCTGGTACATCGTCAAATGCAGGCTCTAAACGATCCCCTTGGATTACAACAGGTTGATCGGGAGTCCCAACAACATCTATTGAGCCATTTTCTAAAAAAAACAGTCCGCCATCATTCACGATTTGATTATTCAGTAGAACTATACCACCATGTACAAATACCTGTGTTCCAGGTGGTATAACTAATCCGCAACTATCAATAAAGAGCAGTCCATTGACCACATATGGCCTTGGGTCGTCCCATATGATATTCCCATTGTTACAAGTCAATCCGATCACTTGACCTTGGGCATCTCTCGACGGAAAGTAGTTGGCATTTTGTCCAAAAGCCTCCAAATGGAGTAGACTTACACTTGATTCACTGGAGACCTCGATAGTCTCATTAATCACGAAAGGACTCACCGATAAAGGCTCATCTGGGTCTATAGTGACCTCTATAAACATCCATACACTATCAAGCCCGTTAATCCTTACATCTTGAAAAGAACTTCCCGGAATCCCATCGACATTCATCCGAAATTTAGAATTGGGATCTGAAAGTTTTATCTCCTGTATGGTGATGTTATTTTCAGAAAGATTCTTGATACGTACAGATCTTGTAATACTCCCTATCTCAGTAAAGACTGTATCGAATCTTAAGGTATCTACAGAGAAATTGAGATCCGCTACTTGACTTGGTGTAAAATCCACATCAAAACAACTGGAAAATAACGTCAGACAGCCAACATAAAGAGCTATAGCCCCGAATATTGTTGCTTTTTTTACACTACTCTTATTCAAAATCATCAATTTTGCGGATGCTAAACTATGAGGTCTCATCGTATAACTAACTTAAGGGACTCATTTTATATTATTAACGAATTCGCAAGGTGCGAAATTAAGTCAAAAAATGAGGGTTCAAACCCTCTTTAGAAGTGGAGGCCACACCAGACGATCATAATATTGACTTCATTATACCAGCGTATAACGAAGAATTATCCATTGCTAAAGTAGTACGGGACATCCCTAAAGATATCGCAAGACATATCATTGTCTGTAATAATGGAAGTAATGATGATACCAAAGCTAATGCCCTGAATGCAGGAGCCATTGTTGTGGATGAGCCAATAGCGGGTTATGGTCAGGCCTGTCTAAAGGGTTTAGAGTATATAGACTCTCTTGACGTTAAGTCGGACATAGTAGTCTTTTTGGATGGGGACTATAGTGATTATCCCGAGCATGCGATAGAGTTAGTAAATCCGATCATTCATGATGATCATGATTTAGTCATTGGATCGAGGGTCAAAGGTGATCTTCAATCTGGTTCGATGACCATACCACAAGTATTTGGTAATTGGTTGGCAACTACGCTTATTAAAGTCATATACAATTATGACTTTAGTGATCTAGGACCTTTTCGGGCGATTAGATATTCCGCCTTGCAGCGCATAGATATGCAGGACACCGATTATGGTTGGACTGTAGAAATGCAAGTAAAGGCTGCCAAATTGGGGATGAAGTGTTCTGAAATTCCTGTAAACTATAGAAAGCGGATTGGAAAATCAAAGGTATCTGGCACAATCAAAGGCACCTTTTTAGCAGGACATAAGATACTCTGGACCATATTTAAACTTATCTAACTTATTACATTAAGAACAAAGAATGTTAGAGATCATTGGACAATTCATATTGATAGTATACGGAATCGCAATCGTACTGATTACCCTATATTGTCTCATGCAATTTCATCTCCTCTATTATTATGGGAGGTATAAGAAGTCTATCAAACAGAATCTGTTAAGTCAACCTGAAAGCAGCGGCGTACTTCCCATGGTAACTGTCCAGCTCCCTATTTTCAATGAGCTTCACGTCTCTGCCAGACTGTTGGAGTCGATAACTCAGTTGGATTATCCTAGAGATCGTTTTGAGATTCATGTCTTAGATGATAGCACTGACGAAACCGTCGAACTTATAGCGGCAGAAGTAAAAAAGTACAAGGCTCAGGGATTCCAAATCGAGCATGTCACGAGGACGATAAGAACTGGATACAAAGCAGGTGCGCTTAAGGATGCCATGGCGCAAGCCAAAGGAGAATTCATCGCTATTTTTGATGCCGACTTCTTGCCTAAGCCTTCGTTCCTTAGAGAAACTATAAAACAATTTAATCACCCGAAAGTAGGTGTAGTACAGACACGATGGACGCACCTCAATCAGGATTACTCACTCCTCACGAGAGTACAAGCCTTTCAACTTAATGTTCATTTCACCGTGGAGCAGTTAGGTCGCAAAGCAGGAAACCTACTACTACAATTTAACGGTACAGCAGGTGTATGGCGCACAGAGTGCATCAATGATGCCGGCGGCTGGGAGGCTGACACGCTTACAGAAGATCTCGACTTGAGCTATAGAGCCCAGCTCAAAGATTGGGAAATCAAATACTTGGAAGACACCACATCTCCAGCTGAGCTACCCGCAGAAATCAACGGTCTCAAATCTCAACAATATAGATGGATGAAAGGTGGTGCAGAAACAGCCAAGAAGTTGATTCCTACCATCTGGCGATCAGACCTTAGCCCTGTGAGAAAGCTACATGCGACGACACATCTTTTAGGTTCTTCTGTATTCATTGCAGTTTTTATAATTGGATTCATCAGTGTACCCTTAGCTTTCGTACTTACACCGCTGGGTATCGCAACAGAGAAGTTTGCCATATTCCTAATCAGTCTACTATCTATCTTAATTGTCTATTACGTGGCTAATGTAGAAGTGGCTTGGCATAAGGAGAATAAGCTTAAGATGTTCTTTAAGTTTGTATGTATCTTCCCTATTTTCTTGAGTCTATCTATGGGATTATCCTTTCATAATTCCCTGGCGGTGATACAGGGTTACTTGGGTAAGAAAACTGCTTTTGTACGCACACCGAAGTTTGATATTACTAAGGTTGGCGATGGATTTATGAAAAAGAAATACTTCAGTAGAAAAATAAAAGCATCAGCAATAGTAGAAGGTCTACTCTTCTTTTATTTCATGATAGGTTTTGGTTATGGCGTATGGTCAGGAGTTCACACTTTTGCACCGATGCACTTTTTATTGATGATTGGTTATGGTTTACTCTTCTACTATACGCTTAGAAGCGTATCATTGAGTAGAGGCTAAGCTCATAGTTGTTTCTGTGGACAAGCCGATTCCAAATGGTCTTGCAGGGCTCATTTTCATTGTTTGCATTGCCTACTTAGGGTATATACCTGATCAGGCTGATTTCTACAAGATTATTGTGCCTTACACCTTTCTGTTTGGCAGCTATATATACTTGGTGAAGCGATGTCGATCTTTTAGATTCCTACTCACCCTTGCGATAGCTGCGAGATTCTTACTCATTTTTACCGTTCCCAATTTATCTGATGATATTTTTAGATTTATATGGGATGGTCGTGCTATACATGCTGGATTGAGTCCTTATGGTAGCCTACCTGTTGATCTCGTCGGTACAGTTCAAGGATTGAGCACTGAGCTATTTGACCTACTTAACTCGCCAGAATACTACTCGCTCTACCCTCCGATATCGCAGTTCTTCAACTATTGCTCAACCTTGATCAGCACCGAGACTTATATCGGAGAAGCAATTATCTATAAGTCACTACTATTTATCTGTGATTTAGTCCTCATGTGGTTGATGTACCGTATCGTCCAAGCAGCTCAAATCGATTGGAGTCGTATGTATGTATATCTACTCAATCCTCTGATCACCATAGAGATCAACGGCAACGCACACTTCGAGGGTGTTATGATCTTATTTTTAGCCGCCTCACTCTACTTTCTGCATAAAAGCAAGAACATGTACTCCGGAGCAGCATTAGGGGCGTCAGTGGCAAGTAAAATGCTTACCATGATGTACTCGGTGGCGTTGTTTTTCTATACGCCCGCCAAACAGCGTGTACCGCTTGTCTTAGGTGCTATTTTTATGGGACTCATCCTATTCCTCCCATTAGCTCTCAGCTTACATCAAGACGGTGCTAATGTCTTAGCCAGTCTTGATCTATATGTCAAGAAGTTTGAGTTCAACGGAAGCTTGTATTATCTATTAAGAGCTATCGGCTATGAAATCTATGGATATAACACCATACATATCTGGGGACCAAAATTATCTATTGTAACGCTGTTAGGTATACTCTATCTCTCGTATAGGACAAGAGAACAGGATTTCAATCATCTTCTCACTATTATATTCTGGTGTACTTTCATTTTCTTAGTTACATCAAGGACAGTCCATCCCTGGTATCTCTCATTAGCTATATTCAGTAGTGTGTTTACCAGATTTAGATTTCCAATACTTTGGTCCTATCTGATCTTCTTCACGTATATCAATTATAGCTATACTGAGTATCACGAAAATCTCACAGTAGTATTAATTGAGTATAGCTTAGTGGTCGTCTATGCGCTCTATGAGTATAAAACAAAAAAGCCCCAGGTCATAAAGACTTGAGGCTCGTAAATTTTCTTATTTAAGCTCTTGTTAAAAGGACCATAAGTCATGCTCCCAAGCAAAGAGTTCCTGTTTTATTTTCTCCGAGGCAAGTAATCTATCATACTCACTATCAGGATATAAATCCTTCAATCTAAGTCCTAATGAGTTAGACTCCGCATAGATATAACTACCGAATATCCTCAACTCAAATAGATCATACCAAGACATACGACTGACATCATTAAAGTCTGACACTACTTGCTCCTTGGCAAGTTGATATCTCGCCTTAGGATAGTATGCCCAAAACATAGGAATCTCATATAGAAACTCTCCTGTATTATCATCGAACTTGTCCTGGATAGGTGCAATCCCCAGGATTCTCACCTTAACTGTAGAAGTCTTCTTATCAAAGAACCATACTTCTTTCACTCTGTATCTCTGTATAGATGCAGGATCAAGAGGGTTCTCAGTGATCGTGATTTTCTCTTCGTAAGTTTCAGGATCATACACTAAAGCCGTATCGATTCTGTTGAGCATAGCTGTCAAATCATCAGCATCCATAGCGTCTTTAAACTTCTCATCTCTGAATACAGTAATCTCACCATCCATAGCCATCTCCTGAAGGATTGTGAAAAACGACCGATCTTCATTTCTGAATGGTTGATTGATCTTCTCACGAGTATCAATCACTCTCCAGATTCTACGCTGCCACATGACATCGTGCTCACTGAGTGGCTCATATTCGATCACTCGACTATCAGCCATCAATCTTCTATCGACAATATCGTCATAATAAACGCTCAAGTCTTCTTCTTCAAAGATGGTAGACTCGTCTATAGTTTCTTGTTGCTCATCTGGATCATTCAAGAAGAAATCATCACCCTGTGCAAATGAAACTGCAACAAAGCCCAGAACTAACAAAAATGACAGTGTATATCTCATAATAAATCTATTCTTAAAAATCTTAGTTTAGAACAAAAGACATCGTCCCTAAATCACGTGATGCAACATCACCTGGACACTTACATTTGATATTCTCAAAGTAGTAACGATCTCCAGGAACGGCTTTACCCAATATTCTTTTTGAATCTCCATTAAATGTTCCACCAGGATTAACTGCAACTTCAGGATCGGCACGTCTTGGTACTCTCACAAGCTGGAATCCAGCAATATTACATTTTGCATCAAAGTCAAAACCTTGTAACACTGGGATCACGCCCTTTTGAGCTTTAAATGTACCTGAGCCCATCTTTCCGCTTCTCTTATTAGATAGCATAGGGATTGGATCAGGAATTCTTTTTACTCTGAAGTCTTTAGACGCCTCAAAGCCAGGAGCATTCAATTTTATTTTAGCGTATTCGCCATTTTTAGTTGGCTTACTCACTTTTACGTTGAATGTTCCATCAGAATTCTTAGAGATGTTACCACCTCCTGAACCTGCCATAGACACCTTAACTTGGCTACTTGGCACACCTGCAACTGATACTTCAACTGGGTTATCTACACCGATATAAAACACGTTCATTTTAGAAGCGGATATCGCTGCTGATCGCTCTCCTACTTCATACTCATATGTACGCTTGAAAGACTGTGTCTCTCCTGTTACAGGATTCAAGATTGAAGCTTCTACATTATAGTTTTTCTTACCCACACCGTTGGCTTTAGCCGTAAACTCGGCTACACCATCAGCATTAAGAGTTAAAGGTCTACCATTAACCTTGATAGATACACCAGTGTTTGACTCTGCTGAAGCAGAAGCACTCATGAATACCTCAGTCTTGAATGTTTCACCATTGATGACATATGTCTTCTCTGGTGAAGAAACCACAGTGAACTTATCTAATACTACATCTGTACTTGTCCCCACTTTGTTAGCGAGATAGTTCAAGTATGTAGATTCTGTGCTAATAACGTCGTTTTGAAACTTTCTAAAGATCGGTAGTACCGCTTGGACTGGCATCTGCTTAAAGTTAAATGTAGCCCAGTCGAACTGAGTATTTTTGGACTTCGTTGCAGCTTTCTCCTTCCATGTGGCATCATCGATTATCGATGGAATCTCTTTAGAGAAACTCTCACGATCCTCCTCATCTACAAGGGCCATGATATCGGCTCTATATTTTAATAGATTTGCTTTCAACTCCTCTCCTTTGCCATCTTTTACAAGTAATCGAGTCGTAACATCCTTATTTTTCTTTCCTCTAAGCGTGGTAGTTTTCTTACCATCTTTGAAGACATAATCCTCATCATTATATTCTCCATCTTGATTACCAGAGGCATCTATGAGGAATTCAATGATATCTTCGAGCTCCTGCTTCATATTAACTGTAAGCTCATGTGCAGGATCGATACGCTCCGCATATTGCTCAAGCGCCTTCTTCTTCTTAGCACCATCACGAATCAACTCCGGAAGTGCTTTATTAGATTCTTCGATCGCTTTATTCGACTTAATCAGTCCTTTATCTACAATCTTGAAGGCGTTAAAGATCTCCGCAGAGACGTTAAGTGCCAGCATCGCTGTCAATACCAAATACATGATATTGATCATTAGCTGACGGGGTTCCTTAGGAATTGACATTTCTTAGATATTAATCGTTAGCTAATAATTATTACTTCGCTGAGTTGAACGCACCGAGTACGTTGCCGTATACAGAGTTCAAAGAAGACAAGTTTCTGTTTAGAGAAGACATCTGATCTTTGTACATCTTAGTATCTTCTACTGTTTCTGATAATGCAGACATTGCCTCATTTAACTTACCATAAAAGTTATGAGTCGCTTGTAATTGTTGAGATGTTTCACTAAAATCAATTTCTTGAAGTGCCTTCAATGAGCCTAAGCTCTTGGACATAGATTGAAGTTCGTCAAGCATGCCGCCTAACTGATTTTCTACAACCTCAGCATTGAGAGATCTTGAATCATCTGCTGCTCCGATCATATTAACTGCTCCACCTGAAAGTGGCGCTAAAGCCGCATTATGCTTATCAAGACCTGGATATAATTTTTCCCAGTAGTAATCTTTCTCTGGTCCGATAAGACCTAAGAAGAAGAATAAAACAGCCTCTACTACAAGACCTACTGTAAGAAGGTCAATTTTTATTCCAGCTACAACCGGTTGCTCCCAAGACTGGATTTTGTAAAGTGCCCCTAACATCACGAGTGCCGCTCCAACACCAATCACTAAATTTTTCAAGTATTTGAAGCCAGAAGAATGTAAAAAACTCATAGGAAATTGATTTAAAAAAAAAGGTTTATTGTTGAATAAATTTTAAAAGAATGGGGAGTTTATATATTTCACTAATAGTCTATACTATTAGAAATCGTCAATCGATCGACCCAAATATGTCATAGCACATCTGAATCCTATAAATGATTTGGCAGAATCTTGATACTCATAATCACGAGCATCAGTTCTTAAAAAGTAGTGTACATCTTTCCATGATCCACCTCTAACTACCTTAAGCTTGTAAGCTGCTGGATCATCATCCTTAGCGTTATACTTAAGGTCTGGGTTTAAGTCATGTATATGCTGATATGCATTAGCGGTGTATGTTGTCTCAGTCCATTCTGACACGTTACCCGCCATGTTGTATAATCCAAAGTCATTAGGGAAGTAAGAATCGATAGGAACGGTATATTCTCCACCATCCTCTCTATAGTTACCTCTGCCTGGTTTGAAGTTTGCAAGGAGGCATCCCTTGCTATTACGTACATAATATCCACCCCAAGGGAATGGCGCTTGATCCCTGCCACCACGTGCAGCGTACTCCCACTCAAATTCTGTAGGGAGTCTAAAGTTTTCTACTAAAGCATTAGTTTCCGCCACTCCATCGTTCCAGATCTTAGTTCTCCAGTGACAGAATGCTTGAGCTTGAGGCCATGTGACCCCAACTACTGGATAATCATCAAATGCTACATGATCGAAGTAGTGTCTCGTCATTGGCTCATTATAACTATAACTGAAGTCTCTAATCCATACGAATGGATCAGGTGCTATATTGACAGTTTTTTGTTCTATTACTTCGGATCTACGACCTGCATAGTTACCGCTTGCGGCCTTCTTCCAATTGATCCAATCGTACGTGTAATCCAAGAGAGACGTATTGAGTTCTCTTTTTCCACTAAATGAATTGTCTTTAGTGTAGAACATTTCTTCGAGGTCTTCAGACTCATAATCTAAGTCTAACTCCCAATCGATCTCTTCATTACCGTAGTCATCCTCAATATAGTCTCCCATGATCTCATGACCTTTGTAGTCACGTACCCACTCGACAAACTGACGATACTCGTTATTAGATATTTCTGTCTCATCCATGTAGAACCCAGTAACAGAGATTGCTTTCGGACGTGTCATGTAAGAACTAAAAATATCCTGGTCACTTTGACCAACGGTTAGATTTCCAGAAGGCACATATACCATACCATATGGATTGGGGATACCCTTCCATTTAGGTCTTTCTTGTGATCCTACTAATTGACCACCATTATCTCTTCCGCATCCAGTGAAAATGATAAGAGCGACGAAACAACAAAGGCTGATGTTGAAGCTTTTAAGTGTCATTTTTAAATTACTATTTGAAACTAATTCCTTTAGAACTTTATAGAAACTATAAACTAATAACGGATAGTATGTTATGTTCTAATAAATTGACAATAAACTGACATACTTACCCTCTCAAAAAACGTGCTAATATTGATATTATTTTAAAATCGTCTATTTGTAGAGACACGAAATAGATTATCGTCCCTATATATGAAACGGATTAATTATATCTCGGGTTGTAGATAATAGACGGATACTCCCCTGTTTTAATCTTTTTATTCAAGTTGTAGTTGACGATAAACTCATGTGTGCCGTCGTGAAATGTGCTCAAGCCAGAAATGTTGAAATCAAAAGAATAAGAGAGCCTGATGTTGTCATTGAGCTGTGCTCCGCCGATGAAATTAATCGCATCTCGGGAGTTAGCTGTGAATCCTCGGACCGTTAATCCGCCAAAAACACTTTCGTAATAAACCAGAGCTCCGACATCTACTTGAGTTTGAGTAAAGTCAGACCGTATCAAGATATTGGGAGCAACAGTGAACAAGTCACCGACAGGGATGTCTGTTTTAGCATAAATCGTCAGCAGTTCTGAAGCATTGAATTGAGACGAACCAGCCTCAAAACCATTTGAAGGCGGATTATCGAGGCTCAAGCCAAACTCTCCATAGTCATTAACCAAGTAGAGCCCTATCCCCCACCAGGGGCTAACACCCCTCAAATTATTAGTCAAGAGTATAGGGTCATTGAGGTCAACCACATTATCTATTACAGATCCCATAGGAGTGCGAAGGACTGAACCATCTATCTCAACTTGATTCACCCCTATCCTGCCACCAAATGATAATAAACCTACAATTGACTCAAAAACATAATTGTACGAGCCAGATATGTTGACTCTATTGAGTGGACCTAATCGATCATTTTCAAGCGCTAACCCCACACTGCCGTCAAGTGCATACAGCGGTAGATGCACATTGATAAATTGCGTAGAAGGCGCACCTTCAAATTGTGTCCACTGCGTCCGCAAGCCAGCGGTAATGCTGAGAGATCTATCTAATCCTCCATAAGCTGGATTAAACTGATAGCGATTTAGCATGAACTGTGTATACTGGGGAGCTTGCTGAGACGATAGCGTCGTAATCATCACTGATGAAAAGATTAGAACGAGACTACTATATAGTATGTGGCTCCGCATAAAGTGTAAAGTAATATTTATCCCTTATAGTTCAAATTGAAGTCCATCATATGCTGCATATACGTCAGCTGGCAGCTCTTTGGACCATTGAGATACGGGTCCGAGGAGATGACTCATATGTATGAGGTAGGCTCTCTTACTGGGCGAAATCCTCTCTATATATGCGAGAGCTTGCTCAATGGTATTATGTGAGTGGTGAGGCTGTTTCCTAAGGGCATCTATGAGTAAGTAATCGATGCCTGCGAGAGCAGAAATAGTCTCATCGGGAAACTGATTGGCATCCGTAAAATATCCCATCCGCCCGACTCTAAACCCAAGAATTGGCAATCTGCCGTGCATAACCCGTAATGGTAGTAAGCTAAGATCGTTGATGATAATCTTTTCATTAGGTATTATTGGAATCAATTGAAAGCTGGGGGCGCCAGGATATGGCAACTCACCAAAGGCATAATCAAATTTAGCTCGGATCGAATCTATGACCCTCTGCTCGGCATATATCGGCATGGGTGCACGCTTCATGAAGATAAACGGTCTCAGATCATCTAAGCCTATGATATGGTCATTATGCTCATGAGTAATCACAACCGCATCAAGATGCGCAACCTCAGCCCTAAGCATCTGCTCTCTAAAGTCCGGGCCAACGTCTATCACAACATTGGTATCTCCATGAGATATTAAGGCACTACACCGCAGTCGGCGATCATAGGGATCAGCAGAGGTGCACGCAGCACACTTGCATCCTATAACTGGAATACCCTGAGAGGTTGCGGTACCGAGAATGGTTATGAGCAAGAACTAAGATTATAGCTGTGAAAATTATTTTTCAATAATATCAGCCAAAATAGTTCTAAGATTGTCTATGCGGGATTCTAAGTCTAAAAATTTGTTGACTACAACGACTTTTCTGGTCTCAAGGACACAGTAGCCTGATTTAAAGTTGCCTTTCTCAAAGCGCACGGTGTATTCAAACTCCTTAAAACGATCGATTAATTTCTGTAATCTATATCTTGAGGCTTTAGCCATTGCTTACATATTAAAGTGTGAATATATATAAATTACCTAAATGTGTTGAAATATTTTGGTGGCATAGCTTACCTACTATAACTGTAGTCTTATTCGCATTCCTCCTCAGTGAAACAACCACTGCACAAACATTTATTGGAAGAATCCATGGAGGGATAAATCTCAGTCAACTTTCTGGTGATGATCTGAATGGTTTTAGCAAAGCTGGCTTACATGTTGGAGGAAGTATCAGCTACCCTTGGGCAAATCAACAAAAACAGATTGCAATAGAATTGCTCTATCAACAGAAAGGCAGCAGTGGCTCTGATCTTAATGGGTTACGTCAGTTCATCGGCATTAATAGTCTGTCCCTACCTCTCGTATATAGATGGGGAGAGTGGTATAATGATCAGTCTGATAGACATAACTTTTATGTTGAAGTAGGCGCAGTCGTCAACTCTATCATAGGAGTGAGTTCTGAAAACACCTTCTTCGATACGTTTACTGACGACTTCAACGACTTCGACTGGGGGCTCCTTGGAGGCATACATATTAACTTAGGCCAAAGGTTAAGCACCACTATTCGCTATGAAAGATCGATCAGCAACATTTATAGTGATCCGCTACTCAACATTAGAGGGCTACAAAGTTTTCTGTTTACACTAAGATTAGATTACCGATTATGACGATTAGAGCAGCAATTGACATAGGCACTAATACCTCTCATATTATTATAGCCTCCGTAGATTACGAGCGCATAGACAAGATCCTGTATCGTAAACGATTCTATACCTACATTGCTATGGACGGCATAGAGCACATCAGTGAGGCTGCCAAGGCAAGATTGTATGACGCGATGAGTCACTTCAGTAATATGATTAGCGATCATGATGTCGAATCTGTGCGTGCTGTAGGTACAGAAGCTTTACGCTCAGCTGGTAATGGACAAGAGATCCTCGAACATATCTCAACTCAATATGAAATAGACATCGAGATTATAAGTGGCGAGCGGGAAGCTCAATTGATCTATCAAGGCGTGTCACAGATTACCGATCTAACTGATAAAAGCTCAGTAATCATAGATATCGGTGGTGGTAGCGTTGAGTTCATCCAAGTTGTCTCTGGTAAAGTTGTCCAGTTAGATAGCATCCCAGTTGGCATTGCAAGGCTATATGAGCAGTTTCATCTGTCTGAGCCCATATCTCATGATGAAGTCAATCGTATTCATACACACCTAAATAAGACGTGTGGAGCCTTAATCAATAACCTCCCTGATGATGCCACTGTGATAGGCTCTGCTGGTACTTTTGAAGTTCTATCCAAAGTTGAATCGCCTGCTAAAATGGGAACAATCAGCAGACAGCAATTCTTACAAGTGCATAATCAGATTATCGCTATGGATCTTGAGACTCGTCAGAATACAGATCAGTTGCCACCTGAAAGGGCTCGATATATTGTGACTGCTCTAATACTGGTCAAGTATCTTTTTGACTCGACAGAATGTAACGAGATACTCGTGAGTCGATATGCACTTAAAGAAGGTTTAATTGTTGATTTTTAGATTAGTCTAAATATTTTACCTTTGTTGATCTAAATTAAGCAATGGAAGTTTTGGCATTACTCCAAGAAGAATGGGCATTCAGAGCCTTAATAGCCTCGTCGCTTGTAGGCTTAATGTGTGGAGTAATTGGGAGCTTTATGGTCCTTCGGAACATGTCCTTAATAGGAGATGCACTATCCCATGCCATACTGCCTGGTATATTCGTAGCGTTTGTATTGGTCGGTTACAGTTCTGTAGGATTCTTCATTGGGACTCTCATGGCTGCCTTGATCAGCGCTGTAGGAATCACTTGGATCCAGAGCAATGTCAAGACCAAGAATGATGCGGCAATCGGTATCATCTTCACCTTTATGTTTTCTATAGGTGTCATAGGCATATCCTATCTCAACAATCAGCAAGGTGTACATCTTGACTTAAAGGATTTCTTATTCGGGACTATACTGGGCGTATCTGACGAGGATATCATGATTACAACCATAGTTACCATCTATGTCATTGGTAGTGTGGTGATCCTATTTAGATACTTATTTATCACTACATTCCAGCCAACGATAGCTCAGACTATGGGCATCTCCACTAAGCTCATCCACTATTTCTTGATGCTTCTATTATCATTTGCCGTAGTAGCAGCATTGAGGACTGTAGGCATCATATTAGTCGTAGCGATGCTGATTACTCCGAGCGCCACTGCCCTACTACTCAGTAACAAGCTTAAGTATGTGGTGGTACTTTCTGGACTATTAGGCTTAGTTTCAGCGATTGTTGGTCTGATAGCTGCGATCGCATTGAACACCACACCTGGCCCAGCTATGTGTGTGGTGGCCACCCTATTTTACTTTATGGCAGTATTCTTATCACCATCAAAAGGATTGATATTCAAATATGTCAGAAATAGGAAACAAGATCGCACCATAGAAAAGGAAGACATCATAAAGTATCTCTACAAGCAAAAAAGCATCTCCGCCGACTCAATTGCAGAAATGGCAGGCAAACTCGGTATAGGTATAAGCAATATTAAGAGACATTTTCAGGCTTTGAAAAAAGACGGTTTAATCCTTTTATCCGATCAAATTCAATTGACCGCTAAGGGCAAGTCAAATGGAGAAAAACTGGTTAGAGCCCATCGTCTATGGGAAACGTATCTGGTTGATCAAGTTGGCTTGGACAACCAAGAAATACATGAAGATGCAGAGAAGTACGAACATCTATTAACTGCGGAACTGCTGGATCAGCTGGATCTAAAGCTGGGATATCCAACAACAGATCCACATGGCTCTCCGATCCCTACGAAGCGAATTACAGCATCAAATCCTCTGCTCAAATTAAAACCAAAGTCTAAAGCTCGAATCTCTGAAAATCAGATCAACTCGGAGATAGAGAGTAAACTGTGGGAGCTCGGGCTGACAGCAAAAAGTTCGATACAGATGGTAGACATAGATCAATCGACGGTCATTATAAAGCGTGGCACCGATCATATCGAGTTAGAAGCGACTCTCGCAGAAATGATCAATGTCGATTAAGAAGAGAATTATGCTCATTTAGTCGCTTTGAGCATTCGATTCTTTCCTTGAAGATCTTGCTTTATTTCTACTTGGCTAAATACTGTCTCGACAGAAAATATATGCTCAATCTCAGTTGCTAAATATTCGTTTAATTCTACATATACCGAACCATTGGGCTTGAGACGATTTCTGCAAAATATTGCTATCCTACTGTAGAAAATGAGTGGATCATCACCTTCTTCAGGTACTAATGCCATCATGGGTTCATAGTCTTTTACATTTGTTGACATCTGATCCAGTTCTGTTTTGGCTATATATGGGGGATTACTGATGATCAGATCGTAAATACCCAATGTGCTAAGTGAAGTCTCATTCAAAAAATCCAGTTCGTGAAAAATAATGTCACAGTCTAAATCCTTGGCATTGATCTGAGCGGTATTAAGTGCATCAATACTTTTATCAATCGCAGTTAAACGCCAACTGGGACGATTTTTTTTCAACGTGATGGGTATGCAACCAGATCCTGTGCCGATATCGAGTACATCCAATAATTTATGATCTTGCTTATAGTCAGACAGCACCCAGTAGACCAGTTCTTCGGTCTCAGGCCGTGGTATCAGGACTGCAGGATTGATAGCAAAATCGTAACCGTAAAAGTTGCTCTTACCAGTAATGTATTGTACTGGTTCCAGATTTCTGAGTCTATCTATGACAAGGTCTAATTCCTTGATATCAACTTGACTTCCATCCGTACTCAAGGCAAACACCCCATACAGATCAGAGAGGATTATTTCTGCGATATTCTGTGACTCTCGCTCACCATAAATCGAGTGGATTTGATCTATTATATATGACTTTAACTCACGATAATTCATGGGCGAATGATTTCGAATGGAGCATTGAACATATTAATGGGATCCATCAGAGCAGTTCGTTTAATCAGGTCCCTTCTTAGTTGTCTTTTGAAATAATCCATCATAGATGTATCATTGATCAAAGGAAACTCGTATCCAGTTGCATCGGCCAGGGCTTTTATATTTAGAAATTTAGCAGTCGATCCCGCTATCTGGAAATCATCTTTAATCCTAAGACAATTGATCAGACATAAAACTTGCTGTTGTAGAGTGAGCGGTAATGTTTGAAATCGATCATGAGTCGCCGCCTTTGGAAGTTCATCTTCTGCATATCGCCAACTATCAATCTTAATATTGTCCTCAGAAGATGCCCAATCCATGCAAGCAGGATCTAATCCTGCTTCTGCTATGATCTTCTCAGTAATAGATTGATAGTCCTGTAGAAAGTCCTCATAATGAATCACTCTACATTTAGTGTTATCGATTGACAATGCGTACGAAGAGTTCAACAAAAATATACCGCATGCATAAAGTGGATCATAACCCCTATGTATCATCGAAGCTATGGCCTCTAATGGATGCCTGACCATCACCATATATAGAGTGTTGCTCAGCACATTGCTTAATGAAGCCATGTTTAGCGCATTAGCTGGAGTTTTCTCCACCCATATTGACTTTTGGTTGCGATTTTTTAGCACATTTTCTAATCCTTGAATAAAACCACTAAAGTCTTCCCTATACTTAATTAAGTTCCCTATATCGTCTTCTGTAATTCCCCACTCACGGTAAGGTATAGCGACACCATTCTCTCTATGCCATCCGCAAGAACGCAGCGGTTTGAGCTTACCCCAGTTTAATATCCGATGCTTATAATGATCCCAAGCTCTTATAAGCTGAGGTCTTGCAAAGAGTGATGTCTCGGTGCTAATAAGAACATCATGATGCCTGCCCAGGCATTGATTTAACAGGGAACTTCCCGTACTACTTGATCCACCTATGATTAGTTTCATTCCGATTCGAAACTTTTCCTTATGAGACGTAAATCAGCAATCGTATTAAGGCTACTTACTGTTCGATTCGTATGTACACAATGTACTTGATATCCAGACTCTAACCATCGCATTTGTTCAAGAGATCGTGCCTTCTCTAAGTTCGTCTCCGGCAGCCGAGCTATCTCTTGGAGTATCGCATTTTTATATGCGTAAACTCCATGATGACCATAGTACATCACATTATTACTGAGGATATCTCGTATAAAATCTATCGCCACCTGCTTTTCATCCAATAATGCCTTAACGACAGAATGATCAGTGATCTGATGTTCTTCAAGAGGTCCAACCAAAGTGCCGATCTTCATATCCTTAAACTGCTCAAATGAGCGAAGCAGAGATTCAACATCAGCAGCGGAAATATCATATTCATCAGCTTGAACATTCACCACAATATCTTGATGAGGATAGTCACTTGCGACATCAGCAATTCGCTCAGTACCATTGTTGTAATGCCTATTGCTATACTTCACATGGAAATTGCCATATCCTTCGATCAACTGCTGTATAAACGGAGTATCAGTTGTGACGACTACCTCATGATCTTGCTGCAGAGACTGTAGCTGATAGAGTAGATATAAAATGATTTCCTTACCAGAGATTTTTTGAATCAACTTCTGCGGCAGGCGGCTCGATCTAAGTCGAGCAGGTACAACTATTAACGCCACGAGCTTTTAGAATTTAAAATGAACACTGTTAATGAAATACATATTACAATTTATAATAATATATTTGCATAATCTGATGAACCTAAGATATGTTTAGAACTATACTCCTCTTGATGTTATCCACATCGATTATCGCTCAAGATGATCAATATACTGCGGAATATCATAAAGACTTCGGTCTTATCATTACTCATGAAATAAGTGCTGGTCAAACTATCTATGGCTTAACCAAACATTTCGGCGGCGATGTTGATCATACTATTGCGTTGAATGATGCTCTGGATTTTACAGAAGTTAGTATCGGAGATCAATTGCGATTTGTTTTACACACACAGCTGATAGAGCCGCAATGGTCCGAGGAGTATGGCACTCCCGTTTACAACGTTGTACAGAAAGGAAAAACGCTCTACTCTATCGCCAAAATATATGCTCGGCAAGATGTCCAGACACTCATGTCAATCAATCAATTATCTAATTCTAATCTCAAACCAGGACAAAAGTTACTATTGGGATATATCTCACAGCCATATACATCGACTTACTTTCCTACAGTGACTGTAGAAGAAAACCCTCAATCGACTCAGCAACCACTGATACCTACAACTAAAAAGCGACAAGAGCTTGCCGTTATTTCGCAAATAAAAGAGATTGATCCTTTACTGATTCAAACTCATCACCAAGATATGAGTCACCTTGTCCGAACTGACTATGTTGATTCCGACAACAGATTAATTGGAGTCGAGTTAGATACGGCCTCAATAGCCACAACTGAACCACATCAATTCACTCATGAGAAAGGATTGGCGTATTGGCAGACAATCAATTCTAATAGTAAAGATTTAATTGTATTGCATAAGAATGCTCCTGTAAATGAGTCTATTACATTGTTTAATCCGATGATGGGTAGAGAGGTTAAAGCAACAGTAGTAGCTCCAATACCGGAAAAATCTTATCCAGATAACATAAGTATTGTAATTTCGCCGGCGGTCGCAGAAGCTTTAGGAGCTCTCGACAAAAGATTTATCGTCGAAATGACTTACTGACTTTATGGATATAAAAAACAACATCCTTGAAACTATCGGTAATACGCCTTTAGTAAGACTGAACAAGGTTACCTCACATATCGAAGCAACAGTTCTGGCTAAAGTAGAATACTTCAATCCTGGCCACTCTATCAAAGATAGGATGGCATTGAAGATGGTAGAGGTAGAAGAAAAAGCTGGCCGTCTCAAGCCAGGTGGCACCATCATAGAGTGTACCTCAGGTAATACTGGGATGGGTATAGCTCTTGCTGCTGCGGTCAAAGGTTACAAATGCATATTTACCACCAGTGATAAGCAATCAAAAGAAAAGATTGATATGCTTAAAGCGATAGGTGCAGAAGTTATTGTCTGCCCCACTGATGTGAGACCAGAGGATCCCAAGTCATATTATTCTGTGGCAGAGCGCTTAAGCAATGAGATTCCTAACAGCGTTTGGATGAATCAATACGACAATCTCGCCAATCGTCAAGCGCATTACGAGTCTACTGGACCAGAAATATGGAAACAAACAGATGGGACTATAACACACCTCTGTGTGGGAGTCGGAACGGGCGGAACGATATCGGGTACGGCCAAATATCTTAAAGAACAGAATCCTAACATCAAGATTTGGGGAGTGGACTCTTACGGCTCAGTCTTCAAAAAGTATCACGAGACTGGAATATTCGATGAAAAAGAGATTTACCCTTACGCCTTAGAAGGTGTGGGTGAAGATATCCTTCCAAAAAATGTAGATTTTGACCTCATCGATCATTTTGAAAAGGTTACTGACAAAGATGCTGCAGTTGATGCCAGGAAATTAGCTAAAGAAGAAGGCATATTCATAGGTTACTCATGTGGAGCGGCATTAACAGGATTGTTACAGATGGCTGATCAACTTACAAAAGATGATGTAGTCGTCTTGATCTTTCATGATCACGGTAGCAGATATGTAGGCAAAGTCTATAATGACGACTGGATGATTCAGAGAGGCTTTATGGATAAGGAACTTCGAGTTCGTGATCTACTAGCCAAGAAGAAAGATAAAACCTTCCACTCACTCGATAAGGATGCGGCACTCAAGGAAGCGCTATCCATCATGAAAGATCAGGATATCTCACAGATGCCGATTACGTCAGATGGCGAGATTATCGGCTCCTTAACTCAGAATAAGGTTCTGAACTATATACTCGAGAATCCTCTGAAACATGCAGATCGGGCAGTGTCAGAAATCATGGATAAGGAGTTCCCTAAAATAGCACCTGATACTCCGTTGAAGGATTTGAACAAATACATAACCCGAGAAGTGCCTGCGGTATTAACCGTAGATGCTAATAATGAGACCCAGATTATCACTCAATACGACATTATACAGGCTCTGTAATTGATTATACCATGCTGGACAAAACCTGGGCAGTACTCAGGTCGATTATTTGGATCATTTTTGAGTCGGCCATTTTTGTTATAATCTTTATGCCGCTCACGGGATTATTTACTTGGTTGGCGGATATGGTAGTGGATAGGAAAGGATCATATAGCCCTACCGAAGATCCTATCACTACTTTGTTATTAATCTATCTACCATTGTTTCTTTCTGCCGGAGTAAGTTTATATGTTACTCATGTTCTGATTTTTAAGCGCTCATGGATCTCAACTGGCTTTTCTAAGAAATGGTACAGCCGAGAAACTATCGTTGCTGGATTGCTGGCATTCTGCTTAATTGGTATCTGCTTCAGTATGTTATATGCCCTTGGATATATGCGGATAGATCAGGTCTATTTTGATCCGTCGTTGTTCTTCGGATTTATGCTGTTATTTATCATTCAGGGCTCTTTTGAGGAGATCCTCAGTCGCAGCTTCATGATACCGAGTATCACGGCGTATTCTAATGTGTGGATCGCTCTATTCATCAGTTCATTAGTCTTTGCTATTCTTCACGTGTTCAATGCAAATATTACTGTACTCAGCACTCTCAATATATTTTTAGCAGGTGTACTCTTAGGCCTACTTTATTTGAGATATGAGAGTATCTGGCCTGCCATATCTTTCCATATCGCATGGAACTTCTTTCAAGGCTCATTTTTTGGATTTGAAGTAAGCGGACTTGAAGTCTACAGCTACCTCGACACCGCAGAGATTGGCCCAGATTTCCTCACTGGAGGACCATTTGGATTAGAAGGTTCAATCATCTGCACAATACTGTTGACCACGTATAGCGCCTTTCTCTACAAGCGGTGGTCAAAAAGTGAATCTTTCGTTCGCTTGTCGAAAAGCACACTTAATTAAGAGAAGACATTGATCTAAGGATATTTCTTTTGCTATTTTAAGGTCTCAAACCCGACAATTCTGTGGAGGACAGCAAGAACAAGAAAAATAACTTCTTTTCTGAATGGTTAGAGAAATTGCAACAAGAGAGTTGGCAACTCGAGCTACTCATTTCGGGATTAGCCTTGTTTGGAATCTGGGAGTCACAGAATGTAATCATCAGGTTTGACTATTATATCGATGTTTTTGCTACTTCTGACTATCGCCCATTCCTAAGGACTTTTCGCTATTTACTTTGGTCAAGTTGGGCAATCTTCCTACTGAACCTTTTGATACATATCATACTTCGGGGTTTCTGGATCGGAGCTATTGGCCTAAGATATGTGTCTGGTGACATAGACTTTGACACACTCAACTATTCAGATCGCTTTAAGAACTATTACAAGAGCCGAATAGGAAGTTTTGATGAATACATCGAAAGAATAGAAAAGCTAAGCAGTGTAATCTTCTCTTTTACTTTTCTGCTGTTTTTCATGCTCCTGTCATTTATAGTGTTCAATATCACATTCGCTTTAGTAGCTGCCTTATTTCACAAGGTATTAGCTCCAGATTCTCGTGATATGGCTGTCGGTATGTTTAGTCTGTTCTATTATGGGTTGGGGGTAATAGTCTTAATTGATTTTTTCACGTTAGGCGCATTTAAAAAGATCAAAGAAAATACCATCTCAACTGTATATTTTTGGATCTACCGCTTCTATTCGACTGTATCCTTGTCCTTTTTTTATCGGCCATTGCTGCTCAACTTTATTGATAATTCATACACGAGGAAGTTATTTTTCTTAGCCATACCTTATGGGATTGTATTATTCGGACTGAGTGGATTATTCTTAGAGAACTATGCTTACTTCCCTTCATTTGATAGCGATACTCGATATGCTAATCGCATCCATGCAGAGTCCATACACTACATCTATTATGATGATGAGCGTGAAGCATATTATAACACCTTTAGGCGTGATGGCGATCGCATAGATAAGCAGATAATTAACTACGCATCACTGCCCACTTATGAAATCGAAGGGTCAGAACTAAAGCTATTTCTCAGGTACACCAACAAGGACGACGAATTACTCAAAGAAGAATATCCTGATCTATATCCTTATAGAAAAAGAGGGCTAAGGCACCAACTGTTTTTCAAAAATCGTGAAGAAGACAAGAATAATAAGCTCGATTCTCTTGAAGCATTAGAAAGTAGAATCGCACGCTCCATGCTAAAAAGAGGAATTGCCCCAGAAGGAGCAGACTCGGCACTGGTAGAGAAATATAGCTGTTATTCTGAGGAAGACTTTGATCAGGTAATAGAAGAAATACGTTCTGACTACTCAAATAAAATATGGGCTCATGAAGAAGATCGAATAAAGAAGATAAAAGATGGGTTGAAGAACTTGTATTCAGTTAAATTAGACGATGCGAGTATAGTTGATGAGCTAGAATGCCAATACTACATCCATCCAAATATGAGAGAACGAGGATTAATATGCTACTACCCGATCGATACACTGTCGAGTGGAAAGCATATGCTAAAAATCAGCAAAGAAGACGCTCGAGCTATTAGGCTACCATTTAGAAAAATATAATAAATCACACTATGAAGAATGCATTAAAACTCGGTCTCATCATGGCCGTCATATCAACGGTCATCTCCTTAATTATCTATCTCACTGATTATTCTGTCATGTTCGATTGGAAGTTTTCAGTCATCATGATGATCGCCAATTTAATTATTGCAGTGGCCTTAGGTCGAAAGTTACTTAGACCCACCGATTACGTAGGTCTATCATATGGTGAAGCCCTCAAATATCTTTTCGTTGCTTTTATTATATCTGGTGTTATAAGTAGTGTATTCCAAATCACCATGTTTGGGAATAATAAGCAATTCAAAACAGACTTTATTGAATATTCGCAAAATGCTTCAATTGCTGGTCTTGAGTGGGGCATGGATATCGCTGGCGCGAGTGAGGCAGAAATCGAAATGGAAGTAGAAAAAATGAAAGATAAAATGGAATCTGGAGAAATACCAGAGCCAACATTTCCCTATAAGTGGTCGAGCTTACCTGTTATGTTATTAGGCAATCTATTTGGGGCCTTAATCATTGCCTTAATTGTAGCAATATTCGTTAAGCAAAAGGGCTAGCCCCTTTTGCCTATTCATCTTTGTAGATACCGATATATCGTTGACCAGGCTTGGCGTATCCCCGATACATACCAGCTGAGTTAAACGGTAAGGCAACATTGCCATATAGGTCTACAGAGATCAATCCCCCACTTCCTCCAGCATCTACGAGGGTTTTATTTACAACGTGATCACCGGCTTGCTCTACCGTCTCATGGAGATATAACATGCGTGCATGAACATCGTGAGCAACGGCGTACCTGATGAAGTACTCTCCGTGGCCCGTACAGCTAATCCCTACTGTCTGGTTATCTGCGTAAGTACCAGCACCAATGATCGGTACATCTCCAAATCGATTAAATCGTTTATTAGTCATACCTCCTGTACTTGTTCCTGCCACGATATCGCCATTGCGATCAAGTGCTACACAACCTACCGTACCATGTTTCTTATCATCAGGCATATCGGATTCTGATAGTTCTGCGCCTCGCTCTTCGGCTAAGACTCGTTGCAGAGACTTCCATCGGGACTCTGTATAAAAGTACTTGGGATCAACAGTCTCAATCCCTTGCTGCCGACAGAACTCCTCTGCGCCAGCACCAGTCAAAAGTACGTGCTCTGATTGCTGCATAACCGATATTGCAGCCGTAATTGGATTCTTTATAGTACTCAAGCCGCCGACTGAACCTGCATTTTTATCAGAGCCTTGCATGATGCTGGCATCCATCTCGTTGGTTCCATCATGTGTAAAGACAGCACCCTTGCCAGCATTGAAGTAAGGAGAATTTTCCAAAACGTGTATCGTTTTCTCAACGGCCTCAAGTGAAGTACCGCCATTTTTTAAGATTCCTTCTCCGACATCAAGAGCAGCAGTCAGTGCAGCTCTTATCGCTCCTTCACGTTCTGGGGTCATATTCTTCTTGAGTATGGTACCTGCACCACCATGAATAGCAATGGCATAATCTGCTCGTTCTTGTTTGTTATTAGCACCCTGCTTTGGGGTATCTGAAGATGATTCTGGCTTGCAAGACCAAATAAAAAGCAAGCTTATCAACATTAGGCTCAGGATCTTGGATACATTCATATGTCATTTACATTTGTGACTAAAATAATCAAAGCACCATTCCTTGTCTAATTATGTGATACATATCGGAGGTCCAACAGCAAGCGGCAAGACATCTCTAGCAGTAAATCTTGCTAAACATTATGGCTGTGAAGTCATATCTGCAGATAGTCGACAGTTCTATCGTGAGATATCCATAGGAACCGCCAAGCCAAGTGACTCCGAATTACGGGGCGTAACACATCACTTGATCGATTCTCTAAGTATCCATGATGAGTATAGTGCAGGGCATTTTGAACGAGATGCTATACCGATCATTAACGAGATCCATAAATCACACAAACTGGTTATCGTCGCAGGAGGAACAGGACTATATCATCGAGTCATCTACGAGGGGCTTGATCACTATCCTGATGTCGATAAAAGCACCGTTGATTTCTACACGCAACAACTGCAAGAACAGGGAATAACAGTACTCCAAGAAGAGCTAGCCAAGCGTGATCCGAAGTATGCCGCTCAGGTTGATCTCAATAATGGACACCGCTTGATTAGAGCATTATCCATTATAGCATCCGCTGATAAACCCTTTAGTTCTTATCAGGCTGATCGATCTGTAGAACGCAACTTCGCATCGATCAAATTAGCAATTGAAAGGGATCGAGCACACTTGTATGATCGCATCAATGAGCGAGTAGACATAATGATGAAAAAAGGACTATTGGAAGAAGCCAAAAGTGTGTATTCTCATAAGTCACTTAACAGTCTCAATACGGTTGGATACAAGGAGCTCTTCAGCTATTTTGATGGGATATGTGATCTTGAAACTGCGGTTGATAAAATCAAACAGCATACACGTAATTATGCTAAGAGGCAGACTACGTGGTTCAAAAATCAAGACAATTGGGCTAAAATCAGAAGTTTAGACGATGCGCTTGAGAAAATAGACGACCAAATCAACAAGAATTAAAGCATATATTACAACCTATCAAAATTTCGATCAATTGCGCTTATCTACAAAATATGACTGAAGCAAACAGTGATACAAAATTATATTTCGGTATCAAGCAGCATCAAATTTCTATACTTGGTCTTCTACAATATCGATAGCATCTCAGTGCTAACAAAGTGTGCCTTACTGAACCCATAAATCTTTTAGTTTCGTTATTTTGCATGTTCAAAATCATGAATAATGGGTAATAAAATTGCTATCAACGGCTTTGGAAGAATTGGCCGATTAACGTTTAGAAACCTCCTTGAAAAGGATAACATCGAAGTCGTTGCCATCAATGACTTAACCGATAATGAGACACTTGCTCACCTTCTTAAGTTTGACAGTGCTCACGGAAAATTCGATGGTACAATCGAAGCGACTGATGAGGCACTCATCGTAAATGGAAAAACTATTAAGGCATTCGCCGAGAGAGATCCATCTAATTTGCCATGGAGCGATCTAGGAGTTGACGTGGTTTTGGAGTGTACAGGTATATTCAGAACTAAAGAAAAAGCAGCAATGCACCTTAAAGCTGGAGCAAAAGATGTAGTGATGTCTGCACCCGCTAAAGGAGATGGAGTACAAACAATCGTCCTCGGCGTAAATGATGAAGAGTTAGATAGAAGAAAAAACGTGTTCTCTAATGCGTCGTGTACTACTAACTGCCTCGCACCATTAATGAAAATATTAGAAGAAGAGTACGGTGTTATCTACGGAGCTATGACAACGACACATGCGTACACCTCTGATCAGCGTATCCAGGATGCCCCTCATAGTGATCTTAGAAGAGCACGTGCAGCAGCTTACAACATCGTACCGACAAGTACAGGAGCTGCTAAGGCAGTAGGTAAAGTTGTACCTTCTGTGGATGGAAAACTATTCGCAATCGCAGTGAGAGTCCCAGTCATTACAGGTTCTATGGTAGAGCTTAACGTGAGACTTTCAAAGAAAGTCACAAAAGAAGAAATCAATGCTACATTTAAGAAATATGCCGAAGGCAAAATGAAAGGTGTGCTTGAGTTTTCTACGGATCCACTAGTGTCAAGTGACATTGTAGGCAATAAGCACTCATCCATATTTGACTCATTAATGACTGATATCAATGAGGATATGGTTAAAGTGGTGAGCTGGTACGACAACGAGGCAGGTTACTCTGCAAGATTGGCGGACTTAGCAACCTTGATCGCTAACGGATAATCATATGATAACATCTGTAGCGGGCAAAAAAGTCCTATGTCGAGTAGACTTCAATGTACCACTCGACGAAAAAAATAATATAACTGACGATACCAGAATACGGCGTGCCCTTCCGACGATTAAACAATTGTTGGATGGCGGCGCTACCATAATCCTAATGTCGCACCTCGGGCGTCCACAGAAGAAACTCAATGAGGATGGCTCTATCAACGTAGAGAAATTTACTCTGCGTCATATAGCACCAACCTTGGCGACACTTCTCGACAGATCTATTAAGTTCTGCGATTACTGTGTCGGAGAAGATGCCAAGACTATGGTTGGTGAACTTAAAGCAGGAGAAATACTCCTACTTGAGAACACCCGATTTCACAAGGGAGAAGCGAAGGGTGATCCTGAATTGGCTAAGGCTATGTCTGAGCTTGCAGATATCTATGTGAATGATGCTTTTGGCACAGCACATCGAGCTCATGCCTCTACGGCGGTGGTTGCGCAGCATTTCGCCACCCAAGACAAGTCTTTCGGCCTCTTGATGGAGTCTGAGATCGAAAATGCAAATAAGGTCCTCAATGCTCCTAAAAAGCCACTTGTGGCGATTACTGGAGGCGCTAAAGTGTCTGACAAGCTATTGCTACTCGAGAGACTTATCGATTTTGCAGACACTGTAATTATCGGCGGAGGAATGGCATATACATTCTTTAAAGCTCAGGGAGGTCAGATCGGCAAATCTATCTGTGAAGATGATAAGCTGGATCTCGCTCTTGAACTAATGAAACAGGCCAGAGAGAAGAATACTAAGCTGCTCCTCCCTGTGGATAATGTTGCTGCAGATGACTTCAGTCCTACGGCTAATAGTCAAATTGTAGATAGTATGAGTATTCCATCAGACTGGGAAGGTCTCGACATCGGACCGACGTCTATAGACTTGTTTAGTGAGGCAATTGCCGAAGCAAAAACAATCATCTGGAATGGACCAATGGGAGTATTCGAATTTGATAAGTTCGCAACAGGTACTAATGCGATAGCAAACGCCGTAGCGAAAGCTACCAAGAATGGAGCTTTTTCTTTAATTGGAGGCGGAGACTCTGTCGCAGCGATTAAGAAAAATGGCCTTGATAGTGAAGTCAGTTTTGTTTCGACAGGTGGTGGAGCAATGCTCGAATACCTCGAAGGAAAAGAGCTTCCCGGAATCAAAGGAATACGTCAGTAGAATAAACAATCAATCGATGCTGTTAGAAGAACCCAAATCATATCAAGTATATGACTGATCCTTCTGACAGCTGTTTGATTATTACTGGTATGCATCGATCTAATACCAGTTTCCTCGCTAAATCATTTTTAGAGTCCGGTTTACATATAGGGGATCAACTGGTCCCTGCAAATCAATTCAACCAAGAAGGTCATTTCGAAGATCAAGAGTTCGTTTCATTTCATGTACAACTCATTCAGAAATATAACTTAAAGTCTTGGCGGTCTATAATCGACTATAATCGGTGTAGTACGGTAAGGCTTGTGCAGAGAGATGTTGCCCGAGCAGAGCGCCTTATACAAGACCGGTGGACCAGACGAAACTTATTCGGCTGGAAAGATCCGAGGACTTGTCATTTTCTTCCTTTGTGGAAAGAGATCATCCCTCAGGCTAAAATGATATTTATTATCAGGGACCCCGAAGCTGTAGTAAGCTCTCTACTTAGAAGATATCGACAAAACAACGGAAGAAGCTTTAGGCCTGACCTATGGTATCGATACCATCAATTCTGGCAGATCACCCATCAACAGATCATCGATGCTTGCGAACGATATCCAGATGATGTACATCTTATCTTTACTCCAGGAGATATTTCTAAACCAAAGTGCTCGGCAGAGCTGAATAACAAGCTTAGCAATTACTGGAGGATTGATCTAAGGCCAATCGACCTATCTACTGGCTACCGAATGGAATTAATCACTTCATCCACTGATAAGATCCAATCAAAATCCAATAAAACATCTATAGATATCTATCAAAAATTAAAAAACTTGAACTTGAGATCAGTCTAATCTTTGAATCAGCAACACTAATGTCAAGATAGACATGGCTTGTGCCACACTATCTCCTAACACTTGGGTCCAGTTAACGTCTTGTTCTTGTGACTTGCCATAAAGGTCGACGGGCTGCCTCCCTACATTGATCACGGAGCCTTGCAATACCTCGGGATGTTTCTTCCCAAATGGAAACTTCCGCTCGGTAGTTTTGACCTCGCCATTAGGATAGGTTACCCATACCTTATCCCTACGAGCATTATCAGCGAAACCTCCAGCGTACTCATTAATATAAAACAAGGCGGTCTTTCCTCGATGAAAAGGAACTCTAATGGAGTTATCCTCTCCAACGATTTCTTGATTCTGAGCTTCTTGTATATTAGTCGCTCCTGCAATAGTCACATAGTCTCTACGCTTAGGAAGTGTAATGACATCACCATTCTTGAGTGTATAGTTATATCTTGATTCATTGTTAACTAATATTTCTTCTAATCGCATCACGATAAAACCAAGGCTATCCTCCGATCGGTATAGCGTAGCACCCGCTGGAAATGCTTCTTCTGTCAATCCGCCAGCCCGCTTTATGATGTCATATACGGTTTCATTCTCCAAAATCAAACTATACTCACCTGGCAAGGTAACTTCTCCATTGACTGTCACATTTTGTTGGAGTTCAAACTCGGGTACAAACCGCACAAAGATGTTGTCATAAGGTTGCAGTTCATATAGACCTTCTCTTTTACCAAAATCAGTTAACTCATCCCTATGAAGTGTAACCGTATTGACGATGGTCTGGGTCTTCTGATTATCTTCTACAATTACTCTTGATACTTCTATAGCATTAGTGGCAGAAGATCTCCTAAATCCGCCCGCTAAGACTATCGCATCCCTCAGGCTCATCCCTGCACCATAGGCGAACTCACCAGGATTATTTACCGCTCCCGATATGGTTATATTAATCTCATCATAGAAGCTATTTTTGGAATACACATAAATGGAGTCAAATGGCTCCAAAACTATATTATCAGCACTGCGATCATCACCCATGAGGTTTTCAAGATCAAGACCGATAATTTCATAATCTCCAGGATTTAACGGATCGAGCCTGTGTAAATGAGCAAAAGTATTTGCGTCTCGTCGTAGTCCTCCTGCCATTAATATAACGTCACTCGCCTTGAGCCCGCCATTAACATCATAAGAGATCTTTTCTTCGTTACGGACTGCTCCAGCAATAGAAATGTATTGTTCATCCGTAAAGCGTTCTTTAGGCCATATTGTGAGCTCATCTTTATCCTTCAATTCTATATTGACGAGGGGGTCTGTTGTGGCTAACACATCATCAAGATTAAGGGGGATCATACTGATCTGTCCATCTGAATTAGTTCTGCGCAAAAATGCAAAATCGGTTTTTGAGGATACCTTGAGCTGTCCCTGATTCAGTAGATCAGAAAGTTTCATATTAGGCAATCGCTCATATACTCCAGGATGTCTTACTTCTCCAACAACGCTCACAAAGTTTTCCAACTCCGCAGAAATCGAATCGATCTTGATCACATCGCCTTGAAAAAGTTCATAATCTGATCTAGACTTTATCAATGATGCATATGGAATACTCTTAACCACCCTGCGACCATCTTCATATCTTAGCACTCGCATTGAAGTGGTATATGCGACTTGATTGAGACCGCCACCATACTTGATTAAATCAACTATTCCTTCGCCATCGAGGATTTCATAGGTATCAGGTCTTTTGATCGCGCCTTCTATATCTACAACTGCGTTATATGATGGAACAAATATGAGATCACCATCCTCTAAAAAGTAATCTCCTACCGTACCAGGATTAGCCAGTAGCTCATATAAATCAAACAATGACTCAGAACCGTCCTTCTTTATCAATTTAATAGCCCTCACAGATGCTAAATCTGTAAGCCCTCCGGCTTCACCCAAAATATTGATGATACTATTAATAGCTGGTACGGTGTAGCTCCCTGATCGTGCTACTTCACCAAACACTTGTACCGTCACACTTCTCACAGAACTAACATCAACACTAAACTCTCCATCGTTAAATCTGTACTGCCTCCTATAATTCTTCTTAAGTTTCTCTCTGACTTGGGCCAATGTCAATCCTCGCACTAAAACCTTAACTCTCCCCTCTCGTATCATGACACTACCATCACTTAAGACGTCATGTAATTCATCAAGTTGATTAACACCAAAAATTGAAACCGAGATAATATCCCCAGTCCCTATCTTATAGTAGCTCGGTGGATTATAGCCTGTCTCAGGTATCTGGGTCAGTATACCTCGATTTATAATCTGTTGACCATAGATAGCGTATTCTTCTAATTCTGTGGTGTCTGGCACCAACTCCAATTCTTCAAGGCTGTCTACTTCAATCTGTTCTATACCTAAAGTATCTAACGAATCTAAAGAGTCGATGAAAAAGGTTCCATTGAGTTCTTTGCTGTATTCGATTTGTTCGATTGCTCGCTGAAGTTCACCCAATTGTGATGGTGATAGGGTTTGTAAGTCGCTAATATCGATTCCTCGTTCAGCAAGCAGCGTTGCTAGCTCCTCATAGGATACTCCCCTGCTATCTAACTCAGCCTGTAACTGAATATCATAAGGGATAACCTGAGCCAACAGATCGGCACCTATAAGTAAAATAAAAACTGATATGACTATTCTAACCACTCTAATCAATGACTATACTGTTCCTTATAGTAATCCTTATAAGCACCACTTGTGACATTAGTCATCCATGCTTGATTATCCCAATACCAATCGATCGTCGACCTCATCCCCTCTTCTACCGTTACAGAAGGCTTCCATCCTAAATTAGATGTCAACTTAGTATTGTCAATAGCGTACCTATGATCATGGCCAGGTCTATCCTTGACAAATGTGATTAACTCTTGAGATTTACCCTTGGCTTGTCCCATCTTTTCATCCATAAGATCGCATAGTAGTCTTACAAGCTCTATATTCTGTAGTTCGTTATTACCCCCGATATTATAGGTCTCATTGGGGGCACCCTTATGGAATATCGTATCTATAGCCGTGGCATGATCTATCACGAACAACCAATCTCTAATATTAGTACCATCTCCATAGACTGGCAGAGGCTTACCATTCCTGATATTGTTAAGCATGAGTGGAATCAATTTCTCTGGAAACTGATTAGGTCCATAGTTATTAGAACAATTAGAAATCTTAGTCTTTAAGCCATAAGTATTAGCATAAGCTCTTACGAAGTGGTCTGAGCTCGCTTTAGATGCGGAGTATGGAGATTGAGGATCATATGCCGTATCCTCGTAAAAGAACCCTTCTGCTCCTAAGCTTCCGTAGACCTCATCAGTTGACACATGATAGAAGACATGTTGATCATAATCATCTTTCCAGTTCGTCTTTGCGGCATTGAGCAAATTCGCTGTACCTAAAATATTAGTCTTCAAAAACGCCAAAGGATCCGTAATTGATCTGTCAACATGAGACTCTGCTGCCAAGTGAATGACATCAGTAACTTGATAGTCTCTAAACACAGTTTCTATACCCTCCTCGTTGAGTATATCTTCATTGAGAAACAAGTAGTTTTCTTCGACCTCCACATCTTTAAGGTTTTCTAAGTTACCTGCATAGGTGAGTGAATCTAAATTGATGATTCTATAATTAGGATATTTGTTAACATACAGCCTAATACAGTGCGAACCTATAAAACCGGCTCCTCCCGATACTAAAATCGTTTTATCATACATCATGTGGCTAGATTTTCCCCTGCAATTTACTCTATTTACTTTTATCTGAGAAAAGATAAAAGCCGCCGGGATGTTAATAACTTCACAATCTATATCATGGAAGCAGAGGCAATTATATATTGAAATCGAAATTAATCTTAAAGCTTATTGGTTGGGGCATTAGTGGGATATTACATATACTCAACATGATCCCCGCTTCATCAACGATCAAGGATTGGCTCAATCTTAGGAGGTCCGCTTTGACAAGACGCACAAATGAACAGTCTGATAGACCAAACATCCTATTCATCTGTCCATCATTAGGAGAATATGAAAGTACAGAACCACTCATTGCTGCGTTACGCTCATCCAGTAATATACACCTAAGCTTCTTCTCCGATAGCGGCTATCGAATGTTGAAAAAAGAAGCTCATCTATGGTCTTCGCTGAGTTATACTCCGATAGATCGCCAAGCAGAAGTCCAAGAATATCTGAACGAGATACAACCAGATAGCATCGTCATCGCACACAACTTTATGTGGCCGCAACTGCTTCGAACCATTATAGAAAGAAACATCAAGCTATATCTCATAGAGCATAGTATCGACATCTCGAAAACGTTGAAAATCTTCTGGGCAGGACTCTGGACAGATGCTTATCAACATGCCTCTTTGATTACATGTTCTGATCAAGAAACTTTTGACTATTTCGCTGATCAAAAAGGGGTAGAACCAGTAATCAAGACTGACTCCTTGCGATATCTGTCCACACTTCAGCATTCAGAGCAGAATTGGTCAGATGAGTTAATTGAAGAATTCTGTACAAGACGTCCTACCCTGATATTAGCCAGTATCCATGAAGAGGATATTCGAGTAATCCAACCCATTTATAAGGAGTTGATAAAATGCTATCAATTATTAATTGTGCCTCATCATATCGATGCTGACAATATTGACTCCATTCGAAGTCAATTGGAGGAAAGTATGCTTTACTCAGTTACCGAAGAACTCTCTAACGATCCCATACTAATTGTCGACCATATGGGAATACTTAAGTATCTCTATCGATATCCAAGCCTTGCTTATATCGGAGGGGGATTTGGTCGAGGAATCCACGGTGCCCAAGAGGCAGTTCCATACAATATACCCATCCTGTTCGGACCAAAATATAAGAAATTCGCTTACGCTAAACAGCTGATGAAAGACGGCAGAGCTCATGAAATCAGAAACTCTAATGAGTTACTGAGTGCAATAAAGAATATGCACTTGTTAGTACGCACAAATAGCTCCACTCCGATTAATCGAGACAAACTTGAACAAGACATAGTATATATCGCTAATGCGATCTTAAGCTAGCTTAGCCAAGGATTCCTCTAATATCCTAACTCGCTCCTCTCCATCTGCACGCTTCTTACGCTCATTATTAACGACTGCCTCTGGAGCATTCTGCACAAAACGCTCATTGCTGAGTTTCTTCTGGACAGATAGGACAAACCCTTTGGCATAGTCTAACTCGGACTGTAACCTTTTGCGCTCTTCTTCAATGTTAACTTCTACTTCAAACTGCAAGAAGTATTTCTCATTATCAGACATGAACGAAGATCCATTGGATGGCAATTCATCCAAGATTTCAAACTTATCAACGAAAGCCATCTTTTGAACCAGGCTTACAATATTAGGCTTCGTCAAGAAGTTTGTATTGGCCTGCTCTACATAAAGACTTAAGGGCTCTTTCGGCTTGAGCTGATTCGCATTTCTCGTATCGCGAACCTTAGTTACTAATCGCTTGAGTACTTCGAACTCATCTAATAGAACTGAATCAACGACCTCAGCAGACGGGAAGCTTGCTATAATACAATCATCACCAGGCTTTCTATCTGATAAGTTATGATAGATCTCCTCAGTTACGAAAGGCATCAACGGATGTAGCGTAATGCATATGCGCTCGTATATCGATAGGATTGCTGTAAGAGTCTCAAGATCAATCGGACTGCCATAGTCTGGCTTGATCATCTCCAAAAACCATGAACAGAAGTCATTCCATATGAAGGAATACAATTTCATAGTCATATCAGACAACTTATAGCTCGCATAATCCGATTCGATATCGGATATGGTAGCGTCAAGCTTCTGACGAATCCACTGTATCGCCAGTTCATTGGCCTTGGGCATGGATAGATTGTCATCTACCTCCCAACCTTTGACCAGTCGTAAGGCATTCCATAGCTTATTACAGAAGTTACGCCCCTGCTCACAGAGCTTCTCATCAAATAATAAGTCTCCTCCCGCTGGCGAACTTGACAGTACTCCAAATCTTACCCCATCTGCACCAAAATCGGCAATGAGCTTAAGCGCATCAGGGCTATTACCCAGAGACTTACTCATCTTACGACGCTGCTGATCTCTAACCATGCCGGTGAAGTAGACTTCCTTGTATGGCATCTCTCCCTGCCACTCGTAACCTGACATAATCATACGAGCCACCCAAAGAAATATGATATCCCAACCTGTCACTAAGATCGAAGTCGGATAATAATAGTCGAGTTCCTTGGAGCCAAATCCTCCAAAACATGTGATAGGCCACAACCACGAACTAAACCAAGTATCAAGCACATCTTCGTCTTGTTTGAGGTCGTCCCTTGTGATATGGCTTCCCAGTTTTTCTTGCGCTAACCGCATTGCTTCCTCAGGTGTGGTAGCAACAAATACTTCTTCACCCACGTAGTACGCAGGTATACGATGCCCCCACCATAGCTGCCTGCTGATACACCAATCTCGGATGTTTTCCATCCAGTGGCGATAGGTATTCTTCTGTCGCTCTGGGTGAAACTGGATATCATCAGTCATTACCGCCTTAAGTGCTGGCTCTGCTAATGACTTCATATCAACATACCACTGTAACGACAGTCGAGGCTCGACAACTGCATCTGTACGCTCAGATCGACCAACACTATGGGTATAGTCATCGATCTTGTCGATATAGCCTTCAGCTTCAAGTTGTTTAATAACCTTCTTGCGAGCAATAACACGATCATCGCCGATGTATACCTGAGCCGCTTCACTCAAGGTGCCATCAGGATTGAGTACATCTATGGTCTCTAATTTATGGCGCTTCCCAATCTCATAATCGTTAGGATCATGTGCTGGTGTAATCTTAAGTGCCCCCGTACCAAAGTCTCTATCGACATAGTCGTCAAAAATGATCGGCACTACCCGATCAACGATTGGTACGATGACATTTTTTCCTTTGTACTTAGCATATCGCTCGTCCTGAGGATGAACTGCAATAGCAGTATCTCCCATGATGGTTTCGGGTCGAGTGGTAGCGATGATGATATGATCATCAGATCCTTCTACCTGGTACTTGACATGGCATAGCCGAGTCATTTCATCTCGGTATAGCACCTCTTCATTAGACAGTACTGTCTGCCCCTCAGGATCCCAGTTAACCATCCGATAATCTCGATATAGTTTATCACGATTATATAAGTCTACAAAAGCCTGTAGCACAGCTTCTGATCGTGGCTCATCCATAGTGAACGCCGTGCGCTCCCAATCGCATGACGCGCCTAACTTTCTTAATTGCTTAAGTATGATTCCACCATACTTATCGGTCCATGCCCACGCATGCTTGAGGAATTCTTCTCGAGTAAGATCGGACTTCTTGATGCCTTGCTCTCGGAGCATACGGACAACCTTGGCCTCTGTCGCTATCGAAGCGTGATCTGTTCCTGGTACCCAACAAGCGTTCTTACCATCCAATCTAGCCTTACGAATCAAGATATCTTGAACCGTATTATTAAGCATATGTCCCATATGGAGGACCCCTGTCACATTGGGCGGAGGTATGACGATGCTATAAGACTCACGATCATCTGGCTCTGAGTGGAAATATCCATTCTCTTCCCAATGCGTATACCATTTCTCCTCAACACTTGACGGGTCATACCTGGATGCTAAATCCTTCATATGCTATTCTTTCAATCTTGTTTTGTAATTAACGCTGTCTGATATATCTCTTAGCCCCTTATCTAAGACACTACTGCTGGAACCTGAACGAGATCCGACAGTTCTATTTGATTCTTCAATAAATCTTCAAAAGTCTCTCGCTCTCTAATCAAATGAGCCTGTCCTTGATAGACAAGCACCTCCGCTGGTCTGAAGCGAGAGTTATAATTAGAGCTCATCTGATAGCAATAGGCTCCTGCATTCTTGAAGCAAAGCACATCGCCTTCTTGAATCTCATTAATCTTACGGTTTATACCGAATGTATCAGTCTCGCAGATATATCCTACTATCGTATATATTCTGCTTTTTGCCTCTGGCTTACTGACATTGATGATCTGATGGTAAGCATCATAAAACATAGGTCTTATGAGATGATTGAGCCCTGAGTCTACACCAGCGAATACCGTCGAGGTTGTTTGCTTAACCACATTAGTCTTTACGAAGAAGTACCCCGCCTCACTCACCAAATACTTTCCAGGTTCAAACTTCAAGGTTAGTTCTCTACCATACTCTTTACAAAATTCCTTAAAGCGCTTGGTGATCTTCTCACCTAAGTCTTCTATATCAGTTTCTATGCCATCATCTTTGTAAGATACCTTGAAGCCACTACCGAAGTCGATATAGGTTAATTCATCAAATGACTTGGCTGCGCTGAATAATATCTCTGCACCATTTAAGAATACTTGCGAATCAAGAATCTCTGATCCTGTATGCATATGCAGTCCCTCTACATTCATCCCAGTAGCCTTGACGATCCGCTCCACAAGTGGCAACTGATACATGGATATGCCAAATTTAGAATCTATATGCCCTGTAGATATCTTAGAATTACCACCTGCCATGATGTGCGGATTGATCCTCACACAGATCGGATAGGACGGATACTTCTGTCCAAATTGCTCTAATATGCTGATGTTATCGATATTGACTTTTACGCCAAGCTCTACCGCTTCTTCGATCTCCTCGAAGCTCACACAATTAGGGGTATACAATATCTCATCAGCAGTGAATCCTGCATGCAATCCTAACTTAACCTCCTGTATAGATACAGCATCTAAGCCTGCTCCTAACTGACGGATTAATCTTAGGATATTGATGTTAGTCAATGATTTGCAAGCATAGTTAATCTTGAGCTTGACTCCACTGAAAGCCTCCGTCAAGCGTTTATACTGACGCTCAATGATATCGTAATCATATACATAAAGTGGGCAGCCATACTGCTCCACTACCTCGAGCGCATCTACTTCGCCACTGAACGTGTAAGAACCATTAACTATCTGCATGATTTTAGATTAGATCGCAAAAATACAATACTCTGTATCCTATGATATTTTAAATCCTCTAAATCATGGAATATTCCGAAGAGTATGACTAAGCGTATGAAACTACAGAGATGGCAAGAAAGAGACCATCAAATGATCTTAGCCGTTATGGCTCTACGACCCCTTCCACTACAACGTCATCATACTTCCCTGTTTCAATCACCTCGTAGAGTGATTTCATTGTACTGTTAGGGCCTGTTGTCGCAGCCAGATTGACCACCCAAGCCGGTAGCGCTCCTCCTGGATCTATCTTTAGGAAGTATTCCATATCTAACCATCCTTCTTGGGCAGGTTTCAGCGTATAATATGAATGAAATGAAGGAATACGGACAAAGCTCTTTTTCTTAGGGATTAAATCTGGTGTCGCATAGGACTTAGTGGTGACGACTTTGGTGATTGGGTCTTGTGTTCGCTCATAATAACATACCAAGTCTCGGTCGGATACGGGAAATGGCATATCTGTACTTATGTAGAAGTGATATTTACCAACACCGAGCTTTTCTACTTCATAAGCCTCAAGAGTCCGGAGTACCCATTTCTTCTGATACTCGATGTCTTCAAGTGCCATCACAATAGCGGATAAAGATGATTCAATTCTTCCTATGACCTTGATCTCTTTGAACTTGGAGTTGTGGAGCTTTCGTGCATATATGGCATATTGCTCATTCTCTTTCATGAGCTGCCAGTCTTTGTCTATAGAGGTTTGCGCACCACAAGAGCAAGCCGAAATCATGAAAAGCGCTATTAAAGTTATGGCACAAGATGTAATACGCTTGTCTTTCAATGTATGATATGAAGTTGAATCGGTATGATACGAGATTAAGACGTGATCGATACCCGATATGTTGGGCATTCACAATTATTTAATACTTGTGCTTTATGCAGAGGGTCGAGTCTTACCTGTGATTTTCTCGTATACCATCCATGGATCCATATCGGGATCTGGATCTAATCCTTGCCCAATACGGTGCAATTGAAACATATGCCATGGTGTAACCAGCATACCGGTCATGTCGATCTTGTCTACTCCTGTACGCACGTCAGGACTTGTACAATCAGCGCGTGTTCCATCAATGAGCTCTTTAGCGAGATATGGATACATACAGAAGGGTCTGCCTAATCCGACAATATCAAATGCCTTACTCTCGAGCGCCTCTTGCATCACCTCTCGTGTCCTAAACCCTCCTGTCAACATCAATGGAGTACTCACCAATTCTTTAACCTTAGCAATAAACTCTATGAAATATGCTTCACGCTGCTTGGTGCTTTCCTTTTGCATAGTACCAACCATAGCTGCTCGCTCGTAAGTGCCTCCTGAAACTTCTATCAAGTCCATTTTTTCAGCATCGAGCATTTTGATGACTTCCATAGATTCTTCTTCTGTAAATGCACCACGTTGAAAATCTGCAGAATTAATCTTGATGCCCACAGGAAAATCATCACCCACCTTCTTTCTGATATTTCGATAGATCTCAAGAGCGAATCTTGCTCTATTCTCAAGGCTGCCGCCCCATTGATCGGTTCTCTTATTGGTTAATCCTGATAAAAATTGACTCACTAAGTATCCATGAGCACCGTGTATCTGCACGCCTTTCATACTGGCTTGCTTAGCAATTAGTGCACTGTTACCATAACGATCAATAACATCCCATATTTCCTCTTCTGTCAAGGGTGTAGGTTGGTTATAGATACTGCTCGGCATTGCAACATCTGATGCACTCACAGGTGCAGGGTCCAAGTATTTAGGCGCTTGTCGGCCTGGATGGTTGATCTGCATCCATAGCTGTGAGCCATGGGCTTGAGCTTTAGTGGTAAGAGTCTTATAATCCTCCAAGAAATCATCGTCCTCAGCGATCATAACATTAGCATTGACCAGATGGCGTCGATCTGCCATAACATTACCCGTAAAAATGATTCCTGCCTTACTCTTACCCCATTCTTCATATAGCTTAAATAGTGAGTCAGAAGGCCTACCATCGGGATGGGCCATCCCTTCACTCAGGGCAGATTTGCCTATGCGATTAGGCACAGTAACACCACAAGGAAGTATAATCGGATCAGAGAGTTTCATAACTACTATTTCTATTGAAGCGTAAGATTATCCAAGTATAGTCGAAATCCAATCACACAGTTCCTGAATTAATTAGCGCATCAATCAGTATGTCTATAATCCCGTAGGCAACCAATATTAATCCTCAGTCATATTAAGAATTAGGTGGCTAAACTAAATATTGAATGCGCGTATTGAGCATACCTCTCACATTTTGTTTGGCATTGGTGATGAGTTGTACCAGTGAAGAAACTGAGTTACTTGAGGTATTTGAGCCGAAGCCTATCACTACGGTAGAAATACTACTTACTGGTGATGCTAAGAACAATGAACTATTTAGTTTCAGGGACTTGACGGTCCTATAGGTCAAGAACCCGTAATTAGAAATAACATCCTACGAGCTAATACGACATATACAAGTATGCTCCTGTTGTTAGATGAGTCAGTAGAACCTGCTAACGATATTACAGCCGTAGTAGCAGGAGATGATGTTAATCACCAAGGATTTTATGCTCTTAATGGAGATAACATATCTATTGCCTATCTCGACTTTGATGCTAATGGTCACCCTCTCGGCACCCTCATGTCTACTACTAGTGGACCAGGCGAGTCATCTTTGACAATCGTCATAAGGAATCAACCTAACAAGGGGGATTCAGGCGTACCGCAAGGTGAGATTAGCAATGCAGTAGGCAATACTGATATCGAAGTAACATTCGAGGTTGAAGTGAGATAACATAAGCATCGTCACCTATACTTATAAAGAGAAAAAAAAACCCATTCACCTGTGTCGGATGAATGGGCTCCAATTAAATACTATCTTCTTCGATCGATATTACAGCGTAATATTCAGCGGAATTGTGATATCAACATCAGTTCCTCCAACCGAAACATCTGAAGTCGCTGTCTTCTGATCGGGCTGATGCTTAAGCACTATTCTAAAGCTACCTCCCGCTATCGACATATCTTGTGTCATCCAATTGGTTGATAATCCAACTGGTAATCCATTCTCATCCATATCGTTGTAGTTTATAGGGTCACCACGCTCATCAACATTACCATCACCCTCAGGGCTACCAAAAGCATTATTGGTAAACTCAAAGAAGAACATGTGCTCATCATCTTCCTCCATGATCTCTGCTGTTACATCTTCCGGCTCTGCGCCTAAACTATTCGTCAACGTAATAGACATGTTATACTCAGTAGAAACAGATAGATTGATATCATCTATAGTAGGAGCTCCTACCCCTTCTCCATCAGCATCAAAGAATCTCGCAGAGATAGTATCTCCACCCATTACTGGAACAAAGCTCAATATGATCTCATTGATCACCTCTTCTTCTTCATTACCTTCTGCAATAATTAATGGTAAGGTGATATCCAGGTCTGTACCTCCAACATTTACATCAGATGTAGCCGACTTTTGTCCTGGCTGGTGCTTAAGGACTAAATTAAATTCACCTGGTGTATCTGTATGACCTCCCGCTGTCCAAACAGTTGATAAACCCACTGGAAGTCCATTCTCATCCATATCACTATAGTTGATTGGATCAGCACCATTATCTACATTTCCATCACCTGATGGATCTGAGAATATACCGTCTGTAAATGAGAAGAAAAACTGATGCTCATCATCTTCTTCCATGATCTCTTCTGTTACATCCTCCGGTTCAGCACCAAGAGTGTTAGTCAAGGTTACTGCCAAGTCATAAGTTACTCCCTCTGATAAAGTGATACTATCAATCATCGGAGCACCAACGCCATCACCATCCGCATCGAAAAACGAAGCTGTTACGACATCACCTTCACCTTGAGGTGTAAATGTTAATACCACTTCATTGATTACTTCCTCTTCTTCTTCATCACCTTCTTCGATATTCAATGAGAATGAAATGTCAAAATCTGTTCCACCTGTATTCACATCAGAAGTAGCAGTCTTTTCATCTGGTTGATGTTTTAATATCACGTTGAATGTACCTGGATTATCGGTATGACCGCCAGCAGTCCAAGTAGTGGACAATCCTAATGGTAGTCCATTAGAATCCATATCGTTATAGTTGATTGGATCATTACGATTATCCGTGTTCCCATCGCCAGTAGGATCTGCAAAGATGCCATCCGTAAAGGCAAAGAATAATTGATGCTCATCCGCTTCTTCCAAAATCTCAGCTGCGATATCTTCTGGAGTTGATGGAAGTGTATTCGTTATAGCGAACGATAAATCATACGTAACTCCTTCCGCAAGTGATATATCTTCAATCACTGGGGCTCCTGTACCATCACCGTCGGCGTCGAACCATCTGGCAGTTACCGTTTCTCCGTCTCCTTGAGGTGTAAAGGTCAAGTCAATCTGAGTAATCGTCTCTTCGTCTTCATCCTCCATCTCCATTTCCATGGGATCATCGTCATCAGAGCAGCTTACCATAATCGCAAAAGCGAATAACAGTAGTAGATAAAATTTAGAATTTATACTTTTCATAAAATACAATTAATAACAATCAGAAATTTTATGCAATATAGTTGCATTTAATGATTCAACGCAACAATGTTTGTTAAAATCCAATTCCCACTGAAAGCGAGACGTTTCTACCTGGAGCGTCACCGAAATATCGGAGTCGATCAGTATTAGACCTATAGGCTTGATTAAGCAGATTATCACCGCTGAGCACCACATTAAGCGCATTCTTTTGGTATGACACTCGGGCTCCCACTAATAAAAATGCCTCGGGGGCATCCATAAAATCAAAGATTTCATTTTGAGCAAATTCCGCCCCTCCATTTTGAAATGATCCTGGCTTAATAGCTCTTGGAGCATTCCATTGTCGAGCCATATAATCCAGATTGACTGCAGCCCCCCAATTTCCACTCTTATATGCTAGCTCATAATTCACATTGAATGGAGGAATTTCAATAAAAGGCTGATCATTTTCTAATTCCGTAGCATAGACATAGGAAACCTTAGCCTCCGAAGTAAACTTGTCAGAGTGTCTATACCTGAAATCCCAATCTCCTCCGACGAACAGCGCATCAGTTTGGCTATATATGAAGAATGGAAAAGTACCTGCGATATTGACTGATACACCGAAAGGTCTTAAAAATATGTAGTCATTAATACGATTAGCGTAAACAACAAATTCAGTGCTAATGCGCTCATTATGATACTCTAAACCGGTGATCCATTTAAAGCTTTTTTCTGACGGCACCTCTCGGTCTGTTTGATCAAAAACGTCATTAATCGGGGTAAAAATATTTGGATTGAAATCATAGCGCCACAAACCAAACTGAATCCGAGAAAAATGATAACCAAATGAATACAACTCAGCAACATTAGGTGGTCTCCATGCACTTCCTATGTTAGAATAAATAGACAACGCCTCATTGAGCTGATGCCTGACTCCTATAGTAAAAGTGGCATTCTGAAAATCGATCTCATTGGAGAATGTAGCAACATCTCTGATCGTGTCAACAACGCTCAAATTTTGATAGTCAAATCTAAATCCCAGCTCAAAGACTGTCCTTCCTAAATCAAGGGATTGAATAGAATACGCCCCTACATTCAGGACATTATAGTTAGGCACAAAATTAACTGGATTGGATCCAGGTTCATTTTTACTATTCTGCGTGAATAACTGTATTCCAGAGTTACCACTCCAGATGCCTCGGGTCGCTTGAACCCATTCTATATCAATATTGTGTGATAATAAGTCAAGGTCGATAACAGGTCTATCATTGAGCTCTCCCCTCCTCACATCGAACTCTTGTCTCATATTTTGCTGTATTCCATAGCTCAACTTAAATATGTGATCCCCGTGATAATAAGTCAATTTAGATTTCGCCAATGCATGCTGCACTTCATGACGTGGATTTTGGATGTTATATGTCGGCTCAAATGTTGGGCTTGGGATACCTCTCTCAATGGCATTTTGTAGATCCTGAAGGTTCCCAACGATGGAAGCTCTTAATATGCCCAGACTCTGATCGAGAAAACTGCCCGATAGTTCTATATCAAGATTTGGCAGGTGATATAATGTTTTGAAGCTACCTCCATACTCACGCTTTCCGGTATTCGACAGATTATAATCTGGAGCCTGTAGATCTGCTTGAACGATACCAAAGCCACCAGCTTCCCAGGCAAAACGATGAGAGCCTTGCCCTAAAGACAACTGACTACTGATTGCTCTTCCATTGGTCTTATATGAAGAACCGAACGATCCTTTAAGTTTGCGGTCAAGCTGCGGTTTTTTATTGTTGTAGAGTACCACCCCTCCTAATGCTTCTGGACCATACTTTACTGTAGCAGCACCTTTGACAACTTTGACCTGATCAACATGAGATGGGTCTATTTCTGGCGCATGTCCCTCCCCCCACACTTGAAAAGCATGTCTTAATCCATCATTAATTACAAGTACACGGTTAGAATGAAGGCCATGTATGATAGGCTTAGAAATATTGGAGCCTGTTCTGAGACTATTTACTCCAGATATTTTTTCGGTCAGATCTCCAATAGATGTGCTCAATAGCTCAATCTCATCAAATTCTAAATTTTGAATAGCTGCAGTCCGATTGCCATCTGCTTTGGAAGCCTCGATTACCACACTCTCTAACAAAATATCATTGGACGCCAGATATATTATAGGATCCTCATGATGAAAATCATGATGGTGAACGGCTGTCTTGTAACCCAAGAATTTGACCTCAAGGTGTATTTCTTCATCACAAACACCACTCAAGCTAAATAATCCATTGGCATCGCTTACCTCACTTTGTCCAGTCTCCTCAATAACAATTGTTGCAAAAGGAAGTGGCTGACTGGTTTCCATATCTAAGACCTTGCCGGCTATCGTATGGTCGCAGTCAATAGACTGAGCACCAATCGTCGATATGGAAGCAATAGTTATGGCTATTAGTAGCACCCCTAAACGAAATATGTTGATTGAATATGTCACTTTCATGCCTCAGTCTGATTTAGGGTAAACAGATTTTGCACACTCCGCTTAGGGTCACGTCAGCGTTATTAATAAGGTAACCAGGAACTTCCACTGTAGGCACATGCAGCTCGAGGCATTCCATCTTTCCGCAAGCTGTACATTTGAAATGCATATGATCGTGATTGGACTCGTCCGGAGCGCAAGTGGCTCGTGAGACTCCGTAAGTGGCGTAGCCGCTATCACTAGGAATCTTATGGATTAATCCATTCTCTGCAAACAACTTAATGGTTCTATATAGGGTAACCCGATCGAATTTATCAAACTCCCTCTCAAGATCACTAAGTGAAATCGTTCTATTCAGCTCTCTCATATATCCTAAAACCGCTAATCTGCTGTCAGTGACGCTGAGCTTGTGCGATTTCAAAATATGTTTTAGTTCACTTAATTGAGCCATAAGACGCGATTACATTTATGCAATGATGTTGCAAAAATAGATTTTTAGAACAAAAAAAATTAGAAACAGCAAATTATAGTGGATCAATCTTCACCATTTCAGTATTGAACATGCCGATGGTAGCCCAGAAGACATTGTAAATCAGGATAGAACATATAATGCGCCCTCTACGACGCAAGAGCTCTCCCTCGCCACCATCTCGCTAAACTCAAGCCAGAAACGATATGCGAGATACCCCAAGCAGCGGCAACAATGGCCATACCGCCTAAGCCATCAAACTCATTAAAGATGATAATCAACCCTAGCCCAGAATTCTGAATGCCGACCTCGATCGTCACAGCACGTCGGTCATAATTAGAAAGCTTAAATATTGATGCCATAGTAAACCCTGTGGATAGACTAATCGCATTGTGCAGGATGACTACCGAGAAGAATATATAGTAGTATTGTAAGAAGAAATCCCAATTGGAGATCGTGGCAAATACTACAAATGCCAAGAAAAAGATTACAGAGAGATTCTGCATGGGGCCTTTAAGTCGGTTGGCAACTTTGGGTAACTTATACTTCATCCACATGCCAGCAATTGTAGGCGCAATGAGCAGTGTTACAACTATGATCAACATATTAAGAAAGCTAAGATTCAATGGATCAAGATCCTGTGAATTACTCACGTAAAGACCTCCCCAAAGTGCCATATTCAACGGAGTCATAACCGTTGCTGCCGCTGTCGATATTGCACTCATGGATACAGATAATGCAGCATTGCCCTGGGCGTAATGTGTCAAGAAGTTACTGAGATTGCCGCCAGGACAAGATGCAATCAGAATCATCCCAAGAGCAATAGATGGAATCGGCTGAAGAATCAACACTAAGAGGTATGTCAGTGCCGGAAAAATGAAAAATTGTGAGGCCAGTCCAATCGCTGCTGCCTTAGGGTTACGAGCTACCTCTTTAAAGTCCGTCAACTGCATATTGAGTGCCACACCGAATACAATAAGGCCCAATATGATATTCATCACCTGGAGACCAGCACTGCTGAAGTTGAGTCTGACCAGATCAATTCCTTCCATCCGCTAAATCTACGGAAAATGAGTTGGGTGGAAATAAGTAATATAGATTGGGAAGTAACTGTTATCTCCTACTTCTTGATCGACTCTTCTGTTGTACTCGTTCCTGTCGATTGAAAACATAGCCGACATGAAATCCTATTATTTGTTCAGAAAACAAGCTTGTTGCGTCTCCATTAGTTTCGAAAGTATTCGATACGTGTGACTCTATCCCTATAGAAACATTAAAGTCAAAAACGTAACGGTATCCTAATCCATATCCAAATCCATAACGTCTGTCAGCCTCAAAGAATGGTTCTTGTATATCAAAAACCGGCTGGTAAGTCAAAAACCCTTCTAGAAAAAAGCCGCCTCCATAGGATCTCTTCTTACCGAAGAATCGTCTATATCCAACATCAAATCTGATATCCTTATGAGTTGCTCTATCAAAAACGGCAATTGGCACACCGAAAGTGGAATCTATTCCTATCTGTTCCCCTGTGCTGTGGGTATCATTCTTAAATAATAATCGCGCAAAAAGGGAGCGCTTGGAATCAAGACTAAACTCATACTGACCATTGATATAACCAAATTCTGAAAAGTATCCCAAGGGATCTATTGATATGGTATGTTGAGTCTGTCCATGAATGACAGCGGTTATAAATAGAAAGAAACAGGTTATCCAGAATTTTTTGATTAAAAACATAGGTATCAATATCTGTTTATTCTAGTTGCCATCTTACTCATAAAATAAGAGCGGCAACTTTATTTTTATTCTTGTAGCTCAAATCTTAAAGAAATGATAGCGGCAGATATGAATACACCATCCTCAAATCGAGAAACATCTGTTGGCAGAAATTGGTCATTAGGCCTGCCCTGACAGAAAATATCTCCAAAACTTAATCCGCCTATTGGATTAGAAAAATCGCCGCCTAGTAAAATAAAAAACCCTCCAGTACACAATTCCATGTAACTGCAATCTTGGGAAACCTCCATAACAAGCACCATTCCATTAGCACCTTCAATTTCATAGAATTGATCCGCTATGTGTATAAAAGGAAAGGTTCCAATTGTATCTTGATCATCATTCCTAAATCGTAACTGAGCAGTTTGCTCTTCTATAAGCGTGATACTAGTAAAAAATGCATCCTCAAAATCCTCAAATTCTTCTTCTGGAAACAATATATTAGTAATGCTATCAATATTCACTTCAAGAGGAACGAGTTCTCCATTAAGAATTTCATGGGGAAGATCTAATCGAATGACATCACTCGTTAATTCTAAATCATATTGAGATGGGAACCGAGGACAGGGTTCATCATTAGTATCACAACTCGAAATAAAAGATGCAAGAAAAATAACGAGAATAAGAGTTCCTAATTTATTTCGTAAAGACATAGATGACTGTATTAGACCTATAACAACATGAACATAAGGATATTAATACCTCTATTATAATATAAAAGACTGATTGTTAATATCGTTATCTTAAGTCCTGCAATCCCAGTATAGTTATGGATCAAGCCATGCCTCTTTTACCTCACTATCTGATTAGTAATAACCAATTTGTAGCTCTCTAAATTCTCGACATCATCGTTTGAGATTAGTCGAGTACTATCACATGACATTACTATTGCCTCCACTCTACGATTTGCACTCGCACCAGCTTCATTACTTGGGTTAGGATTTATCATAAATCTATTGCTATACCCACGAGCTAAGAGGCGGTCTGCGTCAATCCCTTCATCTACCAGATAGTTATGAATTTCTATACTGCGAGCGATGGAGAGACCATATGATCTAATGTTTGGATCGTCTATTACTGCCCCCGGCTGATGAATGTGGCCGGCGAGCTCGATGCAAATTTCATCACTCTTTCTTAAAGCTGATGCCAAGGTCGTGAGAGAAGACTTGAATCGATCTAAGACAATACTCTTATCTCCGACAAATTGCACGTGTAATGCGACTTTATTGCCTTCTTTCATATCTACCATGGGCACCTTGACATCGTCAACCTTAGCGCGTGCCGAGAGTCGCAAAGTCCGCACCTCTGGAAAGTGATTCTTTGCTTCAAAAATTAATTCCACTTCCCGCTTGAGAGGTACAGCTACTGAGAATCTCGCTCCACTGTCAATAGTGATTGTTCGTCGGATCCCACTGTCAAAAACATTGATTTCTAACCCCGTTACTGTTTCAGGATCATCCGTACCTATGGTACCTTGAAAAAGTTTGAATGGCGTCCTTTGGAACACTTTAATTTCACTTCTTCTATCCTGAATTTTGGTTGATTCTTCTTTGGATATAGCAAATTGTTCTCCGTGCCCTTTTCTGCGTATCCGACTATCATCAATTTGATGATCTTTTAACCAACTTACAATTGCATTTTTTCGACGATCTGATAGGTTGATGTTGTAATCATTATTACCATCCGAGTCTGTATACGAGTCGATATAAAATTCAAGCTCGCTGGTATTCTGATACTCAAAGAAACTCATCAACAAACTATCATGGGTAGAACTCAACTCATATTGATCAGAATCGTAGTAAATAACAAGATTATCAATGAGAATAAGTGAGTCCTGTTGTGATAGAACTTTAGCTGAACTTGATGCCGATAAGAATACAACAAGAAGGATTATTGGACGCAAGGGATATAGTCTTTACCTAAATCAACGATTTTACAGTTACATTTCCAAGGTTGTAGAGCTATTTATCTATAGAAAGACTTAAAACTATCTTAAAAACCATTGAGGGTTGAAGCTGTTAACCTTATAAAATAAATCGAATGTCAAACTCCGTCTATCGCATCCCTACCCCAAAGAATGAACCCATCCTAAGCTACCGCTCTGGCAGCGCAGAGAAAGAAGCAGTTCTGGCTACAATCAAAGAATTGAAATCACGAGAAATCGATGTACCAATGGTCATAGGCGGACAAGACCTGGTGACTGTTGATAAGAGAAGGATTGCTGCACCACATGATATCAATCATACACTTGGCTACTACAACTTCGGAGATGAACAGCATGTCAAACTCGCTATAGACGAAGCCCAAAAGGCTAAGCCGGCTTGGGAAGCTATGCCGTGGCAAGATCGTGCTGCGATTTTTCTCAAAGCAGCAGATCTCATATCGGGACCACGACGAGCCTATATGAATGCGACAACCATGCTGGCACAGTCAAAAACCATCTATCAAGCCGAGATCGATGCTGTCGCTGAGTTAGCCGACTTCCTGAGGTTCAATGTGCAGTATATGCAAGAGGTCTATGCTCAGCAGCCAGATAGCGCCAAGAATATTTGGAATCTTCTGGAGTATCGTCCATTAGAGGGCTTTGTATTTGCGATCACACCCTTCAACTTTACTGCGATAGCTGGTAATCTACCAGCCTGTCCCGCCATGTTAGGTAATACGGTTGTATGGAAGCCTGCGGAATCACAGATCTACTCTGCTATAGCAGTGATGAATATCTTCAGAGAAGCTGGTCTGCCAGATGGGGTGATTAACTTAATCTATACCGACGGACCGACCACTGGTGACATAGTCTTTAATCATAGAGATTTTGCAGGGCTGCACTTTACAGGTAGCACAGGTGTATTTAGGCATCTATGGAAGACCATCGGAAACAATATTGAGACATACAGATCCTACCCGCGTATCGTCGGAGAGACAGGTGGCAAAGACTTCGTAATGGTTCATCAGTCGGCAGACCATGAGCAAGTCGCGACAGCTCTGGCCCGAGGAGCATTTGAGTTTCAAGGGCAGAAGTGTTCTGCTGCATCACGGGCATATATCCCTAAGTCGCTCTGGCCAAAAGTAAAGACTAAACTCATAGAACAGGTATCATCATTTAAGACAGGTAGTGTAGAAGATTTTTCCAACTTTATTTCTGCTGTGATTGACGAACGGGCCTTTGATAAGATTGCTGCATATATCGATCAAATCAAGAAAGATAAAGGTGCAGATATCCTCATAGGTGGGGGCTATGACAAGTCCAAAGGATACTTCATCGAGCCTACAGTAGTACAGGTTGACGATCCCATGTATACGACGATGTGTGAAGAGATATTTGGGCCAGTTCTGTCCATCTATGTCTACGCCGACGAGGACTATTCCGACATACTGAAGATTGTGGATAGCACATCACCATACGCATTAACAGGATCGATATTCGCATCAGATCGTGCAGCAGTTATAGAAGCACGCACGGCACTAAGAAACGCAGCAGGCAACTTCTATATCAATGACAAGCCTACTGGGGCAGTCGTAGGACAGCAGCCATTTGGTGGAGCCAGAGGGTCAGGAACTAATGATAAGGCGGGCAGCATCTTAAATCTATATCGTTGGGTTTCTCCTCGTACAATCAAGGAGAGCTTTGTGGCGCCGAAGGATTATCGATATCCGTTTCTGGGGTAAGGGAAATCGCTGATGGCCCTCTCTTTATAAGAGGAGGAATAAAAAGTGTGCTATTACAGGGTGAGTTGGATCTGTCTGCTCCTATCGTTGCGCTCTAATGTGATACAAACCTGCAAAGACACTTTTCTGGCTGCGGAAAACTTTCCCATCAAAGTGATTCAATGGGTAATGACCCATTGGGATAGTCTGCTCCATTAGACCATTATTGCAAAACAGTGCTCTACAATCACTATTCAACGTTAATATGTAATGTAAATCGGAATCACAAGTTCCTACTCTTAGATTATGTTATCTACGTTAATACACATGAGCAGATCTACAAAACTTCTACATCTTATACATCCAAAGTTTCACTCGTGACAGATACGCAAAACTGGACCACCACATTATACTGTCTCCTACTTATCACTCAGTGTAATTTATCATATCTTTTTAGCGCTTTTATGCTAAGCTCTTGTCATTACGGCTATTGCTGAGTATAAAAAATGTGGTTCCTACAAAAGCTCTACGTCTTAGATGCGTAACCTTATGACACACCCCTTAAGAGCAAACGAAATGAAAAATTTAATCACACTTATCCTTGCAATCTTAGTTTCTGCAGTAGCATTTGGTCATGATGTCGAATTAAGATTCACAGAGAATAGAATTGAAGGAGATCTCTTATTCATAGATATTGATATTAAAGCAACTAACTACGACTTTAACTTAGCGAGTCACAGCATCAGAGCTTATTACGACCACGCAGCACTTGAGTTAGTAGACGTAACAAGCCAACTACCAGAAGCTAAGTATAGCAGCCCAGCTATCGAGCAAATGTTTACTGATGGACAAGATGTACAACTCGGTGTTCTTCCTTTTGAAGATCACATGGGATTCATCAACATGAGTGTACAACTTGATGATAGCCAACAAGGTGGTGTAGACATAACTACTGAGTGGACTACAGTACACACAGCAACATTCAAAATCATCAACGACAGCAAAACAGCTCACATCGTATGGGCTCACGAAGCAAAGACTGCAGAGTTTGCAACAGCATTCGTAGAAGTAGCTGAGTGGGTTAATGCTGATGAGATCATTGCTAAGGAAGCATTTGACTTAGTAAACTTCGAAGAAGATATCAATAGAGCAGTAGAGGCAGAATTAGCATTTGAAGTGAAGATCGGACCTAATCCTACCAGCAGCGTTGCTAACATCTATCAAGATGTAGATGGTGCGATGTTAAGCGTAATCAACTTGAGAGGAAGCGTAGTTATCGAGCAGGCTTTAGAGCAAGGAACAACTACAATCAATGTTGAAGGTTTAAGTAGCGGCAGCTACATATTCCTTGTCACTCAAGGAACTGAGAGTCACGCTGAGCAAGTGATGATCACAGACTAATCAACCAGAATTAAAGATGGAAATTTCGTTTATAAAGGTTTTCGACTGGGGAGTCGAAGAATAGAGGCCAAGCAAATTGCTTGGTCTTTTTTTGTTTGTGTTCCAAAGTCAAAGTCTGTTTCCTTCGGAAACACTTTCTTCCGTTATTGTAGAACTGTGTTCTACAATTCCTATAATATAACCCAAAGACAAGAAAACCCCATTTTCGGCTCATTGCAGAACTGTATTCTATAGGCTATGATGAAAAGTGTGTCAGATTTAAATATCTAATAAATTTGACATTATGAGAAAGAAGAAAAAAGAAGAACCCTTTGATTACTCGGTATTTGAGAAGGAGGCTATTAAGAAATTGCGATCTGGCAAAGGTTTTACTGGAGAAGGTGGAGCCTTGACTTGCTTATAGGAAGGATACTTCAAGTCGCCTACGATGAAGAGTTGGAAGCGCATATAACTGAGACTAAGGAGGACAAGAATCGGAGGAATGGCAAATTAGAGAAGACATTAAAAACTGGATTAAGAGAAGTTGCTGTAAATCCACCTCGAGATCGATTAGGGAGTTATGAGCCCCAAATAGTCAAGAAATGGGATCGGCACATAGCACCTGATATAGAACGGTAAATGTTGTCACTTTATGGTACTGGCACCAGTTATGCTGACATCAGTGAACACTTTCGTAAGATGTATGACGTCAACTATAGTCCCTCATTTATCACACGAGTTACTAATAGAGTTATAGACGAAATCGAAAAATGGAAATCAAGACCATTAGAAATTCTTGATGTAATTCGAAGTAGGTCCATAAACCTTGGTTTTAATAATTTAAATCCAATTTTATGTAACGGTTGTCATCATCTTAATTCAAATTGTGATCATATCCGTATTGGAATGATAGTTTCATTCGAAAAGCTTGATTCTGGGGTCATCAATAAACTATTATACAATGGTTTTGATCCTATATTTGGTCATATACACGTTCCTCATATGCTATCAAATGGAGCCTTAATTGCAATAGATCTAAGGCGCTAAATATGAAATAAGGAGGTTGTGGGTGGTATCATTTTTTACTTACTATGACGAACTGGTACGCTACAGCCATAAAAAGAAATAAGCCCTGCGGAGCTCTATTTGTTCCGCTGGGCTTATCTGATTTATATAAGAAACGCTGGAGTCCCTTATTTTACTGGTGATTCCGCCAGGATTCGAACCTGGGACCTACTGATTAGAAGTCAGTTGCTCTATCCAGCTGAGCTACGGAACCTCGAATTGGCTGCAAATATAGAGTATATTATCTCATATAGAAACAAGAAATTTCAAATATCATTCAGCTATTTTCCAAGCCAGTTGGGCTTACGCTTTTCTATGAAGGCCGTAGCCCCTTCTTTGAAGTCTGCGGTCTCAGCAAGACGTCCAAATCCCTCTACCTCGACCTGATATCCATCTGTAGGAAATGCAGCGTTTACCGCAGTAATCGCCTCACTAACAGCCAGAGGTGCTTTCTTAGCAATCTTCTCGAGTAGAGACAAAGCGGTCTCTACTTCTTCTCCTGCCTCACAGGTTACATTCGCAAGGTTCAATCGATAGGCCTCTTGAGCATCAATCATATCGGCAGTGAGGGTTAGCTCCATAGCTTTAGCTTTCCCGATGAGCTGTGCTAGGCGCTGTGTGCCGCCATAGCCAGGCACGATTCCCAGATTAACTTCCGGCTGACCAAATTTTGCATGGGCGCCAGCTATGCGCATATGGCATGCCATCGCCAACTCACATCCCCCACCAAGTGCAAATCCATTGACAGCAGCGATCACGGGTACCTGATATTGCTCAATAGCCATGAAAATATCTTGCCCTCGCTTAGAGAGCTTCATGGCGCTAGTGCTATCTAATATCAAGAACTCTTTGATGTCTGCCCCTGCTACAAAAGCTCTTTTTCCAGCTCCAGTGATTACTATGCCACGATACTGATAGGCCTTCAGATCCTTAGTAAATAGGTCAATGAGGTCCGTGAATACCTGCGTATTGAGCGCATTGAGTGCTTTAGGTCTATTGATTGTAACAATTAGGAATTGATCTCTTTCATCTAAAAGTAGCGTTTTATACATAAGAGCGTGGTTTAGATTGGTAAGTTCTACAAAAGGGAACTGATTATCAAATCAATTATTTACGTTTAGGTTCAACCGTCATACCCAAGAAGTCTGATAACAGGATCACTGGATACCGCTGATAACCTTCTGCTAGGGACGGATCGAGTGTAAGAGTATCTAAGTGCGAGGTGATAATCTTAAGCAGGATACCGGATACTTTAAAGAAGCGATCTAGAGGCGGGGTTTTAGGATCTTTCTTAGCCCCTATTCGATCCAAGAATGAAGCGAATACCTCAGGCTTATACAATAGGTATCGATCTGGATATGATAAACTGAGATACTGAATCACTGTAGAGACGCTGTGATAGTGTGGTCGCTGCTTGTGTTTAGGGTCCTGGCTATTGCGCTCCAACCAGCTCAGGTGAAATTGAAATCGATCTATGCGCCCCACTAAGTCTTTATTCTCATCTAATAAGTCCTTAAATGCACTGCGGACCATTTCTGGGCCAAACTGAGCATATGCCAGCAAGGACTCATGAGGATGATAATCCGCTCCTGACCACAAGGGATGCCGCTGATCTATTGCTACCTGAAGCATTGCTGGGATATCAGCAACACTAAGATCCCAATGTGCACCAAATCGATAATACTGCTCCGATAGCTCAGTTAGAATCTCGATACGCTCATCGTATCGCTGTATATAGTGCTGAAATTCAGACTTGATCAGGGATAAATTCATAATGGTAGCTCAATTTTAGTGGTTTACCATGATAATGAATGAAGGCAAACCTCTGTTTTAATGATGTACACATCGACAGTACATTATAAGATTAGATTCAAAACATAAACATGAACAAAATATTCGCAATCCTCATCATGGCTATCCTGTCATTACCCGCTTGTCAAAATGCAAAACTAAAACAGCTCGAACAGGAGGTCACCGACAAAGATGCACAGATCGTACAGCTCACAGATCAGATCGACCACCTACAAGGCAGTAATACAAGTCTACTCGATCGATTGTCAGATATGTCTGTTATCAACCAGACCGAATCCAAGAGCATACAAGCTTCATTAGAAAACATCGGTCGGCAAAATGCCTACATCCAAGATCTCACTGATAAGTTAGAAGAGAAGGATTCTATAAATTTTGCCCTTGTCACTAATCTTAAGCGCTCATTGATAGACATCGACGATAGTGATCTGGAGATACAAGTGAGGGGCTCAGCAGTCTATGTCTCTATCTCTGATAAACTCCTATTTAATACAGGCTCTACTACCGTCAATAGGAGATCTTATGATGTATTATCCAAGGTCGCAAGTGTAATCAATGATCATGATCAACTCAACGTATTAGTCGAAGGGCATACGGACAACGTTCCAATTAACAACTCGAGGGTTAATGACAACTGGGATCTGAGTGTCTTACGAGCCACATCAATAGTGCGACTCCTACAAGAGAAATATTATGTCGAGCCAGAACGACTGACTGCAGCTGGCAGATCGTCATATCTGCCTAAGAGTGATAACGAGAGCCTCTCGGGTCGATCAGAGAATAGACGTACCGAGATCATCATGACGCCTAAGATGGATCAATTCTTCAAGTTATTGGAGAGTCCTGATTTGGCTGGATAGTATACGATATATATACCGCACCCCTAATTATAGACTTATCGTTGCTTAGTAAACTTATCTACTAAGAGGTCATATAGTGTAGCCAGTCCGAGGAGTATCAAGATTAGAAATAGGTATGTCATCATAGTCGTTGTTTTACGTACAATAATGAAGTGATCCGTGCGATCTATAAGCACGATACTACTCACAGGGATATATAAGTAGGAATGATTAGATTAGATTGATGAAACCAGAGCGGGTTAAGATAGAAGATACTTGGAAGCGCGCGCTATGGTCAGAATTTGAGCAACCCTATTTTGACAAGATTAAGCAGCGGATCTTTATAGCGAAGAATAGCGGCATGACCGTCTACCCTCCTGGTAGCTTAATCTTCAATGCATTTGATCTTACACCACTTAATAAAGTGAAGGTGGTGATTATCGGTCAAGACCCCTATCATGGACCTGGAGAGGCGATGGGCCTGAGCTTCTCTGTACCTCGAGGGGTACGTATCCCGCCATCCCTGCGTAATATATTCAAAGAGCTCCATGCTGATACTGGTACAGCTATCCCAGATCATGGAGATCTTACCTCTTGGGCGGAGCAAGGTGTACTACTCCTTAATGCTATGTTGACTGTAGAACACAAAAATCCTGGATCACACAAATCAATTGGCTGGCAACAATTTACCAATTCCGTGATACGAAAGATCTCCAATGAAAGAGAGGGCATCATATTCTTACTATGGGGTCGATTCGCTCAACAGAAAGCAAGTTTAATTGATGGCGCTAAACACCATGTCTTGACAGCAGCGCATCCATCACCATTGGCACGTAATGCTTTTTCAGGATGTAAGCATTTTTCAAAAACTAATGAGCTACTCCTAAAACAAAACCAATCTCCTATTGATTGGTCCTTATAACAAGAACTCTTATGGCAACTGATAGATTTTATCTCGGCATCTTTCTATTTACATTGGCATTAGCCGTGATATTGGGTGCATTTGGCGCACATATACTTGAGGATAAGATCTCACCTAAGTACGCCGAAATCTATAAGACTGCCAGCTTTTACCACTTCACTCATGCCATTGGAGCAATTATATCTATACTGATCATCCGAGAGCTATCTCCTGCACAAATCGGTATTATCGCTAAGCTTTTCTTGGGTGGTATCATCCTATTTAGCGGGTCGCTGTATATTCTCTCAATACATGAGATATGTGATGCTCCTGGTCTCCGCAAGCTTGGGGCAATTACTCCTATAGGTGGATTACTGTTTATCGCAGCTTGGACATATGTAGGCGTATTGGTCTTGAGGAATTAAAGCTCACCAATATCCCTTCAGTCTTCCTTCCAAGATAGAATACTCGCTTATAGACCTTCATTGCAACGGTCATACTAAACAATGGGTCAATATATTCCTGTAGGCCTTCATGCCTCATAAACTGGCGATTATTACTCAAGCCTATATTATTAAGCCCCTATGCTTTACCATTTCATTAATCATGCCTTAACTTTTATTAACACGCTCGCACAGTCTTAAGGGTAAAGCTGATCAGTAGAACTATTCCTAACAGGTAGGCAACTACCTAAAAACAGATACTATGAACGAGAAGATCATTATGGCGATAGCGGCAGTATTCATGACTTTACATCTGTCAGCTCAGTTTTCAGTGGGACTTAAGATCGGAACGATGACGAATAGAACATCTACTCTGAATGAGATAGCAGCAGTCAATAACCTCAACTCATATGTAACAACAGCACAGTTTGGTATAGTAGGACAGTATCATATCTCAGATACTTGGTCTATACATAGTGGCATCAGCTATACTGATCGCAGTACCGACTTGGGTGTAGGAACAAACCTCAGTGTACTGGGATTATCTCTACCTGTAAGCGTCAACAATAGAATTAGCGTTAAGAGTGTGGACATACCACTCTCAGTGGCCTATAATTATACAAGTGGACGAAGTACAATTTATCCACACGTAGGAGTAATAGGATCAATAGTGAGCAGCGGTAATATAACAACACGGGTGAATTCCTTGATAAACTTAAACGTCGCCGAGACAGCTATACCGGCTGCTCAATTGAATAAAACCGTATTCTATGGATCGGCTGCCTTAGGCTATGCTTACAATCTCGACAAACGAAATAAAATATTCTCTGAGGTGCAGTACAATCACGCATTAGAAGATGCTACTTCCCTCGGTATACTTGAAAGTAATATTAACAATAAAGGCTTTTCAGTAGGTATCGGCTATGCAATGTCGTTTTAACCTAAGTGGCTATCTGAGTAATGACTTGGATGGCCACATTTTTTTATTCTGAAAGCGAATAATTAGCAGCTATTGTCGAATCGAATTCTTCTTCATCTTTACTCCGATTACGGTACCAGATAAACCCTATCAAACCGATTAATAGATACGGCAGTGACAGCATATACAGTATGCCTGTATTAAGACCCTTTCCTGCTGTTCCTCCATTCTCAAGATTAGACTCCGCAGCAATCTTACACATAGGACATTGGCTATATAACTCAAGAGTCAATGACAATAATATGGCGATTGTAAATAGGATTTTTAATCTCATGTTATAAAGATAATGATCAAGTGAATCAATAGCAAGGTCTTAACATCAGATATATAATCGGTCCAGATGCGGCGACATAGAGCCACAATGGGAATACCCATCGTGCCATTGCTTTATGACGTTGAAACTGGTTAGTGAATGCTCTGATGTAGGTAAATAAAATAAATGGTAATATCACCGCAGCTAAAATGATATGACTAATCAATAAGGCAAAATAGATATACCTAATAGCTCCTTCCTGGCAGAACTTAGTCTCAGGCGTAGTAATATGATAGACCACATAGCATACTAAGAATAGAACTGATGTAGCCAGAGCAGCAGTCATAACTTTACGATGCTGCTGCGCCATACCCTTCTTGATAAACATGAGAGCTATGACGAGGAGTACTGCAGTAATCCCATTAAGGACAGAGTAAAGCGGTGGTAAAAAAGTGAAATCTATATCCGTATCTATCTTAATCCGACGCATCATCACTACCAAGAGAAATACTGCGACGGAAACTACCCAGCTCAATCTATTGAGCTTCTTCTCTAATGTCTTATTGGGTTCCATGATGTCCATAGAATGTTATTTTTCGAGTTCTCGACGTAACCTAATGTCTCTATGTTTAGGCAGCGGTATGACCACCGATAAGTGCCTGATGAGCTCTTTGGAGATGTCATCATCTGCGGTGTAGGTATTACGTACAACGCCTGCTGAATCCACTAAAACAAAACGTTGATCATATCCAGCAAAAAGTACAGTGTCTGCGATGAACCTTATATCCATTTTTCGCTCTGACGAAAAAGGAGCCAACATACTGATGATCTCAAAGTGATCACGATCGACTATCCGTTCGTCAACTTGTTTGAGTAGCTCTATATCAGCAGCTCTATTGTCATGAGCCGTATGGATTAATGCTGCAGTTTTAGGAGTCCTAACAGTCTCGATATGTTGCGATATCGTGGTAGAGACTTGCTTAGCTTGTAACTGCTCTTGTGACTCGAGTCTATACTTCAGACCATTCTTGAGATAAAAATAGGAACCCATTGGTGCTCCTATAAGCATTAGGACAACTGCTGCACCAGCAATATATTTCATCATGTTGTTTGACATTTATCCATTGATACCATCTTATATAGATAATGTCGCAAGTCCGTAGAAGTTTAGATCGAGAGATCAGAATCTTTCATCTGGTAAATCATACCAGATTGTCCAGATAACTCACCTACTTCTAACTGATTTCTCTCTTGTACAGTTGTTCTATTTCCTTTCCATGCATTACCCTCATATAGGAACGCAATGATGGCCCACACCAACAAAAATAAGGGGAGTAAAACAGATTTAACCATTCCAGATATCTCATACTTCATATGCATGAATTCATACACAATCAAGTAAGCTTTAACTAAACTTAAGATGATCATCACACCTCCCATAATTGCAATAGGAACATGCCATCCTTCGACGATATAGCCTTTACCTGCAAGAGCAAATAATACTTCACCAATTGTGATTATAGCTAAGACCGTAATAATATAGTAGGCGGTCTTCTTAGATGATTCGTAATCGTGAGCCATTGTTAGTTTCTTTTAATCAGTAATATTAGAGTAGGTAGAATACGAGGAATACAAATACCCAAACCAGATCGACAAAGTGCCAATAAAGTCCGATTTTCTCAACCATCTCGTAACCATTCTTTCTCTTGACATATAAGCCCGAAGCTGCATTGATACATATGATCAATAGAAAGGCTACACCAGAGAATACGTGAAATCCATGAAATCCTGTAATACAGAAGAAGAGCGCACCAAAGGCTTTGGGCCCAAACTGCTGTTCACTCTTAACTGGTGCTCCATTATCTCCTATCACTGGATTACCATTGGCGTCTAACACCTCGTAAGGCAGCTTATGCCACTCTCCATCCTCTTGATGAATGAGATAACTGTCTCCTGGCACAAAAGTATCTCCAGCACTGATATCATGCCCATCTCCTTCGAGATAACGTCCATGTTCAACATGTGAACCAAAAGGATTCGTATGATAAGATACATGCTCTGCTCCAATCAGCGTAGACCACTCCCAGGCTTGACAGCCTAAAAATACGCCCCCACCCAGAATAGTGAGTATCATCCAAAAGACGACACCGTTTTTATTTTCTTGATGTCCCTCTTGAACCGCTCTCACCATAGTGAACGAGCTGGCCAATAAGACGAAGGTCATAATCGTAACGAATATCAGTGGTTTGTGATGAGCACTTCCTGGAAGAAACTCTGGTAGCGTACTGAACACAAAATCTGGAACTGGCCAAGACGGACTGCTCACTCTCAATGTCCCATAAGCGATCAAGAAACCAGCGAATGTGAATGCATCTGAAAGCAAGAAATACCACATCATCAACTTGCCATAACTGGCCTTGAACGGTTGAGATGCTCCATCCCAACTTGGTTCTTCATGATGATCTACTGCAGTATGAGTTAGCGTATCTGCCATGATAATTATCTACTTAAGTATAAGAATATGAGTAAGTACACCCACAGCAGATCCACGAAATGCCAATAGTGTAGTAATAATTCAAAATTTATTTTTCGCTTAGGAGTCACCTTAAACTTCAAGGTGTACGCATTAAGGATTCCAATTAATAAAGCTACAATCCCACCAATAACATGCATGATGTGCACGCCAGTGATGATGTATAGAAATGATCCGGCAGGATTACCCTTGAGATCTACACCTATAGAAAACAATGTTAGCCAGCCTTGGTATTGCAATACAATGAATCCGACTCCCAATAAAGCACTCAGGATCAGTAGAGGCTTATAGAGCGCTACTTTCTCCTTGATGAATGCTCGATATGAAGCATGAAGACATACACTCGATAGCAACAGTGTGATCGTACTGGCAAAGAAAATATTGGGTAAGCCGAACTCTAACCAATTGCCCGCAGCCTGACGAACCACATATGCACTTGTAAAAGCACCAAACATCATGGTAATGCTCGCCATACCAATCCACATGGCGAATTTCAGTGGATGGATTTTATTATTTGTGTGGTAGTAAGTTGTATTCATCATTAAAAGAGTAAATCGATTATCAAAATGAACAACACCATCGGCATATAGGCAAAAGAACTCAACATGAGCCTCTTAGCAGATCCCTCATCATACAGTCTATAAAATTGTATGCTATATATCAAATAGCTCACACAGACGAGTAGTAAAGCCACAAATCCAAACAATCCAATGACATCAACCATATACATGTATCCTGTCAATGCGACCAGTAAGGCGGCATAAGCAATGGAAGATGTGGCAACACTTTTATCTATCTGGTCATCTTCATCTTTGGGGATGAAACTGAAACCAGCTTTATCATAATCTTCGAACGAAAGAAATGCTATCGCCCAGAAGTGTGGAAACTGCCACGCTAACTGAATCAAAAACAAGCAAATCCCTAACTCTGTCAAACCTCCAAAAAAGGCTACACTCCCGATCAACATCGGCATAGCACCTGCTATGGCACCGATAAATACTGCAATCCTCGAATATCTCTTCAGTGGTGTATAAACAAATGCATACAGCACAAAAGCAAACATCCCGAAGAATGAAGTAATCGGATTAAACATGGCCAAAAGTGTTATCCCACTCAAGCAGAATAATCCAGCCATCAATACCGCCGTAGATACGGACAGCTTATTTTGAACGATAGGACGTCGTTGGGTCCTATTCATCAATGCGTCAAAGTCCTTCTCAAGCACTTGATTGATGATGTTACTCGCTGCAGTTATCAAGAAACCGCCCAAGCCCAACGTCACCAATTGCAATAGGCTCATCTTGAGTCCAGAAGAAACATAAAATGCTCCAATAGACGTGATTACCACTAACATAGACAGCCTAAACTTGACCAATAGGGCAAAGTCTGTCCAAAGGCTAAAAGACTCCAAGCCTGTAGGCATAGAAGCAGTAGCTTGATATGTTTCTGGTGTGTTCTTCACGAGTATAACTAAGTGTTACCCTTAGTGAGCGTCTTCTGCTTTTTCTTTTTCTGATAATGGTACGATCTGCGGTATGTAGTCCTTTCCATCTTTACCATAATCATATGCCCATCTGTGTACTGTAGGAATCTTACCTGGCCAGTTACCGTGTCCGGCTTTGATTGGAGTAGTCCACTCAAGGGTCGTCGCCAACCATGGATTCTTAGTGGTCATCTTCTTACCATTTTTGATAGACCAGATAAAGTTGATCACAAATAACACTTGTGCCGAGAAAGTCACTATGGCTGCTATCGTGATGAACTCGTTCATCTGTGTGAATTGCCCAAAGGCATCGAAATTATCAAATCGGTAATATCTTCTTGGCACCCCTGCCATCCCGAGATAGTGCATCGGCCAAAATATCGCATAAGCACCTATCATAGTCATCCAAAAATGGATACGTCCCAATGTCTCGTTCATGAATGTCCCAAACATACGAGGGAACCAGTGATACACACCTGCGAACATCCCAAAGAATGCCGCAACTCCCATCACAATATGGAAATGAGCTACTACGAAGTATGTATCATGTAATTGTATATCAATTGCTGAGTTACCTAAGAAGATGCCTGTAAGACCTCCTGAGATAAACATCGACACGAATCCTATAGCGAAAAGCATGGGACTGTTGAGGCGGATATTACCGCCCCACAGGGTGGTTATCCAGTTGAACACCTTCACCGCGGACGGTACCGCAATAATCAGTGTGAAGATCACGAAGAAGTTAGACAAGAATGGATTTACCCCTGACATAAACATATGGTGCGCCCATACGATGAATGATAAGAAGGCAATCGCTAAGATTGAGTATACCATTGCCTTGTATCCAAAGATTGGCTTTCTTGCGTGAACAGATAGCACCTCTGATACTATACCCATAGCAGGAAGAATAATGATATACACTTCTGGGTGCCCTAAGAACCAGAATAAATGCTGATAAAGTACAGGGCTACCACCTACGTAATCCAACGCTTGACCATTGATAAATATCTCACTTAAGTAAAAACTTGTTCCTAATGATCTGTCAGCCATCAATAAGAAGAAGCCAGACACCAATACTGGAAATGATAATAATCCAATAATAGCTGTCACGAAAAACGCCCATATCGTTAAAGGCATTCTCCAAAGGCTCATACCTTTTGTTCTGAGGTTGAGTACTGTTGTGATGTAGTTAATCCCTCCAAGAAGCACCGAAACGACGAATAATGTCAAACTCACCAACCAAAGTGTCATTCCGGCACCTGATCCTGATGAAGCTTGTTCTAATGCACTCAGTGGCGGATAGGCAACCCATCCTCCTGCAAATGGCCCTGTTGATAGGAACAGTGAGAAAAACATCACTACACCAGCCATAAAGAAGAACCAATAGGATAACATATTAAGCAATGGCGAAGCCATATCTCTTGCTCCCAATTGAAGTGGAATCAAAAGATTACTAAACGTACCACTCAACCCTGCCGTCAATACGAAGAATACGATAATCGTACCGTGCATGGTTACTAATGCATAATAAAACTGAGGGTCTAATGTACCTACACCTGATTCCTCATTCATCATGATCCATCTACCTAAGAAAGGCTTTAACCATGCGAGACTCTCATCTGGAAAACCTAATTGTAATCGAAATATGATAGACATGCCCGCACCGATCAACGCCCAAAACATACCCGTAAACAAGAACTGACGAGCAATGATCTTATGATCTAA
>CAYPWL010000015.1:0-33613 GCA_964414425.1 uncultured Saprospiraceae bacterium
GTTTTAAATAGAGCTTGATGAACTTAATTGAGACATTTTCAGAATTTAAAGCGGGAAAGAATATTGATCGCCCGACGATGGTAAGAGTACTGGAAGACGTATTCAGAACCCTTATCAAGAAGAAATATGGCACTGACGATAATTTTGACGTCATTGTGAACACCACTAATGGTGACCTCGAGATCTGGCGGGTACGTGAAATCGTACCAGACGGTGAGGTAACGGATGATCGTGCACAAGTTTCCATCACTGATGCTCTCGAGATTGACGAAGATTATGAGATCGGTGAGGAGTGCTATCAAGAGTTAGAGCTTGTGGAGTTTGGTCGTCGATCAGTCATGGCAGCGAGACAGACCTTGATCTCAAGGATCATGGAGCTGGAAAAAGACGAGATATTCAAAAAATATTCAGACCGTATCGGTGACATAGTAGTTGGTGAAGTTCATCAGATACTCAAGCGTGAGATGTTAATCATCGATGATGCGACTAATAATGAGCTCGTATTACCACGTAATGAAATGATTAAAGGGGACTTCTTCAGAAAAGGAGACATGGTCCGTGGCATCATCAAGCGTGTGGATATGAGGAACAATAATCCAGCGGTAATTGTATCTCGTACTGATAATAACTTCCTCGCTAAATTAATGGAGCAGGAGGTGCCAGAAATCGAAGACGGTCTTATTACCATCAAAAAGATCGTCCGTATCCCTGGCGAAAGGGCTAAAGTCGCTGTTGAGTCCTATGATGATCGAATCGATCCAGTAGGAGCATGTGTAGGTATGAAGGGAAGCAGGATACACGGTATCGTGCGTGAGCTCAAAAATGAAAATATCGATATTGTTAACTACACGAACAATATCAATCTCTTCATTCAGAGGTCACTAACGCCGGCAAAAGTTACCAGCATCAAGTTAAACGATGAGTCTAAGACTGCTGCGGTATTCTTAAAGCCTGATCAGGTATCCCTGGCGATAGGTAGAGGAGGTAGTAATATAAAATTAGCAAGTAAGCTCACAGAATATGAAATTGATGTCTATAGAGACACCGATGAAGAAATCGATGATGTCGATTTAGATGAGTTTACTGATGAAATAGAAGAGTGGATCATAGATTCACTTAAGTCTATAGGCTGTGATACAGCAAGGAGTGTATTACATTTGAGCAAAGAGGAGCTAATCCGAAGAACTGATCTCGAAGAAGAGACCATTTCAGATGTGATGAAGATATTGAGTGACGAGTTCGAGGATTAATTAAAGGGGCGAAGAGAACAGGAAAAACTTTAGAGTTATATATGGCGAAAAGGCTAGTAAAGGTTGCCAAGGAATTGAATGTGGGTACTTCTACGATAGTAGAATACTTGGTTAATAATGGGTTTGAGATAGATAACAAACCTACTGCTAAGGTGTCTGATGAGATGTACGCTAAACTCTTACAGGAATTCAGCCACTCTAAAGAAGAAAAATCAAAAGCAGATTCTTTGATCATAGGTAATCGTGCCGTTGAAGAGGAAGCTCCAAAACCGACTCCAGTAGTGGCACCACCACCGCCACCACCACCTGTCGAAAAGAAAGTGGAAGTAAAACCAGAACCTAAAAAGGTTGAAAAGCCAGAAGAGGTAAAAGTTGAAGCTCCGAAGCTCAGCGTTAAGGTTGTAGACAAAATCGATCTTGATAAAAATAAGGCGCCAGCGCCTAAGGCTGAGGCACCCGACAAGAAACCTGATCCTAAACCCGAAGCAAGTAAGCCAGTAGAAGCTAAAAAAGAAGAAGCGCCTAAGAAAGAAGAGGTAACTAAGCCTACTGCAGCTCCCGTTGATGATACCGTAAGAGCAAAGACTCCTCAACTACAGGGTTTAAAGATCATGGGCAAAATCGATACCGATAAGCTCAAGACTAAACCGAAGCGATCAGAGAAGGCAAAAGATGAAAAGCCTGGCGAAGCTGGCGATAAAACAAAGCGCAAGCGTAAGCGTAAAAAAATCATAACTAACACTGGTGGTGGAAACCGCGGAGATAATAGAGGAGGAAATCGCAGAGGTGGTAATAATCGTGGCAACAGCCGTGGAAATGAAGTTAAAGAAGTCTCTAAGAAAGAGATAGAAGATAAGATCAAGGCTACAATGGCCCGTATCAAGGGCGGAAAATCCAACAAACGTCAAAAAATCAGACGTGATAGCCGTGTAGACAAAAGAGAAAGACAAGAAATACTCGAAAATGAAGGAGTAACTGAGACAATTCAGTTAACGGAGTTTATTTCAGTATCAGAGTTAGCAAGTCTACTCGATATACAAGCTACGGATATCATCATGTCTTGTATGAATATGGGTGTGATCGTATCTATCAACCAACGCCTAGACGCAGAAATCATCGAGCTAATTGCCGATGAGCATAATAGAGAGATAGAATTCATCAGTGCAGAAGCCATTGATGAAGACCAAGAAGAGATAGTCGATGATCCTGCAGATCTTGAGCCTCGTGCTCCGATCGTAACCGTAATGGGACACGTAGATCATGGTAAAACCTCTCTACTTGATTATATCAGAAAAGCTAATGTCGCCAGTGGTGAGGCCGGTGGTATCACTCAGCACATCGGTGCATATGAGGTAAAAGTTAATGGTAAGAAGGTAACCTTCTTAGATACTCCAGGTCACGAAGCATTTACGGCGATGAGAGCGAGAGGTGCTAAGGTGACAGACGTTGTTATCATCATCATAGCTGCGGATGATCGTATCATGCCTCAGACTAAGGAAGCCATCAGTCACGCACAGGCTGCGGGAGTACCGATGATATTCGCTATCAACAAGATCGATAAAGACGGAGCGTCACCAGATCGTATCAAGCAAGAGCTTGCTGGTATGAACTTACTCGTCGAAGAGTGGGGCGGTCAGTTCCAATCACAAGATATCTCTGCCAAGACAGGGCTCGGTATCGATGACTTATTAGAAAAGATATTACTCGAGGCGGAAGTGCTTGAACTACAAGCGAATCCAAATCGTAACTCTATAGGAACAGTGATAGAAGCCTCTCTCGATAAGGGACGTGGATATGTCACTAAGATGCTTGTCCAGACAGGCACCATGTCTATCGGTGATGTAGTCGTAGCAGGTGGCGCATCAGGTAAGGTTAAAGCCATGTTCAATGAACGTGGTGAAAGACTTAAATCAGCTGGACCATCGACACCACTATTATTGCTCGGACTTAATGGTGCTCCTCAAGCAGGAGAGAAATTTAAAGTGGTAGACTCAGAGCAAGAAGCTCGTCAGATTGCTGCCAAACGCCAGCAAATCGATCGAGAGCAGTCTAACCGTGCTAATAAGCGTATCAGTCTCGATGAGATCGGTAGACGATTAGCATTGGGCAGCTTTAAGGAGCTAAACCTCATCGTCAAGGGTGACGTGGATGGTTCTATCGAAGCACTATCAGATTCATTAATCAAGTTGAGTATTGAATCTGTCCAAGTTAATGTAATACACAAGGCCGTAGGTCAGATCGCCGAGTCGGATGTACTCTTAGCCTCTGCCTCTGACGCCATCATAGTAGGATTCCAAGTGAGACCATCAAGTGGAGCACGTAATCTTGCTGAGAAAGAAGGTGTACAAATCAAGACTTACTCCATCATCTATGAAGCCATAGACGAGATCAAGAGCGCTATCGAAGGCATGCTTGAACCGACTAAGGAAGAAAAAGTCATGGGTGAGGTTGAAGTACGAGAAACCTTCAAAATCAGTAAGGTGGGTACGATTGCTGGATCTTTCGTTACCTCAGGCATGATCTCTCGCAACTCCTTAATTAGAGTGGTTCGTGATGGAATAGTCATGTACCCTAACAAACAAGGTCAAGTAGGTGAGATTTCAGCCCTCAAACGCTTTAAGGACGACGTTAAAGAAGTTAAGAAGGGTCTTGAGTGCGGTGTTCTGATCAAGAACTATAACGATATCAAAGTTGGCGATATCATCGAGGCGTACGAAATCGTGGAGATAAAACAGACTCTCGATTAGAAATCGCGCTAAACTTAAGGAATATCTCGATGAGCTGGTAGATAAGTACAATAGACCCAGCTTCATAGACCATGATCCTATCAGGATTCCACATTCATTTACCAAGCTACAAGACATTGAGATCAGTGCCTTTTGGGTAGCTATGCTATCATGGGGTCAACGCACGACAATTATTAATAAGGCTCAAGAGTTAATGGGCATGATGGATCATGCACCACATGACTTCATTATAAATCATCAAGATAGCGATCTCAAGCGTTTACTTTCATTCAAACATCGCACCTTCCAGCCCGATGATACGCTGTATTTTATTGATTTCTTTAAGCGGTATTACCAGCGGCATGATTCTTTAGAAGAGGCTTTTTTCTCAAGTTCACAGATAGATATTCACACGGCTTTAAGCAATTATCACAATCTATTTTTTGATATCGAGTATGCACCAAAGAGAACCAGGAAGCATGTCTCTACTCCCATACGCAAGAGTTCTTGCAAGCGCCTTAATATGTTTCTGAGATGGATGGTAAGACAGGACGATCGAGGCGTCGATTTTGGACTTTGGAAGTCTATATCTATGTCGGAATTGATGATCCCTCTCGACGTACATGTCTATAAAGTAGCCCATCAACTTAAGCTATTAAAGCGCGAAAAGGCCGACTGGACCTCAGTAGAAGAGCTCACTAAAAATCTCAGAAAGCTCGACCCTGATGATCCAGTCAAGTACGACTATGCGTTATTTTCTATTGGCATTGAAAAGCGCACCATTACATGGTGACGATCTTTACTTTGTTGATTTTGTGAGTTGATCCATGTAATGAGCAGAAATAGAAAAATCGATAGCTCTTCTGTCCACAATTGATGTGATACAGTCCGTAGGTATCATTTTTCTGTTCATACTTAGCAGGATGAGAGCGGATAATTTCGGGATTATGCAGGGTCTTCATCCACTTTTGGAGATATGTCTTGGCCTCATCTTGAGACAATGTTAGTACCTCACGATCTATCTGTATGGTAACCTCTTGATCGAGATTATCGAGCACTTGGCTCACATTAGCAGTAGGACTTAGCGCGGTCGAGATTGTAAATAGCATTAACAACTTACCTATCATTTTCTTCGGTTTTGATTAAAAAAAGAATGAATAAGTAAAGTGTTGTCGTTATGCGCTTTGAGTTGGTGGACAGATAAAACTGTCTTGATCCTCCGCTTATTGTGAATGCAATAAATTTAACGCTTAACGCTATCTTACAGCGTCATCGTGAATAAAGTAAAATGAGTCAGAAAAAAACAGTCTTAGCCATCCTTGATGGATGGGGCATCGGAAGTAAACCATCTGTTGATGCTATTGCTCAAGCGGATACGCCATTCTATGATCATCTCATGAGCAGCTACCCCTCTGCGGAATTGATCACCTATGGTACTGAGGTTGGCCTTCCAGAAGGTCAGATGGGTAACAGTGAGGTTGGCCATCTTAATATAGGTGCGGGACGGATCGTCTACCAAGACCTGGCAAGAATCAACAAAGCCATCTCCGATCATACGCTCCTCGATCAGCAAGCTATTGTGGAGGCTATTCAATATGCACGAGATCACAACAAACCTGTACATTTTATAGGGCTCCTATCAGATGGAGGCGTACATGCACATATTGATCATCTGATCGAGTTGATCAATGGCTTTAGCGATCAGGGTGTCCAAGATATCAGAGTGCACTCATTCTTAGACGGTCGTGATACTGCTCCAGATGGGGGAGCGAGATACCTTAAGCAACTAAAGGAAAAAACCGCTAAGACCACTGCACAATTGGTTTCAGTTATCGGACGCTACTATGCCATGGATAGAGATATGAGGTGGGAGCGAATCAAGAAAGCGTACGATCTCCTGACTCGAGGTATAGGTCAAAAATCAGAAGATATCATCGCAACTGTAGAGGACTTCTATGACAAGGGTATTACTGATGAGTTCATGGAGCCGATTATTACGGATCAAGACAAGATAATTAGAGATGGCGACGTGGTCTTTTTCATCAATTACAGGACCGATCGCCCTCGTGAGATTACTATGGCACTCACTCAAGACGCTCAGCCCGATCACGACATGACACCACTTGATCTGCACTTTGTCACGATGACGCAGTATAGTCAGGCCTTCAAAGGACTTCATGTGGTATTTAAGAAGGATCTACTATCTAATACTATAGGCGAGGTTCTATCTCGGGCGGGTAAGACGCAAGTGAGAATTGCCGAAACAGAAAAATATCCTCACGTAACCTTCTTCTTTAATGGAGGCAGAGAGGCCGTCTTCGAAGGGGAGCATCGCATACTCGTGCCATCCCCTAAGGTTGCCACTTACGATCTACAGCCTGAGATGAGTGCAGGTGAGGTTACGGACAAGATCTGCGCATATATTAATTCGGATACGCCAGATTTCATCTGTCTGAACTATGCCAATGCTGATATGGTCGGACATACTGGCGATTTTAGCGCAGCACAAAGTGCGGTGACAACAGTTGATGCGAGCCTTAAGCGATTAGTTGAGACTGCGCTTGCTCTAGATTATCATATCATCGTGATAGCGGATCATGGCAACAGTGATTTTATGATTAATGAAGATGGTAGTCCTCATACCGCACATACACTTAATCCTGTGCCTATCATATATGTTGCCAACGATATAGCCGATATCAAACTCAGTAGCGGCAAGTTGGCTGATATAGCTCCAACTCTTTTATCTTTAATGGATATCGACCGACCTGTAGAGATGACAGGTGATATCCTATTATCATGATAAAATATAAGAACATATACGTAGCAGCCACTAACCAGCACGTAGGTAAGACAACAAGTACGCTTGGGTTAGTATCATCGATGCTCCAAAAGGATGTCAATGTTGGCTATTGTAAACCTGTAGGCCAGAAATTCTTAGATCTCAAGAACCTGTATGTTGATAAGGATACCTTACTCTTCGCTGATCTGATCAAGTTTGAGATCAATCCTAACTATCATAGCCCTGTGGTTCTACCCGGCAAGGTGGTGAGAGACTTTATCAGTAAGCCAGAGAAGTTGGATTTCCTTGAGCGAGTGTCTAATGCGAATATTGCACTGAATAAAAATCATGAACTAACCATTTTTGAAGGAACTGGTCATCCAGGTGTCGGCAGTGTCGTAGGGCTATCCAATGCCGAAGTCGCCCATGCGCTCGATGCCGCTGTTGTCATGATTCTCGAGGGAGGAATCGGTAGTACCATTGATATGTTTCATATGTGCAGTGCTGTATTTCAGCAACGAGGCGTACCGATCATAGGCGTAATAATCAACAAAGTACGACCGGATAAAATGGAGCAACTCAAGTTCTACTTGTCAAAGTACTTTGGGTCTATTAACATACCTATCCTTGGTTATGTACCCTATGATAAAAACCTCGCCTATCCTCTTATGAGTACGGTGTGCAATAGTATCAAGGGTGATGTCGTAGCCAATTCTCACTGTCTATACACTAATCGAGTAGAAAATATCTTATCAGGATCATCGGTTGACCTCAAAGAACTGAAAGAGTATCGCAACAATCTAATCGTCACCAGTGCCCGAACTATGGATAGGGCCGTCTCTCGTGTCGACAATTTTGCCACAGCCAATGAACTCCCGAAATCCTCCGTATCAGGGGTGATTGTCACAGGTGAAGGAGAAATCTCTCAAGATGTGTTAGACTTCGTCAATAAGTATGACGTGCCTCTGATTCGTACGATCTTCGATACATTTGGCGTAGTGATCAACATATCTAAGATAGAGGTGAAGATCAACCGTCAGACTCCTTGGAAGATTCAACGAGCTATAGAACTCATCAATAAGAATGTCGACTTAGATAAAATACTAATCGAGCTGTAGATCAGTTCTTAAATCTCAAGAAAGCTGCAGAGAGGAGCAATCTAAAATGATCAAATCACCTATCCAGACGTACTTAGAAAATTTATTATCAGATTTTGCTAAAGACAATAGCGGAGAAGTAGCATCCTATATACCAGCTCTATCACAGGCAGATCCACAGGCATTCGGCATATCGGTTGTGACAGTTGATGGTCACCAGTACCAAGTAGGTGATTCTACCGTACCATTTAGCATTCAGTCGATATCTAAACCCTTTACCTATGGCATGGCACTTGAGGAACATGGCTTAGACTATGTGTTAGAGAAGGTAGGGGTTGAACCAAGTGGTGACGCTTTTAATTCGATCAGTCTCGACTCAAAAGGAACACCGATGAATCCAATGATTAATGCTGGAGCCATTGCTGCTGCAGGCATGATCTCTGGAAAAGATTTTGATAGTAAGGTGAAAAAACTTACAACGATTTATAGCCAATATGCTGGTAGAAAACTGGAGATCGATGAAGCTGTGTATGAGTCTGAAAGCGCAACAGGTCATCGCAACAGAGCAATCGGTTACATGCTGAGGAACTTCGACATCTTAGATCAAGACCCTCATGAGACTTTGGAGCTATACTTCAAACAGTGCTCTATAAATATCAACTGTAATGATCTGGCTCAGATGGCAGCAACGCTAGCAAACAACGGGGTAAACCCAATTACGGGCAAGCGTGCATTAGATCCTCAGTATATCGAAAAAGTTCTAAGTGTGATGTCTACCTGTGGGATGTACGATTATGCAGGTGGGTGGATTTATGATATCGGTCTACCCGCTAAGAGTGGTGTGTCAGGTGGTATCATGGCTGTATTACCAGGACAGTTTGGTATTGCTATCTATTCTCCCCTTTTAGATGCCCGAGGAAATAGTGTGCGAGGAATCAAAGTGTGCGAGAGGATCTCAGATGATTTTAAGCTCCATATCTTCGATGTTGGCCGCAAGTCAACATTTGCGATTAGAGCGGCTTATGATGGGCTTTGCGGAGAATCTCATAGAATATACTGCGTCAAAGATGAGCGAATCTTAAACTCGTGCGCTCAGAGAATAAAAATATGGGAACTGCATGGCGCCATCATTTTTGGTTCTATAGAGTATGTGATCAATGAGGTAATATCAAACCAAGAGGAGTTGGACTATTGTGTCCTGGATCTTAAGCATGTGCTATCCATTAATAGTGCCGCTACCAAGTTATTAGTCAATCTCGTCAGTGAATTTAAGGAGGCGAAAAAGCAGTTCTTATTTTCTAATATGTCGCACCTGACCAACTTAGAAGCAGCTTTGAGAAGTCACGATTTTGATGCAGATACGTATGTCTTCTCTAACAGGTTAGAGGCACAAGAATGGTGCGAAAGACAGATCCTCCAAGATCAATCAGATTACAAGAGTGTTGATCATCGGGATGTAGATTTAACCGAACAGCTGTTGTGTGATAAGATGACTGACCGACAGTTAGAAGCTTTGAGAGGAGTTCTGGTTAAAGAGAATTTTAAAAAAGGAAAAACCATCTTTAATGAAGGTGATAAAGCCAATTCTCTTTATTTCTTGCAATCAGGAGACGTGAGTATCCAATTAAAAAATCGGCTCGGCAAAAATTTAAAAGTTGCTACCCTATCAGCAGGGACGACCTTTGGTGAAATGGCTTTAATAGAACGGGCCAAAAGAGCGGCTTCCATTGTATGTGAATCCGACGTGAGTTGCCTTAGGTTAGACTTTAAGCATTTAGATAATCACACGGTTGAGTATTCCTCAACTATACACATGCGGTTAATATTGAATTTAGCACGGATTATGTCATACAGACTCAGACGAGCAAATGATACCATCAGAGCCTTCGACTAAACTGTTATAAAGCACAACTACTTCTCTTATGTCTCACAAGATCATACTTGTGATTCGATTAGCAGCATATAAGGTTATGATCTATTTACTCATAGATAATCACCCCATCAGCCATCATCTTAAGTTCCATCTTGGGCTCCGTAATCGCAGCAATCTCTTCTGCCGTAGCACCTCCGTCTTCAGCATAATGTCTTAATTCATCTATAGACGTAACAGTATTACTTAGGACTCCAGATACAACGACATCCTTACCTGAGGCATCCAGTGGCATGAAGAAGGCATAATCCTTAAACTTGATAAATACCGCTTCATCTGAGTCGTCTACGATGTTCATCCAGCAGCCTTTTGCTTGACACACGGACTCAATAGTTCCCTTGATCTTAACTGTCCTCTCTTCTCCTTTTTCGAATCCTGCAATACTTTCAGTGATGTCTGTTGCATTGGCTTCAGTGATCTTTTCGCCAAAATATAACTTGCCATCGGCTACCTCCGCTGGTACTGCTTCCTGCTTACAAGCTAAGGCCAAAAGTGCGATGAGGATATATAGAAATTTTTTCATCTGTTTTTTATCCAAAAGTACGAGCTAATGCGTAGAGCATTACTATTTCTATTTGAATAGAAAATCCGTATTTTTGCGCTCCAATTTTTGGAAAAGTTCATAACATAATTTTTTAATGAGACAATATGAAGTCACTTTCATCGTCGATCCCGTTCTGTCAGGCGATGAAATCAAATCGACAGCTAAGACTTACGAAGACATGCTCAAAACTGAAGGAGCAAACATCGTAAACATAGATGATATGGGTCTTAGACAATTAGCCTACCCGATCAACAAAAGATCATCGGGTGTCTACTATGCAACAGAGTTTCAAGTAGAAAATGGCTCAATGATCACTAAGCTTGAATTAGCTCTTAGACGTGATGAGCGAATCATGAGATTCCTCACGGTCAAGTTAGACAAGTACGGTGTCAAGTACAACGAGGACAAGAGAAATGGATTAATCGGCAAAGTTCAAAAGCCAGAGAAAAAAGGATCCAAAAAAGACTCTCGCAAGTCCGAACCGAAAAAAGTTGTTAAACCTGCTCCTGCAGCTCCAGCGCCTGTAGTAGCCCAAAAAGAAGAAGAATAATGGCATCTAGAGACGACATTAAATTCTTAAGCAATCCTAATATTGGATCTAAGAAAAAGAAGTACTGTAGATTTAAGAAGTATGGTATCAAGCATATCGATTATAAGGATGCTGACTTCCTTCTACAATTTATCAACGAGCAGGGCAAGCTATTGCCTCGTCGTATTACTGGTAACTCTCTCAAGCACCAAAAGAGAGTAGCTATCGCTGTAAAAAGAGCAAGACACTTGGCAATCCTGCCTTATGTAGCTGACTTATTGAAATAACTTTAAAAACTTATAGAAGCATGGAAGTTATTCTATTAAAAGACATGGGTACGCTCGGCGACAAGCATGAGGTAGTACAAGTAAAAAATGGTTATGGCAGAAACTACCTAATCCCAAAAGGATTAGCAGTGATCGCCAATGCACCAAATATGAAGAAGCTCGATGACATCGTATCGAAAGAAAAAGCATCTGAGGAAGCGAGAGTAGACGAATTCAAAGCGATGATGTCTAAACTCGATGGTAAGACGCTTAAGATTGGTGTTAAAGCTGGTACAAGTGGGAAGATCTTCGGTAGCGTTACCGCTATACAGATCGTTAATGCCATCAAAGAGCAATTTGAAGTAGAAGTACCTCGTAAGAAGGTTACTCTCCCTGATGATATGAAGGAAGTGGGAACTTACACTGCAGAGATTGCTTTGCATGAGAGTGCAAAAGGTACAATGGAATTAGAATTAGTTAAGGAGTAGGTCTTACTTCTTAACAAGTGATATAGAAAGCGCAGTTATCGATGATGACTGCGCTTTTTTTGTTTGAGTTTACTAACTCACCACCATATTTATCATTTCGACGAAGGAGAAATCTTCTTACATAATAAGTGCTTGCCCTTGACTTTAGCACCAAAGCAATAACACACCTCCGACGTCAGAATATTTCTCAATCGTCCCTCATTCGAAATGACAAAGAGAACCAACCCTCAAAAACTACACTGATGCCCATTCACTTTCAGCCATTTCTCATGGCGCTTATAGTCGGGCATCACTGACTTGACGATACTCCAATACTTCGGACTGTGATTGAGCTCCTTAAGATGAGCAAGCTCATGGACGAAGACATAGTCCTGCACTTCGAGCGGAGCGAAGAGGGTGCGAGTTGAGATATTGATATTGCCACTTGATGAGCAGCTACCCCAGTTGCTGGAGTTGTTCTTGAGTCTGATCTGCTTGATAGACTCTTGGAAGTGCTCTTGATTAATCGCATGAATCCGATCGGCAACTCTGGGCTGTTGATCCTGCCCGATCACCCTTGAGAGGAGGGTGTTGATCGTCTTGCTTTTAAGATGTTCCGCCTCAATTTGATCACTCATTTTAATGAGTATAACACCGGATTGCTGGAGCTTAGCAGAAGAGGTCTTTCTATCCTCAACGACAATCTCTAATTCATATGTTTTATTGGGTAATAGGATCTGATCTGCCGAGTGATACTCTGTAACGACGAATCGTTGCTTAATCTCTGGATAATCTATGAACTGTTGAGCGATCCACTCCATCGCCCATGATTTATAGGACTCCTTGAGGATAGCTCCGCCTATCAGCGGCATTCTGAGGATAACCTTATCCTTATTGATAGAGATCCGATTATTCTTACGCCACTCTTGTACTATACGGACAGGTATGTCAATATCATTGATGCGCCATACGGTATCCGTCCTCTTAGCCATGCTTGGCTTCGAATGCCTTAATTACTTCACAAAGTGTCTCCACACCTTCTCGTGGCATAGCATTATAGATTGATGCTCTAAATCCTCCTACTGAGCGGTGTCCCTTAATAGACATACATCCCGCCTCAGCAGCTGCATTGATAAATGACTGCTCCAAGTCTGTATTCTTAATTAAGAAAGTCGCATTCATATTAGAGCGATCGGCAGTGTCTACCGGACTGTAGAAGATATCGCTATTGTCCAGAGTGCTATATAGAAGGTTTGCCTTATCCTCATTGACCTTTTGCATCGCAGCAACACCACCTTGCGCCTTAACCCATCTCATGGTTAGCATACTCACATAGATCGCAAATACTGGTGGTGTATTGAACATTGATGACTTGCCTATATGCGTATTGTAATCCAACATGGTTGGCACTTCTCTACTTTGCTTATCCATCAGATCTTTGCTGAGGATCACAAGTGTCGTTCCCGCTGGTCCCATATTCTTTTGGGCTCCTGCGTAGATCATTCCATAGCGAGATACATCTACTGGCTTGCTAAAGATATTAGAAGACATATCAGCTATAAATGGAACTTTGGTATCAGGCAGACTGTGAAACTCCGTTCCGAAAATGGTATTGTTAGATGTGATGTGTACATATTTCAGATCATCTGCGATATCATATCCCTTGGGGATATAGTTGAAGTTCCGATCCTTTGAACTTGCGAGTGTAAGCGTCTCACCAAATCTCTTCGCCTCTTTAATCGCCTTAGTAGACCAGCTCCCTGTATCTACATAGCCCGCCTTCTCATTGTCACCAAGAAAATTCATTGAGGCCATAGCAAACTGTGTGCTCGCTCCTCCTTGTAAGAAAAGCACCTCGTAGCCCTCTGGAACTGATAATAACTCTTTTGCAAGCGATTGCGCCTCTTCCATTACGGCGACAAACTCCTTAGAGCGGTGGGATATCTCTAAGATCGAAAATCCTATACCTCCAAAGTCAACTACAGCTTCCGCTGACTCAGCCATAACCTCTTTTGGCAAGATCGCAGGTCCTGCACTAAAATTGAATTTTTTCATGATGATAATTGAGTCGCAAAAATAGCCTTAATGTTAGAAAAGAACCTATTATGTTATTGACGGATCAATAGATTTTATGTCTGTCTATTTCACAAATCAGCAAATATTCTTCCTCAATGGGATCACCCTGAGCAGGTCAAAATATCACATCACAATTATGTGATACTCCAGCAAAAATTGACCAGTAACATGACTATTTCTATCTCGCCCTAATATCAAGATGCCATTAGTTCATGTAACTTAGGGCGCAATGAGACAAGACGACAGATGATGAACACTTATCGCTGTCATTTTGACATTAATTTGGCTCATTTAAGGTATTGGCAATCTATTTGAACTCCTGTTTATCCAATAAGTAAAGAATTATGACTTACGACAACTTTACCATAAAGTCTCAAGAGCTTATCCTAAGGGCTCAGCAGTTGGCAGGACGCTTAGATCAACAGTCCGTGGATACTGTCCATCTATTAAAAGCACTATTCGAAATAGATGAGCGACTTGCTGAATTCCTCTTTGGTAAGATGGGACTTAATACGATCCAACTCAAAAAAGAACTCAACAATGCTATTGAAGCATTTCCAAAGGTAGAAGGGACAGACAAGAAGTACTTGACTAACGACGCCAACAAAGCGTTGAGTAAAGCTAAAAAGCTGATGTCCGAATTTGGTGATGAGTTCATATCAGTAGAGTTGATCATTGCCGGTATCCTAAATGGTAATGACAAAGCCTCTAAAATCCTCAAAGATGCTGGAGCCACGTCTGACAATCTAAAGCAGGCCATTGCAGAACTTAGGAAAGGAAATCCCGTAAAGGATCAACACGGTGACAACTCTTATAACTCACTGAAGAAGTATGCGATCAATCTCAATGAGCGTGCCGAGAGCGGCAAGTTAGATCCTATCATCGGACGTGACGAGGAGATCCGCAGAATCCTACATATACTCTCAAGACGTAAGAAAAATAATCCTATCCTCATCGGTGATGCAGGTGTAGGTAAGACGGCAATAGTTGAAGGCATCGCTTGGCGTATTGTCAAGCATGATGTCCCAGAAAATCTCTTATCCAAGCAGATCTACTCGCTGGACATGGCGGCACTCATAGCGGGAGCAAAATTCAAAGGTGAATTTGAGGAGCGCTTGAAAGCAGTGATCAAAGAAGTAAATAGCTCTAACGGTGAGATTATCTTATTCGTTGATGAGATCCATACACTTATCGGCACTGGAGGTGGCGGCGGTGCAATGGATGCAGCTAATATCCTTAAGCCAGCACTGGCACGTGGAGAGCTCAGAACTATCGGTGCAACCACCTTTGACGAATACCAAAAGTACTTTGAAAAAGACAAAGCACTTGTCAGACGATTTCAGACGGTATTCATCGATGAGCCGAGTGTAGAGGATACGATATCCATCTTGCGAGGCATACAAGACAAGTACGAAGTCTATCATAAGATCGACATCTTGGATGAGGCATTGATCGCCGCTGCTGAGCTATCTCATCGGTATATCACCGAGCGTAAGTTGCCAGATAAAGCTATTGACTTAATTGATGAGGCTGCTGCTAAATTGAGGTTGGAGCTCGACTCTGTACCTGAAGAGATCGATGAGCTCCAGCGTAAGGTACGCCAACTTGAGATCGAACGAGAGGCCATTAAGAGAGAAAAGAACGAGAAGAAAGAAAAGCGGATCAGCGAGAAAATAGCCAATGCCAAGGAGGTTCTGGAATCTCGTACTGCCGCCTGGAAAAGCGAAAAAGAAATTGTCGACACGGTTCAAAATATTAAGAAACAACTTGAAGAGTTAGAGCAAGCCGCTGATAAAGCCGAGCGTGATAGTGACTTTGAGCAAGTTGCCAAAATCAGATATGGCGACATGAAAGAAAAAGAGGCGATGCTTAAGGTAGCAGAAGAAAAGCTCCATGACTTGCCCGAGGATAGCCGATTTACTAATGAAGAAGTAACCGGGAATGACATCGCCGATATCATATCTCGCTGGACAGGTATACCGGTAGCTAAGATGCTACAATCTGAAAAAGATAAACTCCTAAAGCTTGAAGAGCAGATCTCTGAAATGCTCATAGGACAGACTGAGGCAGTCGTGGCAGTCTCTGATGCGGTTCGCCGTAGTCGAGCAGGTCTACAAGATGAAAACAAGCCCATAGGATCATTTATCTTCTTAGGACCTACAGGTGTAGGTAAGACCGAACTCGCTAAGTCTCTCGCTCGAGTGCTATTCGATGATGAAAATGCGATTACCCGGATCGATATGAGTGAGTTTCAAGAAAAGCATTCGGTCTCTCGTCTCGTCGGTGCGCCTCCGGGATACGTAGGTTATGACGAAGGCGGTCAGCTGACCCAAGCAGTTCGTATGAAGCCCTACTCGATTGTGCTCTTAGATGAGATCGAAAAGGCACATCCCGATGTTTTCAACATATTGCTACAAGTTCTTGATGATGGCCGCCTTACCGATAATAAAGGTCGAGTTGCCAACTTCAAAAACGCCATAGTCATCATGACCTCTAATATGGGGGCAGAAACCATCCTCGAAAACTTCGAGGACCTCCAAGAAGTCGGAGATGAGCACCGTGCAGATATCATTGAGACAACTAAGGTTGAAGTCTTCGAGGTGCTCAAGGAGAGCTTGAGACCAGAGTTCCTCAATAGGATCGATGAAAAGATCATGTTCTTACCATTAACCAAGGAGGAGATCAAGAAAATTGCCCTGCTCTTACTCAAGAAGGTCAGAAAAAATCTCGCCAAGAGTGGCATCGCCATTGAGCTTGATGATAAAGCTATGGACATGATTGCAGACCTCGGCTACGATCCACAGTTTGGTGCCAGACCACTTAAGCGAGTGATCCAAAAAGAACTTGTCAACGGCCTATCTAAATTGGTGCTCTCTGGAGAATTAAGCGATGGTGACTTGGTAAAAGTGAGTACGGATAAAATTGGAATAGCATTCTCTATAGAGGAAGGGGTGAATATGGAAGAGGAGGAGTAATTTGTTATTAGGTACTGATGTTGTTATGTTCTTAAGTGCCTTTGTTTGATTGGTTCTCTTGTGCATTTTATAGGTCGATAAACCAATGCACAAAAACAACAAAGCACTAACGAACAAATGAACTAACGCACCCATTTATAGCTTAAACAATCCTTTTATGGTTTCATATTCACTCTGATATGAGGCATTCATTTTATCAGGATACTCCATGCTACAATAGATCATCAGTGCTAATGAACTGATTGCCATTTCTCCGAGATGCCCTTTTATGCTATCATGACTAATGTCCAGTTGCTCGCAGATGTCCTCTGAGCTCATCTCAATAGTAGAGGGATAGGACAGACGTGGATTTTCGTGGATGAACACGGTTATCAGACCGAATAAGGCGATATTAAAATGATCCAATCCAGCATTAAATCCATTAATCGCTGCATCCCGGGCAAGGATCAGCACTCCATCTTCTCTATTAAACTCTACACTATGTAGATACTGATAGTCCGGAGTGGCAAATGGGTGGTTATACATGACAACGTGATCACAACTGTCATAACTGTAGTTATCAGCATAGCCCCGTGTGAGACGATACATCTCATGGGCGATCAGTGCTTTCATATCCTCTTCAAGCTGAAAATCTTTCTTACCCTTCAGCGTATACTCTTTGGTCAGCATGAGCCGCGAAATTTGACTTTCTGCTTGTTGTTTTTCCGCAGTATCGAGCTCATTATAAAACACACTGTAGGTCTCTATCCAAGACTTAATCCGTGGTTCTAAGGTCAGCGGACGCACCGTCCACCACCATTTATTGATCTGGTCATTGAACACATAGAGCAGCACCAATATAATCATGGATGGTATCAATATGATCTCATCCAGATATGCTGATTGAAACTGTCCATAGGCAAAGTAGTAAACTACCAGCAGGACAAAAGGAAGAGCAATCAATCTTGATAAATATGGTGCAACCATAGTGTAAAGCTATAGATTAACCGCCGAATGTAATCAGTTATTATATCTCCCGCATTAACCCAACTCAATCCATCATAACTCTCCCCTAACCCCTCTCTTTCGAAGAGAGGGGTTAGGGGAGAGTAGAAGACCTCATTTAGGCGCCAACAACAATGCCCCTACAAGTCCTGCTCTATCATTAAGTCCTGTAAGCTTAATATAATCTCGTACGTGTCCCAGCTCCCAGTAACCTCCTGATAGCTCCTCAAATGCACTATGAATCAATTGCAGCAATCCAGGATGCTTCATAACCCCGCCTCCAAAAACAATCACATCAGGCGAATAGCATGCAGTAAGATTGACAGCCAATTGAGCGAGATAATTAGCCTCAAGCTTCCAGGCTTCAGGCGGAAACGTTGAGGGATCTGTGCCCCAGAGTGCTGCCATAGCCGTACCACTAGCTTTGCCTTCTACGCATCCTATATGAAATGGACAAACTGAAAAAAGAGTCTTGGGATTTAGAGTTGACTCAAGCACTCTCGTATGTCCTATCTCTGGATGCATACGCCCTTTAAGAATCTTGCCATCCATGATCACTCCACCACCTATGCCAGTTCCAACGGTGATATAACAGACGTTTTCATGACCTACGGCAGCGCCAAGTTTATGCTCAGCATATACAGCTGTATTCACATCCGTATCAAGGTATATATCGACATCCTTACTGAATTCGGCCTTTAGTCCTTCGATTAGATTGAAACCAGACCAGCCCTCCTTAGGCGTATTGATATAGCTGCCATAAGTAGGAGATGCATTATTAATATCAACAGGACCAAATGTCCCGATCCCTATCCCTTCAAATACACCATGCTTGCTCCGATATCCATCTAATATTGATGCAACCTGAGGCATCAAGGTGTTAGGATCAATTGTCGGTATGACTTGCTCTTCAATGATATTTCCTTGGCGGTCTCCGATCGCACATATCCATTTGGTGCCACCGGCTTCAATTGCTGCACACAGACGCTTCATCGTCTCTTCTTATTAGTTTGATATCTCATACTCCCTTAAAAAATCATCAGTCGACATCCTCAATCCATGAGGTGCAAAATCTCCCATATATCGTTGCGCTTCCGTAGCAGCAAAATCTGTCATCTTTTCTTTGATAGGTGGCACATCATCTATTTGAGCTTCAAAATTAGGATTTGCCAACATATGCCTAAACAAGATTAATCCCTTCTCCCAAGGCATGTTCCAATCCATAAAATTATAGCCCAGTTCGCTTACTCGAGTCTCGATAACAGCATCCTTGCTGGCGAGTACTATGTTGACATATCCCTCGGCATCTACTATGGCCTCTTCATCCTTGAGTGCATTAAAGTTATAGGTGGCAGAGTTACCCAGATTAAAGGACCAATAGCGTACATCAGTCTGATTGATATCCTCGGGTCCCGAAGTATATGTAGGCGACTTAAACCTAAAAACATAAACCTCGTCTTCCTTTTTAGTGATGGCAGATAGGAGATATCGATTGTCGTTGTTCTCGATGAAGCCCTGGGTGTCTATCGCATGAAATGGGATGGATAGATATTCCTGCTTAGATGGAGGCCCATCAAGCGTAGCAAGATGCTCTGTCTCATATAGCAAGCCTAATCTGCGCACCATCTCTGGTAAGCGCTTCTTTCTAACTAATCCCCTAAGATTTAATCCTCGTGGCAGACGAGTCGGCGAGAGCTCATAACCTTCTTGTGGATCATCCTCTATGGTAAATGCCTCTACAGTCGGAAAGTCCACACCACCAAAGTCATCAATATTGTAATCATACAGTCTGATGACCATCGCTAAAAGCTTTGGGCTGTCTCTAAAGGGTAGCAGATTGGGCAGGTCCTTGTCTTTATGTTTTGAGGGTACGATATGGACAGTATAGTTCTCCCCCACTTCTACACTATCTCGATCTGCAACGAATGGATTAGGAGCGCCCGAATCTGTCTCGATCTGATAATCCACAAGTGACCCTTGAGTTGCATTGTCCTTAAGACTGTAGACATTAAAACTGAAATATCGGGTATCAGGAAATTTGCCCTTGATCCTAAATCCTATATCATCATTAGTGCGCGCCAAGGTATAGGTGAAGTAGTTGGCATACACATCTGGTAGTATACCCACCGTAGTATCTCGGCCGATATATGACTCCCACACTGTATTGTCGGGTTCAAGGCTTCCACTATTTAGATATCGATTGCCTAAGATCCATATGAGAGCTGTGATAATGATTAGCCCGACGATACTATAGCCTATTTTTTTCATGAATTTATGATCTCATTTTTTACACTATGTGACGCCATGAATATAGCAGTTCAAAATCAAAGCCTGCATACAGGTCAAGCTTCCTCCTGAGTTGATAATAGAAATGACTATCCATGCTCAACGACTATTTAGGTTTTGAAATAGCGCATTGAACATAGTTTTTATTAAACTAGCAGCGCATTGAACAAACTAACTAACAAAATGAATCTTGCATGAAGACCTCGTCGAGCCAAAGCGATTTTACCGAATTCGAACAGATAGACCAGGAGCAGCTACCTATTGCTGAGCATAACCTACAAGGGTGGAAGCACTTCGCAGGACTCTATGCCGCAGAGCATGTCGCCGCTACAGAGTTTGTGATTGGTGCGACCTTTGTGGCGCTTGGTGCCAAGACTATGGATATTGTCATCGGTCTTCTCATAGGTAATTTTTTAGCCATCCTGAGTTGGGCTCTGATCTGTGCGCCTATTGCTGTCGACACACGACTCAGCCTTTATAATTACCTCAATAAGATTGCTGGCAACTCTATGTCTAAGCTATACAATTGGGCTAATGTGCTGATCTTCACCGTGATCTCAGCAGCGATGATAACCGTTTCCTCTACGGGTGTACGATACGTATTTGATATTCCAGCTCAACTCAATTGGTATCCTACTAATCTTTGGTTTGTCTTAATCGTCTTTGTCGTTGGTGCATTTGCGGTGACAGTGGCTATATATGGCTTTAAGGCGGTCTCTAATTTCTCAGGGATTGCCGCCCCTTGGTTGTTCACGATGTTTGCGACTGGAGCTATGGTCTTGATACCAGAATTGTCCTTAGAGGTATTAGGTCAAACTCTTCCGAGTAGCTTTAGTGATTTGATGCGGATTGGGGATCAAGCGATATGGACAGGCGTCAATCAAGATGGCGAATCAGGTATAGGCTTAGCCGAGGTCATTGGTTTCGCATGGGCCGCTAACTCGATCACACACTTTGGGTTGATCGATATGATCCTATTTAGATATGCCAAGAAACCGAGTGATGCCTTAGCCACTTCAACAGGGATGCTTTTTGGGCATTATATCGCATGGATATCTTCGGGATTGATGGGCGCCGGTACTGGGCTTATCGTAGGAAAGACTATTGGACAGTTAGATCCAGGAGATGTAGCATTTCACGCCTTAGGGTGGTCAGGATTTATTATCGTCATTGTAGCGGGATGGACGACTGCTATAACTAACTTATATAGAGCGGGGATGGCAGCACAAGCAGTATTTCCGCGATATTCAGGACGTAGGACAACTCTCGCGGTTGGTGTTGTCATGGTTATCTTGGCGGCATTCCCGTTCGTATTCACCCAGATTTTAGGGTTACTGACCTATGCTGGATTAGTTGTTGTTCCGGTTGGAGCCATAGTTTTTGCAGAACACGTACTGTTTCCTCGCATTGGATTTACTCGATACTGGTGCAAATATCAAGACTATGTAGGCAGCAATGCTGCTATTATCTCATGGGTGGTAGGGCTCGCCTTCGGATTTGGGCTCAATGCACTACAGATCATGCCGTTCTACTATCTATTCATCCCTACATGGATATTTACCATTGTGTTATACTCGGTACTCGCTGGTAGCATGGGCGCTAAAAAGTCCTTTCCGGCAGAGGCCGAAGCGGAGGCCAACTATAATCAGCGTGTCAAAGCCTATCAAGCTCAACAATTTATGAACGACACAGAGGTAGTCCGACCAGACAATACCCTTACTAAGGTGATGAGACTTGTCGGATTAGTTGCACTGGCCATTACTTTTGTGCTTGCTGGCAAGGTGCTTTTTGGCAGTATAGATCGACCAGACTATATAGATAATCGTGAGCTATTTTATTCAGGTGCATTTATCTGTACTATAGTGTATTTTACACTGGCCACCTGGGCATTTAGACGTACACAAGTATAGATTTTCCCCTGACCCGCTCAAAGGAGAAACTTATATTCGGATCAAGCGTAAAGCATTACAATCAGGTAAGTAACGAATCCACAATTTTGGGTGAAATAGCCATCTTAACTAATTAGTACATGGCATCAGTAATGACAATAGTATATGAATAAACTTATCCCACTTAATAAGGAGAATCTCGCAAAATTTGAAGGTAGTTTGCCAATACCAAGCTATGATCTTTCGAAGAGACATGCAGGTATCGTACATATCGGAGTTGGGGCTTTTCATCGAGCGCATCAGGCCTATTATTGTCACCAACTGCTCAGCCAACCGGACTCGATGGAGTGGGCACTTACTGGCGTAGGGCTCATGGAGTATGATCGTAAGACCTACCAAGCTCTCACCAGCCAAGATGGGCTCTACACACTCACTATACAGTCCCCTGATGGATCGTCTCATACGGAGCTTATTGGTTCGATCTGTGAGATGCTATTAGCTGTGGAGACGCCTGAGGTGGTACTGGACAAGATGGCAGATCCTAACACTAAGGTCATCTCCATGACCATCACAGAGGGCGGATATAACTTCGATCCTAATACTGGTATATTTAATCATGATGATCCATCAGTATCAGACGACATTAAAAATCCTGCTACGCCTAAAACTTTCTTCGGTTATATCGCCGAAGCCCTGCGCCGACGACGAGATCGAGGAGCTGGGCCAGTGACCATACTCTCCTGCGACAATGTCCAGCACAATGGAGATGTAGCCAAGATGGTCATAAAAGCGTTTTGTCATAAGCAAGATCCGTCAATCCTCGAGTGGATAGAAGACCACGTTTCTTTTCCTAATTCTATGGTAGATCGCATCACACCTAAGATTAGCTCGGATACCATACAATATGTCCAAGACCAATACGGTATTGAGGATGCCGTCCCTGTCAACTGTGAGCCTTTTATTCAGTGGATCATAGAAGATAATTTTATCAATGGTAGACCACAGCTTGAATCTGTCGAAGTACAGTTTGTTGATGATGTCACTCCATACGAAGAGATGAAATTGCGACTACTCAATGCAGGGCACTCTGTAGTCGGCATCACAGGTGCAATCCATGGTTATCCGACTATAGATCGATGTATAGCCGATGATGTGATCTCCAACTATCTCAGAGCGTACCTCGATAGAGAGGCCAGCCCCGTACTTACACCTGTTGACGGTATCGATGTAGAGGAATATATTGAAACCCTCATCGAACGATTTGGCAACGCTAATATCAAGGATAGTGCAGCACGCATCTGCTCCGAGAGTTCTGCCAAACTGCCTAAATTCCTGCTGCCGACCATCCAAAAGAACCTGAAAGGAGGTGGGGCTATTGAGTTAGGGACGCTGATCATAGCCGCATGGTGCTACTACCATGATAAAGGCGTTGACGAACAAGGAAATCCTCTTGAAATCATAGATGAGATGGCCGAACAGCTAGCTATACAAGCCAAGAAAACAACCGACGATCCCCTATCATTTCTAAGGCAACCAGAGATCTTTGGTGACTTAGTAGATGATCAACGCTTTAGTGACGTCTATGAGAAGCTTATCAAAAAAATCTATGAGCGAGGCGATATAATTAAAGTAATGGCGAGTTGCTTGAAACAGTAATGGATTGTAACATTTAGCAAATAAAAAAAGCCCAGCGTCTGCTGAGCTTTTTTGTGGTACCTCCAGGAATCGAACCAGGGACACCAGGATTTTCAGTCCTGTGCTCTACCAACTGAGCTAAGGTACCTTCCACACTTATCCGAATATGAAGCTTTGCAGCCTCAGATCAGAAAGGAGTGCAAATTTATTCTCTTTTTTTACAATCACAAATAGATTGTAGGGTATATCATGAAAGTTAATTGTTGATACTATGTGCCGATAGCACAAACACAGGCACTCTCACATCGAATAGTGCGTGAGTAGATATCGTCCTCATCTGGTACGATCCAGACATTTTGCCGATTGGCGTCTTAATCGGAGTCCATGAGCTATAACTATGAGATCCACCAGGCGGGATGATTGGCTGCTCGCCTATGACACCTTCGCCACGAACCTCTTTAATATTTAAGTCTGAATCCATGATAATCCAATGTCGCGTCAGGAGCTGTACGGTCTCATCACTATTGTTTTCTATGATGATATGGTAACTATGGACATGCTTCCCATGAGCTGGACTTGAGTGCCTCGGCTCAAACCGAGTCGTGATACTTACTTTAATCCCATTAGTAATAGATGTAGTCATGGTGGAACAAAAAATTATTTCTGACCAAATATATACTCTCTGTGCCTAAAGCACATTAGCTAATTGTTCTTTGATCTGATCCAGTTCAACTTTCATTTTTACGACGATACGCTGGATATCGCTTTGTTGAGCTTTGGATCCGAGCGTGTTAATCTCACGGCCCATCTCCTGAGAGATGAAGTTAAGTTTCTTACCCATCTGATCTTGATCCGAATTGAGCTCTTGTAAGAAGTATTCACAATGTTGGTGTAATCTTACTTTCTCCTCGTGGATATCTAATTTCTCGAGATAGTAGATCACCTCCTGCTCTAATCTATTCTTATCAACTTTCTCATTGTTCTGATATTCGCTGATCTGCTTAAGTAATCTCTCCTGTAGTATGGTTTTGCGTTCCTCTTCGTACGGGGTCACTTGAGACTGTAGATCCATGATACTCTTAACACGAGCTGTAAGGTCATCAGAGAGGGATTTCCCCTCAGCCTTTCTGAATGTCCCAAGCTCACTTAGCGCTTTGCTCATAACCGTCTTTACAAAAGCCCATTCCTCATCAGTAATTTCTTCATCCTGAGATGTAATCACATTAGGGATACGGATAATCGTCTGCAAGAAATCTTGTGGAGGCATACCCTTAGCATCTGCAAATGACTTCAATTGATCATAGTACTTTTCTACCAAGGTCATATTCAACCCATGGTCTACAGGGCCTGCCTCTGTGGTAACCGTCTGTATGCTCACATCGATCTTACCGCGATAGGCTTGCTCAAGAACCTGCGCACGCAGTTGAATTTCTTTGGATTTAAAGTGATTAGGGACTTTCATCCGTACATCCGTGGATTTGCCATTAAGCGTACGGATATCTACTCGATAGTGACGTCCACCATATTCTCCCTCCGCTTTACCATATCCAGTCATCGAGTATATCATATATCACATTTTTTAGGTGGGCAAGATAAGTCAATTAACGGCTGAGAACGTATAAAAAGTAGCTCTACGACTAACAAACCACAGCACACAATCTTGAATCTTTCTTGCCGCATACTCCGAAAAAGGCCCAAATAGTTATGAGAAATAAATAAAATTGCGAAATTTGAGCCTCTACCTACTAACATAAGTAGTTATATACCAAGACTTTATAACATATGCGCAAAGCTGATCTTGTTAATACTATAGCGGAAAAAACGGGAGTTCCTAAGGTTGATGTACTCGTTGCCTTAGAGACTTTTTTTACCGAAGTAAAGGATACACTCACTGGTGGTGAGAATGTCTACATACGTGGCTTTGGGTCATTTGTGATCAAAAAAAGAGCTAAGAAAATCGGTCGACACATCAAAAAGAATGTCGCTCTCGAAATTCCTGAACATTATATCCCATCTTTTAAGCCTGCTAAGGTGTTTATGGATCAAGTCAAGGGTAATGTCTCTGCATTACCGGACGAAGAAACAGCATAAACATTATCATGAATACATTTCAAAAGTTGACAATCGCAGGAGCATGTGTATTGTTGGCTGTTCTATTTTTTGGTTTTTCAACCAAACCAGATGCGCTGATCGCTAAGGAAAAAGTACGTGCCCTCAATAGTACAAGTACTGACGTCAACATCATCCAAAGAGATGTGCTCAAAGAACTATCCAGTGACCAGAGAGCGTCTATACAAATATTAGAGGCTCAAATCGCCGAAGCTCGTGATACCGCATCAAGGGTAGAAACCCTCAAAGAACTATCAGGGACCTGGTACCGATATGGCCAATATGCCCTCGCTGGATCTGCTGCCGAACAAGTCGCCGAAGCCACAGGCGAAGCGCAATCATGGTCTATCGCTGCGACCACCTATGCAAGAGGCATATCTGAGGAGGCAGAGCAAAAGAAAAGTGCGTTCTGTAAAGAAAAAGCGATTGAGTGCTTAGAAAACGCCATTTCCCTTGATCCCGATAATATTGATCATGAGCTAAATCGTGGAATATTATTTGCCAATTATCCAGAAGCACAAAATCCGATGAAAGGAATTCAGATATTATTAAAACTTAATAAAAATTATCCAGAAAACGTGCCTGTCATGAATAATCTAGCGAAATTTGCACTCCAAACTAATCAGCTTGATAGAGCGCAAGTAAGATTGCAAAAAGCTGCCGAGTTAGATCCAAATAATAGGATGACAAACTGTCTTTCTATGGAGCTTTATAACAAACTCGGAGAGGTATCAAAAGCAGAGCAGTTTAGGGCTAAATGTGAATCAAAAATATAGTTTTTATGCCTTGCGGTAAAAAAAGAAAACGTCATAAAATTAGTACGCACAAGCGTAAGAAGAGACTAAGAAAGAATAGACACAAGAAGAAAAAATAAATAGCAACTCGTAATGAGTTGCTTCCTTCACCGCTTTGTAAGCAGAATAGGAAGACTACAATTCACTGTTCGCGATCTCTCATTATCTCTAACACTCTCTGTAATTGTTTTAACTGCTTGGGGCAACTGTGTTCCAAGAGAAACGAATATTGTGGAGAAAGAATTAATTATCCAGTCAACAGAAGATTCCGTTGACATCGCCTTGCTCGAAGATAGAAGGCTAGTCGAGCTACATCAAGAAAACTCTGGAAGCGCCTTTAATGTGGGCGATGTTTTCTTAGGCAAGATCAAAAAGACAATGCCTGGACTTAATGCGGCATTCGTTGAGATAGGACACCCACGTGATGCATTCTTGCACTACACAGACTGTGGACCGACACTATCCTCTGTCATCAAATACACTAAGGAAACAACCAAGAAGAAAAGAAACAAGTCACTACTTGACAACTTTGACATACCACCAGAGATTGACAAGAGAGGAAGTATAGATAAGGTCCTCAAGAAAGGAGACTTCCTATTAGTCCAGGTGCTCAAAGAGCCAATCTCAACCAAAGGTCCTCGCTTAAGCTGTGAGATCACCATACCAGGACGCTACGTGGTACTCAGTCCATTTAAGAATATAGTTGCCGTATCTAAGAAGCTCTCTTCTGAGGAAGAAAGAACAAGGCTCAAGAAAGTTACGGAGAGCATCAAGCCTAAGAACTTTGGTGTAATCGTCAGAACGGCAGCAGAAGGCAAGAAGGTTGCGGATATACACGAAGACATCCTATCGCTATTGGCTAAGTGGGACCAGATCTTCCAGAAGATGAAAGGTGCTCAGAAGTATCAAAAAGTCCTCAAGGAGCTCGATAAAACCGAGACGATCATGAGGGACTTGCTCAATGACTCATTCAACCGAGTTGTGGTCAACAAGCAGGATACTTACGCCAACATGAAGGAGTATCTGACTGGCTTCGATAAGGACAAGGCAAAAATACTTGACCTCTACAAAGGTAAGCGTAACATCTTCGATCACTACGGGGTAACACGACAGATTAAGTCATCATTTGGTAAGACCTATACGATGCGCAGTGGTGCATATCTCGTGATCGAGCACACAGAAGCGATGCACGTTGTGGATGTGAACAGTGGACCTAAGATGAAAAAGGTGGATCAAGAGACCGCCGCTATACAGGTCAATCTTGAGGCTGCCACAGAGATCGCTCGACAGATGAAGCTGCGTGATCTGGGAGGAATCGTAATTATCGATTTCATCGATATGAAAGCCCCAGAAAACAAAGCAAGGCTCCTAAGAGAATTCAAAAAGCACATGGTCAATGACCGTGCTCAACATACCATACTGCCCTTGACTAAGTTTGGCCTTATGCAGGTCACACGTCAACGGACCAGACCCGAAGTAAATATCTCTACAGCAGAGGTTTGCTCTTCATGTAATGGTACGGGTAAGGTGACACCTAGTCTATTGATCTCAGATGAGATAGAAAGAGACCTGAACAACATCTGTAACTCTCGTCCTAAGTCTAAGATTACTCTTGAGGCACATCCTTACGTCAAGTCATACTTGAAAGAAGGATTCCCAAGCCTACGGATGAAGTGGAGAATGAAGTATAACAAGTGGTTGAAGATCATTACCAATACAGAATTCGCCTTTAATCAGTATAAGTTCTACGATCAAAATGACGACGAAATAAGAATGTCGTAGCAAGATGAATGACCTATCATTCTTAAAAGAGATAAGAGGTCAACGAATACTCATCGCCCCGCTTAACTGGGGTCTTGGTCATGCCGCTCGGTGTATTCCGATCATCAGAGCTTTACTACCACATAATGACATACTGTTAGGATCAGACGGTGATGCGCTGAGCCTCTTGATACAGGAGTTTCCTCAGTTATCTTATGTCGTCCTACAGCCTCATGATATACATTATAAGGACAAGCATTTTTTATGGGGGATGGTTAAACAAACTCCCAAGCTGATCAGCACGATCAGTCAGGAGATGTCTCTCACGTCTGATATAGTTGATCGATTTGGCTTGAGTATGATCATCAGCGATCATCGTTTGGGCTGCAGAGATAAACGCATTAGGAGCATCATCATCGCTCATCAGTTGCAGATACAAGCCGACCTTAAAGCGGCCTCGTTCATGGGTACTAAGTCTAACCGTTTCTTCATCAATGCATTTGATGAATGCTGGATACCCGATTATCAATCTAAGCAGTTGAGACTATCCGGTGATCTGGCAGAGCCTAATGGTATTAAATCTCATAAATACATTGGCCCATTAAGTAGATTGACAAGTCTTGATAGAAAGACAACTCATGACATTGCTATTGTACTATCAGGCCCTGAACCACAGCGCAGCAATATTGAAGAAAAGCTCTACCGCTGTTTTGAAGGAACTCGCTGGAAAACCGTCTGGGTTAGGGGTAGTGCTCAAAAAGCATCAGAAGGACCACTCAAAGCAGAAGAAGATGTACATGACCTGGTCTCAGCGACTACGCTCAATCAAATCATAAATCAATCGAAGCTTATCATAGCCCGATCAGGCTATACGACTATTATGGATATGGCTAAGCTCAACAAAAAATGTATCCTGATACCAACGCCAGGACAAACCGAGCAAGAATATCTGATGCAGCATCTGAGTGATAGAGATAACTTCCATTTTCTGGAGGAACATCAACTTGATCAGTTAGAAGCTCTGATACCTCGTGCGATTAACGATTAAACTGGCTCATCGTATGACTCAATCCGATACTGCAAAAACTCAGTGAAGCTTTGGCGCAGTGAGGGAGGATATCTTTTAACTCCGATCTCTCATCATCGGTCCACTTCCCTAAGACAAAATTGATTTGCTGACCCTTGTAGTAATCACTACCAATGCCTACTCGCAGTCGGGCATAAGTACTCCCTAACCGCTGGTTAATATCCTTGAGCCCATTATGGCCGCCATCTGAGCCCTTGCCCCGCAGTCTAACCTGACCGAAACTAATATTGAGATCATCGACGATGACTAGTACTCTGTCTAATGGAATCTTCTCTTTCCGCATCCAGTGATTAATGGCCTTACCACTTAGGTTCATATAAGTTGAGGGCTTAAGAAGTAAGATTGTGCGCCCCTTATGCTTGATGGTGGTCAGGTCTCCGAGCGTCTCATGCTTCCAGCTAGCTCCATGATCTTGAGCCATATGATCCACAACATCAAAGCCAATATTGTGGCGAGTGTCATCATACTCACCACCCATATTTCCTAATCCCACGACTAAATACTTCATAATATCTTCCTGAACTTTTTTCTTACGCCACCACAAGAACGCCATGATTCTGATGAATTATCCCACAAAACTAAGACCTTACAGCTACAAAGCACATGGTGCGCTTTATGACAGCGAAATTATTCGACATATTCAATTTTTGTACTAAGCTTAGTTTGCCTAAACTCATTAATGCAGCGAAACTCCTAACATCATTTTATATGATGCGATGGCAAAAGGAACCGGCTATCAAAGGTGTTCCGATGACGCTATCTATTGAGCCCACAACCGCTTGTAACCTAAGATGTCCCGAGTGCCCGAGCGGACTCAGATCATTTACCAGACCGACCGGCAGATTGGAGTCAGACTTCTTCAGATCAATCATCGATCAGTGCTATGACAGGTTGATCTACTTGATCTTCTACTTTCAGGGAGAGCCATACCTCAATCCGGAATTCTTAGATATGGTATCACATGCCGCTAATAATAATATCTATACCATCACCTCAACTAATGGACATTTCCTCAACGATGAAAACGCTCGTAAAACAGTAGAATCAGGACTTGACCGATTGATCATATCTATAGATGGGACCACTCAAGAGACTTATGAGCAGTATCGCATTGAGGGTAAGCTGGACAACGTATTAGCCGGTGCAAGAAATATTGTAAAATGGAAACGCAAACTTAAGAGCCACAAACCCTATGTTATCTTTCAGTATCTCGTGGTGCAACCTAATGAACACCAGATACCAGAGGTGTATAAGTTTGCAGAAGATATCGGCGTAGATGAGGTGAAACTCAAGACTGCTCAGATCTATGATTATAAGAATGGCAATCCACTTATCCCGACAATAGAGAAGTACTCTCGCTATAAACAGGCTACCGACGGCACGTATGACGTCAAGTATGACATAAAGGACGAGTGCTGGAAGATGTGGCACTCAGCCGTAATCACTTGGGATGGTCGCATGATCCCTTGTTGTTTTGACAAGGATGCACAGCATGTTATGGGAGATGTGAAAGAAGAATCATTGGCATCCATCTGGCAGTCAGAAACGTACCAAAATTTTAGAAAACAACTGATTACTGGCCGCGGTGAGATAGACATCTGCACCAACTGCAGTGAAGGGTGTCAGGTGTTTTTCTAACATTGAGCAAATAAAAAAGTCGAAAGCTGGATAAAAAGCATCTGAGGCTTTGGGTTATCCAACTTTCGACTTTATAACAATGAGTCTTTTATGTAAGCTTATTCACTGGATAGCTTGCTTACTAGTCTCAAGAATTCGACATACAACCAGACGATTGTGAAGACTAAGCCCATGGCGAAGTACCACTCCATATACTGTGGAGCTTTCATCTGCTCGCCCTTTTCAAAATTGTCAAAATCCAATAGTAGATTAAGTGCAGCAATACCAATAATTACCACCGTAATACCAATCCCTATCATCCCTCCTTCATGAATGTATGGGATGTTAAATCCTGCAAAGCTGCCTATCCAACTCGCAAGATAGATCAGCATCACAGCGCCTACTGCCATGGATACACCCATTCTGAATTTCTGTGTCACCTTTATTAATCCTGATTTATAAATCCCTAACATGAGGAATAATGTTCCTATAGTACCGATTAATGCAATCACTATGATTCCTTCAAACGATGCGGCATATACTGCCGAAATTGTCCCAACAAACAAGCCCTCCAAGACAGAAAAAAGTGGCCCTGTTATAGGCGAATGTTGAGGCTTAAAGCTGGTATAGAAAAACACAGCCGCAGCTCCTAATGCTCCTATGGGCATGAATATCCCCAGTGGCATTGTATAACTAAACAACGCCGTAAGCAATAAAATACCGCCAAGAATGAACGTCTTGTTGACGCTGCCACCAACAGTCATGTAATCTTGCGTTTCAATTAATGGTCCATCAAGCGTCTCCGTTGCCTGAAAGTTCATTTTGGAATTCATCTTAGCTAAGGCCTTGTTGCTTAGCATCGGATTTCCAGATTTTTTAAAGTTCATTTTGGGTTTTTAGTTAGTGATGTGATTAAGATAAGGTTATTGACGGAAAACTGCTACTGTTTAACCATTGATTAAGAGCAGAACAGGAATGGGTTTAGGGAGTTTCTCTGTTCAAATTGTTAAAAGTATGTTAAGTTTTCTAATCTTGTAAATTATTAACTCGCTGATTATCAACTGTTTAAATTTTATCAGGTAGTATTAGTACTATAGTATTTCTACTACTTTTTAACTGCTGATCATTTTCGTCAGTTGTGGCGGAGTCCCTGACATCTTATCTTGATCACATTAATACATCCAATTACTAATTTCCAAAAAGAGAGCCACCATCGATGTAAGAACATCCAGTGACTCCCACCTCCGACTTAATGGAGAGTCACGAATATATTGGTTTTTATCTTTTACAGTTAGTCGTGATGTTGTTATGAGAGCTATTCCTCGCCACTCTCAGTTAATAGTGCGAGACTTAAATTTAAAACCTTTCAAAAGATGAAAAATTTATTCTTTCTGTTAGTTCTGTTTTCTCTTGGATTTATCGGCTGTAGTGATGATCAACAATATCAAGAGTTTGAACCTCAGATCACTAATTCAAACAATCCTTATGATTTTATTGGTAAGAATCATAATGAAGCACTTTTATTTGCAGCCGGCAAGATTGACATATATAGGTCTTCTAATTTAGAGCTGTACAATGCAATACATCAGTTCGGAAATGAAGAAACCTATATTCCAGTTACAGAAATTCCGCATATTGCGACCATCGAAGATTATTGCCCTTCAGGCTGTGATTTTGATTCTTATGTTAGATCTGCAGGTATAATTGACAAAGCTCGATTAGCCAACTTTGAAAAACTGCAAGAACTTGTGTTTATACCAAATTTCAAAAAGTCTGACACACCTGAAATAATCAGTAATATCATTGCTTATGAAAATGAACTCTTGCAAAAAGAAGAACTCAACTCAACTATTTTAGGTACGATCTCCATTATGAGACATAGCTTAGATTTTTGGTATACTGCAGATAAGGACGAAAGTCACCCTTATCATACTTGGGTACAGGATACTGATTTTTCTAAGATCGTAGGACCTTGGCTGGTGAGACTTGCTGTAGATGCTGCAACATATGACAGCTGCATGACCGAAGGGGCTGGAGCCAAGTTTAGTGAGTTTGATGATGCTCATACGATATGTACAAATGACGCAGCTTATGGCTCTGCAAGAGCTTTTGGTTAGTACGGTTGCTCTTTAATAGACACCCTATTTTTAAGTGAAATATTTTATTGGGAGCGGGTATTTATCCCGCTCCTAAATAATAAATCCGATTATGCTATACTCATTTTTTGTTTTCTTAATGCTTCACGTAGATCCTGAACCATTTGAAGGTATACTCATCTATCGCACTGATTATCCCAGGCATACAAACATTTCAACTTACTATATTATGCCAGGACATATTGGCATAGATTCTAAATCATATGAATCAGATTCTATCTATAGCGTTAGGTATCATTATGATATGACGACATTATGTAGAAAATGCTATACCCTTAAAGTAGGTTCTACTGAAAAGGAGTTTGTTGAACGTGAACCTAAAGAATGGATACATGATTATGAAGTAGTTGATAGCTCAGAAGGTGGCAGACTGATTGCGGTACATTACAATCAAGATATGATCGGATTTGATGCAAATGAGTTATATGAAACACGAATCGAGGACACCAATCTAATTGTTGATATTCCGGAGGGATTCAAAATAGCAGTGCCGCCAGTTACACATCACAGCAAATTCATTGCAACTAAAATCACCAAAACACAAGTTCTCGATACAGGAACGTATCGGAAAGAAACAGAAATAATAACAGAGCTAATCGCCAAGATTCCGATGAAGCTATCAGAGCATTATTTTAAGATCGACTGAAACAGTC
>CAYPWL010000015.1:33713-73032 GCA_964414425.1 uncultured Saprospiraceae bacterium
GCTCATATCGAGGACGAAAAACTGAAAGAAATATTTAAGGATCGGGCCTTTATATACCCTGGTGATATAGTCGCTCACATGGATCCTTACAAAAAGGTCTTTTTCACCGGCAGCAAGTTTACCAAGTCGATTGGCAAGACGATATCTTTTGATGGTAAGCCGCAACCAAGTTTCAATAGGAGCATTGAATTGCTGATTGACGATATGCGGGAGCTCATTGGCAGTCAGTCTGAGATATTCCTATTTACCGACAGTGTCAAGCAGATTGAGCGTTTTCACAGCATATTTGAGGATCTCAAAGCCAATGTGAGCTTCCATCCGATACCAAAATCGATCCATGCCGGCTTTATCGATCCAATACTTAAGATAGCTTGCTATACCGATCATCAGATTTTTGAGCGCTTTCACCGATATAAGCTCCGTAAGGGATTCACCAAGGAGCAAGCCATTAACCTCAAGATGCTCAGAGAGCTGCGCCGAGGTGACTTCGTTGTGCACATCGATCACGGCGTCGGTAAGTTCTCGGGATTAGAGAAGATTGATATCAACGGTCATGTCCAAGAGTCTGTCCGTATATTTTATAGAAACAATGATGTACTCTATGTGAGTATTAACTCACTGCATAAGATATCACGCTACATTGGCAAGGATGGTACCCCTCCTAAACTGGACAAAATCGGTAGTGACGCCTGGAAGGCTCTTAAGCGAAAGACCAAAAGACAGGTTAAGGATATCGCCAAAGAACTCATTAAGTTATATGCTAAGCGCAAGGCGTCTGTAGGATTTGGATGTGAGCCCGATGGATATCTCCAAAATGAGTTGGAGGCCTCATTCATCTATGAGGACACGCCAGATCAACTGCAAGCGACTATCGACGTCAAGGCTGATATGGAAAAGGCCTATCCCATGGATCGCTTGATCTGTGGTGATGTAGGATTTGGTAAAACTGAGGTCGCCATACGAGCAGCTTTTAAGGCAGTGGTAAATGGTAAGCAGGTTGCAATCTTAGTTCCTACCACGATATTAGCACTCCAGCACTCCAAGACCTTTAGAGAGCGGTTTAAGGACTTCCCAGTAACTGTTGATTATGTGAACCGCTTTAAGTCAACGGCACAAAAAAATCAAACCTATAAAGAGTTAGAGTCGGGCAATTTAGATATTATCATTGGCACCCATGCCCTACTCAATAAGAAGGTAAAATTCAAAGATCTCGGCCTACTGATCATAGATGAGGAACAAAAATTTGGGGTTGCCGCCAAAGAGAAACTACGTGGACTTAAGGTAAATGTAGACACGCTCACCCTAACGGCCACTCCGATACCGAGGACTCTGCAGTTCTCATTGATGGCAGCCAGAGATCTATCGATTATTAAGACAGCACCGCCCAATCGTCAACCGATACATACAGAGCGACGAGTATTTAATGATGAGGTGATCAGAGACTCTATATACTATGAGGTGCATCGAGGTGGGCAGGTATTCTTCGTACATAACAGAGTCAAGTCCTTGATGGACATGTCGGCTCTCATTAAGAGACTCTGCCCAGATGTATCCATTGCAACGGCACATGGCCAGATGGATCCTAAGCATCTGGAGACGACATTAGTAGACTTTATAGATCGCAAGTACGATGTACTCGTCTGCACCAACATCATAGAGACCGGACTCGATATCGCTAATGCCAATACTATGATCATCAACAATGCTCATCAGTTCGGCTTGAGTGATCTGCATCAGCTCAGAGGACGTGTAGGACGATCCAATAAAAAAGCATTTTGCTATCTGTTTGCTCCACCGATCTCTACCCTCACTCCTGAGGCGCGCAAGCGATTGAAGACACTTGAGGAGTTTAGCGACTTAGGCAGTGGATTTCATATTGCGATGAGAGATATGGATATCCGTGGTGCAGGAAATCTCCTGGGTGCAGAGCAAAGCGGCTTCATTGCAGACATAGGCTATGAGACCTATCAAAGGATACTCGAAGAAGCAGTAGTAGAGCTCAAGGAAAACGAATTCAAAGATGTATTTGATGAGCAGCTCAAGGACCACTCTTATGTGAGAGATGTAGAGATAGACACCGATGTAGAAATGCTCATCCCTGATAACTACATCAACAATGTGCAAGAGCGCTTCAATCTCTATAGCGAACTCGATGCGATCAATGATGAGAGCAGCCTGATAGATTTCCGACAGGGCTTAAAGGATCGGTTTGGACCCATACCTGAGACTGTTGAGGAGCTCTTCAATGGACTTCGACTCCGTTGGCAAGCTAAGAAGTTAGGTTTCGAGCGTGTCATCATCAAGGGAGGTAGGATGAGGTGCTACTTTATATCCAACCCGCAGTCAAGTTTTTTCGAAACGCCATTGTTCCAATCTTTAATCAACTATATCTCTACTAAAGGTGCGCTGCAGGGATATCAGCTTAAGCAAACTAAAAGCTACCTGATCCTATCTCGTGGAGAGGTTAGTACCTTAAAAGAGGGCCAAATCTATCTTCAGCGAATTTTAGAGGATCTCGAGTCTCCTGTGCCAGCTAACTCTTAGAGAGCTTTAGGAGGCGACAATCATATGGGCCGCATACAGTCCTATGAGGATACTGATGATGCCAAGAATCAAACTCCCCAAGCTATATAGAATAGCCATCCCTGTTGCACCAGATTGATAGAGCTGGACCACCTCTAAGCTATAAGTAGAAAAGGTGCTAAATCCCCCACAAAAGCCCGTCATAAATACAAGCTTAGTTTGATTGCCGATAATGTCCTTTATGAATAGGCCCATCAGTAATCCAAGGATCAGCGAGCTGACCACATTAGCGATTAGGGTTCCCTTAGGAAATGAGGGATGGGTGAAAAACTCTGAAATTAAATATCTGGTAACGCAGCCCAAGCCACCACCTAAGAATACGAGGATAATAGAATTAAAAGAGAGCATCACGAGCTCCGAGCAACACTTGGTCGACTAGATATAATCAGTCGTACCACCTGAGTGAATATGATGCTGATAGAGAGTAGCAGTATAAATCCAAGCACTATGTGTAGATGCTCTAACTGTAGCGCTACGATGATCATCAATACATTAAATGCTAATAAGGTAAACGTCGACTGCATATGACTCAAGCCAGACTCCAACATCAGGTGATGCAAGTGCCTCTTATCTGGAACGAATGGTGATGTGCCCTCTAACAACCTAATCGTAAAGACTCTTAAGGTATCATATATAGGCAAGATCATTAAGCCAAGTGCAATGATCACTGGTGACTCAAACTTGAGGGGATGAGCATTGAGTGTCATGTTAATTTCTAAGAACTGAATCACGATGATACTACAGACCGCTCCCAATACCAGTGAACCGGTGTCCCCCATAAATATTTTAGCTGGCGTAATGTTGTACTTCAAAAAAGCCAATGTTGCACCACTCACCACGAATGCCAAAGTGCTATAATCATAATAGCCCACCATGAAAAACCAAAACCCTAATAGAGTAGTAGTCAATATCACCACTGTGGAGCATAGACCATTGATCCCGTCGATTAGGTTGTATGAGTTAATTACAAATAGATAAAATAGTACACTGATAAAGGTGCTCAGTGCATATGGAATTGCCTCTATCCCAAATAAACCGTAGAACTGTGTAATTCTTAGATCCGCCCAAAAGACGAGGACATAAACCGCTATGAGCTGTCCGATCAGCTTAGCTAATGGTGTCAAAGGCCGTAAGTCATCTTGTGCTCCCAGTAAGAATATTACTCCGAGAGCCATTAATATGTACCTAAACGTTTCAAACTGTTCTGTTGGAATGGTTAACAAGAGTACCAGCGTAAAACTTACGAAAATGCCTATCCCTCCGAGTGAAGGAACAACTCCTGTATGCGCCTTTCTCTCGTCAGCTTTATCCACAATATTTCTGTGGAGCGCTGTTTTGATAACGCACGGGATTAGCACAAGTGCTAATATGAAAGAGAGACCGAATGAAAATATGATATCAAGCATCTTAACTGCCAGCGTATTCTTAACCAACAGCTAATGTATGTAATAAAATAATAATATTATAATAAGTTGTAATATATAACAGACTACTCCTTGAGCCATCTCTTGAGCTCCTCGCCAAGGTCATTGATGCCGTTTAGTACATCATCAATGGTATTCTCCAATGTTTCACCTAATTCTTCCTTGACGAATCTTTCAATTTCTCTGGCTCCATTGGCTCCAAGCTCTTCCAACTCCTCATTTAAATCGAATGACTCTAAGTTCAGGTCGCTGATATCCCTATGTACCTCATAGACCATAAGGTTCTTAATCACGTCAATCTTATTGGTCAGGGTCAACTCTTCCTTATGCTTCATGTAACAGACATCCAGCAATTCCTTGACCTCCTCATCTATTTCCGCCCAGTCCTGAGCTGATAACTCCTGAGAGTCATTGTCACTGAAGCTTGAGACGGCATCGTCCAATGATTTTATGAAGGATTCCTTATCAGGGCATAACTGGATTGCAGTGCAGCGAGATAGCGAGATTACCAGACTTAAAACAATGATTACAGAGAGAATAGATTTATACATAATGAGCCAAAATTGTCCTAATAATGATCTTACACTGATGAAAATAGAATATATAGGCGTCAATAGTACCTGTTTATTCTACGGACTGCCCTATTTATGGGCCTAACGCATTCGTAATATTGTTACTTTTGCGCTCCTTCAATTTATAGAATTTTTGATGCAACACGATTCTGACATAGATACTGACAACTTGCCGCAGCATATCGCTGTCATCATGGATGGCAACGGTCGGTGGGCGAAGAGTCAAAATCGTGCGCGTGTTTTTGGTCATCAGAATGGCGTTCATGCAGTACGCGAGATATCTGAGGGCGCTGCCGAATTAGGTGTTCCTTATCTGACACTTTATGCTTTTTCGAAGGAAAATTGGAAAAGACCGGCATTTGAGGTCAACACCTTGATGAAGTTATTCGTCAAGACTATTGACAAAGAGCTAAGCACACTGAATAAGAACAACATCAAGCTTAACGCTATAGGAGATCTTAAGTCTCTCCCAAAAGAAACCTATAAAGCCCTAATAAAAGGTATACATGCGACTTCTCAGAATACACGTATGACGCTCACATTGGCACTCAATTATAGTAGTCGATGGGAGATTTTGTCCGCAGTAGAGAAATATGCTGAGATGGTTAGATCAGGGGAGACAACAGATGAAGCACCGACTGAAGAGTTATTCGAAAGTTTACTTCAGACCAGCGGTATGCCAGATCCCGACCTGTTGATCAGGACAAGTGGCGAGCGTCGTATCAGCAACTACTTATTATGGCAGCTGTCATATGCAGAGCTATATTTCACAGATGTACTTTGGCCAGATTTTAAAAAAGAGCACCTCCATAAAGCTATATTGACCTACCAAAATCGAGAAAGAAGGTTTGGTTTAACAGGGGAGCAGTTAATTAATTCTTAACGCAGGGTTAAATATGAAAACAACAAGCGAGGTACTTATAAAAGACTGTTCTTTTGGGACTCTATACTCACCATATATGATAAGAAGAGTCATTCTGCTTCTCTTGGGCTGTATTACATTAGGGGCCCTTACAGCACAGGATACTAATCCATTAGCGCCTAACTTCGTAGAGTTAGATTATAGCAATAAGAAAATCTATCACATCGCACAAGTGAACATTACTGGTGCCGAGCGACGAGACGATAACGCTATTAAGTCCATCACTGGACTCCGTGAAGGTCAGACCATCGAGATTCCGAGTGAGCGACTATCAAGAGCGGTCAATGAATTGTGGAGACTACGGTTATTTTCGGATGTCGAGATTATGTTGGATAAGCTCGTTGAGGATAGCGTATATCTGACGGTACAACTTAAGGAGCAACCTACCTTATCAGGATATGAATTTCAAAATGTCCGTAAAATCCAACAAGAGAATCTCTTAGAAGAACTCGGTGAAACCTTTAGAATCGGAGGGATCATATCAGAGAATGATCGTAATGTAGGTGCAGGCAAACTCAGACAGTACTATGTTGACAAAGGATTCTTGGATGCGGAGGTTACGATGACTCCTGTCGAAGATACTGTGTTGCAGAATACGATCAAGATGCGCATCGCTGTCGAAAAGAATGATAAGGTCAAGATCAAGAAGATCAACTTCATTGGTAATCAAGCGATCAAAGACAAAAAACTTAGAAAACAGCTCAAGGACACGAAGCAAAAAGGAACATTTCTCAAGAAGTCAAAGTATGTCAAAGCAGACTATGAAGCGGATAAGAAAAATCTGATCCAATACTACATCCAAAATGGTCACAGTGACGCTCAGATCCTCAGGGACTCTGTATGGCGTGATGACAAGGGCTTAGTTAATCTCAACCTATACATCGACGAAGGAGTACAATACAAGTTTGGTAATATCCTATGGAAAGGAAACTCCCTCTATACAGATGACCAACTGGCAGCGGTACTCAATATCCCGAAAGGAACTGTTTTTAATCCTGATGATCTCTCGCAGCGATTAGAATTTAGTTTGGATGGGCGAGATATTTCGTCACTATACATGGATAAAGGGTATTTGTTCTTCAATGTGGATCCGCAACAGGTATCTATCCGCCAGGACACTATCGATATAGAGATGAGAATCTTTGAAGGTCCACAAGCGACCATCGACAAGGTTACAATCAAAGGAAATGATCGAACTCACGAGGATATCATCCGTCGTGTAGTAAGAACAAGACCTGGCGAAAAATTCAGTAGATCAGACATTATTAGATCTCAACGTGAGATTACCAACTTAGGATATTTTGATCCTGAGGATCTCGGCATAAACACACCCGTCAATTATGAAAGAGGTACCGTTGATATAGAGTATACTGTCGTCGAGAGACCATCAGATCAGCTAGAGCTATCTGCAGGTTACGGTGGATTTGAGGGACTTATTGGAACCTTAGGGGTAACATTTAATAACTTCTCTCTCGAGAATATTAGAAACAAGACAGCTTGGTCTCCATTGCCTACAGGAGATGGACAACGCCTCTCCTTACGTATCCAATCTAACAGTAGATTCTTTAGATCCTATAACTTTAGCTTTACTGAGCCTTGGTTAGGAGGTAAGCGCCCTAATGCCTTTACAGTAGGTTGGGCATTGTCACAGTTTGATAACTCTTCTTTTGGAGCGGGATCGTTAACCATCAACAGATTCTTTGCTGGATTAGGTACTGCTCTTAAGTTCCCAGATGACTTCTTTACTTCGTCTACTACGATCAACTTAGAGACTATCAACCTTGATAATTTTGCAACTGGATTCTTAGTGAACAATGGTTCATTCAAAAACTTCAATATCCAACAAGTATTCTCAAGAAGTTCAATCGCAAATCCTCAGTTTCCTACGAGTGGGTCGAGAGTATCACTGACGATTCAGTTTACACTACCATACTCATTGTTTAGAAGAGATAACTTCTGGGTTCTCGATGGTGAAGAAAGAGAATCAGCGATTCAAAATGAACTACGAACCTTAGGTATTAGAGGCCGAAGTGGTTTTGATGAAAATGCATTCATCGCAAATCTTGAAGAGGCTCGCCGATTTGAATTCTTAGAGTATCACAAATGGAGAGTAGATGCAGAGTGGTTCTATAATATTACAGGAAAGCTCGTATTTATGACTCAGGCCAAACTGGGATTCCTCGGGACATATGATAGTAACATTGGCGATGTACCATTCGAGCGATTCCAACTCGGTGGCGATGGACTATCTAACCAAAACGCAGGTATCCAAGGGACAGACATCATCGCACTAAGAGGATATGAGACAGAGGATATCTCTCCTAATGATAACGCTAATGGAGGTGGGATCATCTTTAATAAGTTTACGACAGAGTTGAGGTACCCATTATCGACTAATCCTAATTCGATCATATATACAACACTATATTTCCAAGCTGGTAATCAGTGGAATTCATTTAGTGATTATAATCCATTTGACCTAAGAAGGACTGTGGGTGTAGGAGCGAGAGTATTCTTACCTGTATTCGGTCTATTAGGATTTGATTACGGCTTCGGCTTAGATAAAACTGTCGCTAACCCTGGTCTGGGGCCATTAGGTAAATTCAGTATCGTCTTAGGATTCGAGCCTGATTAAGGTACTGTTAAAAAGAACATTGAAAATAGAATTTAGCATCAAACACACGTCATACAAAAAAATCGATTAAACAACTAAGGCCAGTGCGGTCTATAAAAACTACAAAATGAACAGAATAATAACACTAGCTTTCTTAATCCTACTTGGATTGCAACTCACCGCACAGAAGTATGGATATGTTAACTCATCACAACTATTGATCAATCTACCAGATGTCAAAACAGCTGATAGTCAGCTTGAAGCATATCAGAAGCAATTGATCGCTAAAGGAGAACAAATGGTTAAGAGCTTTGAAACTGAGTACAAAGCGTATCTTGCCAAAGTAGATTCTGGAGAATTGTCACAGATCGATATGCAACAAAGAGAAGGTAAGCTTGCACAAGATCAGCAAGCGATTCAGGCATTCGAAGTACAAGTTCAAAATGATATCGCTGCTAAGAAGCAAGAGCTCTATCAGCCTATATTGGCGCGAGTGCAAAAAGTGGTTGACGCCTATGGCAAAGAAGAAGGATATACGATGATATTTGATGCAAGCATCGGAGGCATTCTTTTCGCCGATACCGCTGATGACTTAATGCCTGTCCTAAAGACTAAGCTCGGCATACAATAGAATATTAAGGTTCCCCTCGACTTAGGATACCTTATTGATATAACTTAGGAGTAATGGCCTGTCTATTACTCCTATTTCTTTTTTATTCTCATCCCTAACGATCACCGATAGCCAGCCCTGGCTCTTCATTACTTCAAAAAGTTTATTTATCGGGATGTTATAGCTTACATAACCGTAACGGTCGTGGGAGATTAAGTCTCCATTTTCATTGACAGACAATATACTCAGATTACGCTCTTGAGATTTGAGCAGATCTAAAGCTATGATTTCGTTCAACTTATTTTCTCTTACAATAAAGCGACGCTCCGCTCTAGCCGTGAGGAATACAAAGATTCCGATAAACATCAACATGTAATGATCAAAATACGCCCCTCCGATCACAAAGATCACGGCAAGCACTTGACCTACGTAACTCGCTATCATCGTCGCCTTCTGATGATTCTTGAGACCCATGGTCAGTAGAGCACGCAGGATTCGGCCTCCATCCATCGGAAAAGCAGGAATCAGATTAAAAGCCACTAACGCCGCATTGATCGAAAACAAGATTCCTATATAATCCGACCAATGGGTAAGTGGATTAATAACCTCAGATGTAGGCAGTAATGGCTTACCCGCTATCAAGAGAATTGCCCCAAATAGTATCAGAAATACCAGATTTACTGCTGGACCGGCAAAAGCGATATATAACTCATGTAATGCCTTCTTAGGGATGTGTGTCAGTCTGGCAACACCACCTATCGGAGAGATGATGATATCCTTAGTAGCTACTCCATATCGTCTCGCTGTGAGCGCATGACCATACTCATGCATAATGACAAAACAGAACATCAACAGCACTAAGCTGAAGAACCATACACCCTCGATAGCGCTTAGCTCATGCTCTGCGATATAATAGGTAATAAACAAAAGGAGCAAACCAAAGCTCCAGTGAACCTTAATGGGTATATCTGCAAATCGACCTAATACCAGTGAACCCTTGCGGTATTGCATAATGTATTGCTGAGGTCTGGTTTAGATGTTGTCTCCGCGTAAAATTCTGAAGCGCTTCCTCGCTTCGATAGAAAACGTACTATCAGGATAATCGATAAACAAGGTTTGATAAAGTTCTTTAGCCTTTTCGTCGTTATCTAGCACTTCATCATACAATACCGCCAAGTTAAATATGGCATTATCAGCACGAATCTCTTCTGGATACTCTTCGATGATTCTTTGATAATAATCTACGGCATTATCGATATCCCCCATCACAGTATACTGTACAGCCTTGGCATAATAGACGTCATCTATAAGGGTATGATCATTATATACTAATCCGATGCTATCTAATTTATTAAACGCCTCGTCTACACGATTCTGAAATAACAATAACTCTGCCTCACTAAATAATGCCAATGGTGCATAAGTCGTGTCCAGATTGGCATTGTCCATTATAAACACAGACAAGTCAATGGCATCGTTAGAGATCAGCCTTGTCGTAGCGGATTTCAATATGTCAAACTGCTCTTGGGCCCACTCAAAATCACCTATGTAATAGCTCAACTTGGCATTCTTGAATCGTGCCTTTTCACCCAAGTGATCTTCTCTAAACTCTTTATCAACCTGGCTATAGAGCAATGTAGATTCCCATACTTCACCAGACATCAGATAGTAATCTGCTAAGTCCAGCTTTGCATTGGCCTTTACATAATTATTGATGCCAGGATACTTGATGACCTCATTTAAGATCTTAACCCCTGCATCTAAATCATTAATATATCGAGCCTCTAACTCCGCCAGCTTGAGTGATACCAGTGATGACTGACTGTTACGTCCATAAGTATCTAAATAATCGATATACTCGGCTTTGAGTGAGTTGAGGTCCTCCGTAGTGTAGGTCCCAGATATTATTTTCTTTCTCTTAGTATCCAGCAATTGCTTCTTAGCATCGAGGTAATAGCTGTTTATATTTTCCTTAGTATCAATGATATATTGATACGCTTTTATAGCTGTATCATAGTCTTTATCGTTTTTGGCGATACGGGCCAGGTTATATATACGCTGACCGTTTTCGTCTAAGCGTTTGTCTAACGCTCTTGCTTGTCGCAAGGCTTTAGTGTATTGCTTATTATGTACGAATACCCATTGAATCATCTCAGGATAAAATAGATTCTCCGGTTCATTCTGCACTTTGGCATAGAGCTCTGCCCGCAGCGCTTCATAATCCTCCTCACTTATGAGATACTTAGTGAAATAATTCTGTACTGATGATATCCTCTCTGGCGTCGCTGCCGAGCTTGCTAAGAAGTATTTGATCATTTCAGGTTTCTTGTTTTTACGCCTGTAGAGCTCTGCTATATTATAAGCGTATAAGCCATTATTATTGCTAAGCTCTTCTCCTTTGAGGAAGGTTTCAAGGGCGAGGTCGTATTTAGTGAGCCGACTGAAGGAGTTGCCCAGTCTGCTGATTGCATTTCGATTTTCCGGTGTCAATTTGGATATGGCTAATCTAAACTGCTCATCCGCTTCGTCAGTGCGACCCTGTCGTTCACGGAGATTACCATATGCTACGTGCAGTTCGATATTGCGAGGATATTGCTTGATAGACTTCTGCAATGAAGTTTCTGCAGTTTCATAATCCTCTAAGGCAAGCAGAGACTCGATATATTGATTGAAATAATATTCATTAAATCCCTTCTGCTCGGCAAGCTTCTTATACAATGCTGCAGACTTCTCATATTCGCCCGCCTTGTAATAGTGGCTGGCCAACTTGGCATCTTGCTGACCCATCAAGGAGACAGCGCTCCATGCGATCACCAGTATTATTGAAAATAGACCTCTCATAATATCATCATGTACTCTCTCTAACGATCATCTTCGAGATTAAGTTGCTATATAATTACATAACGAAAAAAACCCTGTCGCTATAAGCAACAGGGTTTTGTATTCTTCGATTTATGTCGCCCTTAGACGATATTAACTTTGTAGTTTGAAGGTCACTGGTAAGGTGTACAGTACACGTACTGATGAACCACGTTGTTTACCAGGAGTCCATTTTGATGGTAGATTATTCATATTGTCTACCACTTTTAGAGCCGCTTGCCCACAACCTGCACCGATATCCCTTACAATCTTGGTATCAGTTACAGAACCATCTTTCTCTACGACAAACTGGATATATACCCTTCCCTCTACACCATTTTCTCTGGCGATGGCGGGATATTTCAAGTTCTTGTAGAGATACTCTAACAATTTCTTGTCAGCGCAAGCTTTTCTATCTGCCGCAGATCCACCGGCGTTTTCACACCCAGGAAATCGTGGCATCTCCTCCACGACCTTAAATATCTCCTCTACTTCCGGCTCTGGTGGTGGCGGCGGTGGAGGTGGCGGTGGTGGCGGAGCATCTTTCTTAGGCTCCGGCGGAGGTGGTTCGTCAAATACTGTTTCTTCTTCTACTGTCTGATCTTCAAATTCAGGCTGTTCTTCTTCCTCGATTTCTTCCTCTGGAACCTCTTCTATCACCGGTGGTGGTGGTGGAGGCGGTGGAGGTGGTGGCTCAGCCGTACGTGGTGGTTCTATCTCGATTTCCTCATCTATATCGAGACTATACTGAGAGACATCAACGATCTCCTCATAATTAGTCCAGCTAAATGCGAGAACCGTAAGACCTAATGCGGCCGCCAACCCAAAACGAAATAGAGTACCGCTATGTCTGAAGACATTTACGTCTGGATACTTAGCTCTTGACTTGAGTGGAGACGAGAATGTCGTATCCCGGTATTTTTCAGACAACCCTTCTTTGGTGCCGAAAACATTCCTCAAGACAAAAATTAAGGCCAAGACAATCAGGATTAGGGCTCCAAAGCCTCCGAGTACTCCTGATGCAGGTAATGCGATGTCCATAAACCTCAGTTTTGTGTTAGGTTAAAAAATAAGTACGCTGTTTGAGCGCCCATAATATTACTATTTAAATCAATTATCTCAAAAGATCGTTACGACAATCACTGTTGAAATATATCGGTAAAAACCGCATCAACAATTATATATGTCAGTACTACCACTTTTAAGGTACTTAAGTTTTGTGACATATGCCTTTGCATATCGCACAATACAACTTCCTAATTCTGCAATGTAAAGGTTACAGGCAGCGTGTAAAGCACACGTACCACTGATCCTTGTTTCTTGCCAGGGGTCCACTTAGCAGGAAGGTTATTCATCTCCTCCACTACTTTAAGTGCGGATTGTCCTAATCCTGCCTCAGCATCTCTTACGATCTTGGCCCCGCTGATGGAGCCATCTTTCTCTACGACAAACTGGATATACACCCGTCCTTGCACTCCGTTTTCTCTGGCTATTACCGGATACTTCAAGTTCTTGTATAGATATTCCAATAGTTTTTTATCAGAACAAGCCTTACGATCTTCTATAGAACCGCCCGTGCTCTCACAACCTGGAAATCGAGGCATCTCTTCTACAAATTTTTCAATTTCATCGATGTCATCATCCGGTCCTTCAGGCAGAGGCGGTGGTGGCACAGGAGTAAACTTTTTCTTTGGCTCTGAAACTGGCACTTCCTCGAAAGAAAAATCGTCCTCAATACTCGGCGGCTCATACTCAGGCTGCTCATCAGGAATCTCATCCTCAGGAACCTCCTCTATAATTGGCTCGGCTGGTGGTGGCTTTATCTCTGGAGGTGTCACATGAGTTATTGGTGGCTCAATCTGATCAAAGGACTCGTCCATAGCGCCATAATTCTCTGGCACGAAAACTCCATCATAAGTTGTCCAATTAAAAGCAATCATTGAGAAGGCCAATGCCGCTGCCAATCCAAATCTCAACAAGCTGCCGTTAAGTCTAAAGACATTGACTTCAGGATATTTTGTCCGAGAAGAGGGCTCAGCAGATTTGTTTCTATCCCTTGACGCCAGGTTTTCCTTAGTGCCAAATACGATCCTTAGTACAACTATCGAACTTAATATGATCAGGGCCAACGCTGCTATCCCAACGAGGACTCCTGACACAGATAATGCGATATCCATAATTCCTAGTTTAGTATACGATTCATAATTACGTAGGCCCCAATGGCGCCCACCGTATTAGCTATCATATCTAATATCTCAAAGGATCGCTCTGATATATATAGTTGTGTGACTTCAGTTAATAATGCGAAAACAATTACACCTATCAGGACCGTCGCTCGTGAGATCGTTAGATTTTGTTCTCTATGTGCCTTTGCGCATAGGACGTACAACGTTGCGAAAAGGAATAGGTGAATAAGCTTGTCTGCACCTGGAGGTAATAAAGAGTCTTGGACTACGATATCCGTCGGTGGTGTCCACAGCAGTACCATAATCACTACTGACCAGCATCCTGCGAGAGTAGTGTATGGCTTACACCATATATCCTTCACTCTCATAGATGCAACTACAGTAGATTATGGTGCGTGTTAAGAAATTAAATTTTTATAATCGCTCGCAGACAGGAGTTCTGCAGCCTCCGATTCATCTGATATTTCGATCTTGATAATCCAGCCCTTACCATATGGATCTTCATTGATCAAGCCTGGATTATCTCCTTCTTCTTCATTAAGCTGGTCATTGAATTCTATGACCTTGCCCGCCAATGGCATGAATAGATCTGACGTAGTCTTAACAGCCTCGACAGTACCAAAGACTTCATCTTTAGCAACATCTTCGCCAACTGTCTCAATCTCTACATAGACGATTTCTCCGAGCTCACTTTGTGCATGTTCTGTGATACCGATAGTGGCGATTCCATCCTTGATAGATACCCACTCATGCTCTTTGGTATATTTTAATTCTTCTGGAAAAGTCATTTTTAGCTTGCCTTTATAGTTTCTCTAACCCAATCCATAGTTACCGACTTAGGTCTCTCAAGAGGGAAACCTAATGCACGTGACCAGCATAAGGATACTAATACTCCAAGTGCACGAGACACACCAAATAGTACGGTATAATAGGTATACTCTTTTAACCCAAAGTGTACTAATAAAGCCCCCGAGTGAGCGTCAACATTAGGCCATGGATTTTTAACTTTTCCTAAGCTATCTAAGATTGGTGGCACCACTTCGAATAACTTCCATACAACATTGACAATATTAGAGTCTGGCAGGTTGCGCTCAGCAAAACCCTTTTGTGCCGTAAATCTTGGATCTGGTTGGCGCAATACTGCATGCCCATATCCAGGTATTACCTTGCCGCTATCAAGCGTCTTCTGTACAAATTCTGCGATCTGCTCTTTAGAAGGGTCATCAGTTCCAAGCTCCTCTAACATTTCAAATATGAACTTGATCACTTCTTGATTAGCCAATCCATGTAGTGGACCAGCCAAACTATTCATTCCTCCGGCAAGAGACATATACGTACTGCTGAGTGTAGACCCAACTAAGTGAGTAGTGTGTGCCGAAGCATTACCTCCCTCGTGATCTGCATGTATCGTGAGATATAATCTCATCAGGCTCATGAACTTTGGATCATTGATCCCCAACTGATGAGCAAAGTTTCCTGACCAGTCTAAACTGTTATCTGGACTGATCTGCTTATTACCATGAAATGACTTTCTATAGATGTAGGCGGCAACTCTTGGCAACTTAGCAACGAGGTTCATCGTGTCCTCATATGTCGCATCCCAATAGTCATGCTTGGTCATGCTGCCCTCGGCATATCTCTGACTGAACACACTCTCTGACTCCATAGATACTATAGCAGCACTGAATTGTACCATAGGGTGGGTGTCATCTGGCAATGCATCTAACATATCAAATGTGTGCTGTGGCACTGCTCCACGTCGCTCCCACTCATCGCTCAACCACTTGACATCTTCTGCTGTAGGTAGCTCACCTGTCAACATAAGCCAAAACAAACCCTCAGGCAGGGGCTCATTATCTCCCTCACGAGTAGGAAGAATCTCTCTGAGCTGTGGGATGTTATATCCTCTAAAACGGATACCTTCTTCTGCGTCAAGATTAGATGCTGTCCACACCATACTTTTGACACCTCTCATCCCTCCGAAGACTTGTGCTAAAGTAACCTCGCCAACTGTTTTTCCTCCATGTTCCTTGAGCAAAGCTTTGACTTCTGTCTTTAATTCGTCAGCCTTTGCTTTAAATAGTTCCTTCAGTTTGTCCATAATCGAGCGTTACTTTATAATCAGTTGCGTAATGTGTTGCAAAAATAGTGCTGATATAGAGATTTGTTCTCTTCCCAGCTTATTTAATTATATAATTATAATCTGAGGATAAAAGTTTTGAAATGTATCTGATTCAAGAAGTTCTTGTAAGCGAGGAAGTGTTTAGTCGACAGTTCGTGTGTCATATCGACAAGTGCAAGGGTGCATGCTGTTGGGAAGGCGACTATGGGGCTCCAATCGCTAAAGACGAAATCGAGCAAATCAAGAATGCCTATCCCAAAGTCAAAAAATATCTCTCAGAAACGGCTATCGCGCAAATAGAGAAACAAGGCGTAGCTCCCTATGACAAAGAATACGGCGGTGAGGTAACCCCACTGATGGAGGATAAATCCTGTGCATTCTTGCTCAAGGATGATTCGGGCGTAGCAGTGTGCTCCTTTCAGAAAGCTCATCAAACTGGTGAAACAGATTTTATCAAACCCGTTTCCTGCCAACTCTATCCACTCCGAGTAACCAGTAATGAAGCTTCGGGATTTGAGGCGATCAACTATGATGAGTGGGATATCTGTAGTGCTGCGTGCAATTTAGGGGCAGACCTATCTATGCCCGTGTTCAGGTTTGTCAAGGATGCCATCATCCGAAAGTACGGGACCAAGTTCTATGAGGAGATGGAAAATATTTTTGGAGATAGGTATGAGGGACATAGTACTTCATAAGACGAATCTCCTTTGGATTCATCTTGACTAATCTACTTATTAAAGATTGCTGGGTTCTCCAAGAGCCTAATTAGAACTGATTCATCAGCACTATTTTTACGATACAACAATCCTATATAATACATTGAATCATCGTTTTCATACTCTCTTGTAAGTAGAACTATGTTTGCTTTTGGACCTCTATTATGCCATCGTTTAAAAAGACGTTGGCCAATTATTGCATCATACTCATATGACGAACAGATGTAAATTATACAAAACATATTTTCTGCAAGCAGATATTCAATAAGGCCTGCAATAGTAATCTCTATTCTCTCATCATAAGCTTTATCCTCGGATTTAGTGTCACTGACTACTTCAAAGCTCAATTCTTTGAAACTTAGCTCAAAAGGCTCAATGATGAGATGGGAGGCATCAGATACTAATACATTGTAAGTCAGACCTCGTTCCGTCTCAAAGGTATAGACACCATTCTCTGCATTGTAGACTTTGTATGGTAATGACTCAAATAATTTCAAAGAGATTACAATATTCTTTTAGCCTTTGATAGGTCAAAAGTTTTATTTCGCAAGTCTTCGAGCCTTTTCTTTTTATCAGCTATATGCTTGTCAAAAATCTTGGCGACCTTCTTATTAATCTTGATAGGTTTAGTGTTCATATCATTAGATTATACTCTTCATTCAACACAAACAGTAATTCGAAAGTGCCAAAAATGTAATTAAAAGTAAAGCACTGTAAATAAAAGGATGGCAATGAAACCTAAGATCAAATACACTCAAGTAATAAGATGGCCTGCAACATGACAAGATTTGAGCACATGTTACTTATTGATAGTCACTAAAACAACAAACCCCCTATCTGTTAAGATAGAGGGTCTTTGAGGTCGGAAGCGGATTCGAACCGCTGTACGAGGTTTTGCAGACCTCTGCCTAGCCACTCGGCCACCCGACCATTTTTTATGGTCGGCAAATATAGATTAATTCTTGCCACGGTGGCAAAATCATCATGAGCTTATTTGACGGTTTTCTTTTTTGCAGAAATTTCTTTTTTGATAACTCCAAGCTTATATCGAGCCACTAAATCGAATGTCGTAGCCGTAATAGCCAAGCTTAAGATGGCTATTGAATTAACAAGAATCAAAGACCAATTGAGCTCATTCTCCGTGATTCCATACTTGAAGTAATATACTCCCCCGAATATAGCGCAAGACAAGATGAGCACTATGGCCACTAACCTTAGATCAGTATATTTTTGTTTTAACTTCTGGCGGATCGCATTTTTATGAAGCTCGCCATACACCTGATCTTTAGGATTTAATCCTATGAGCTGACGACTGAGATGAGCTGCGTTATCATAATCTCCCATGTGGTACGTCGATGCGGCCTTGAGAAATACAAGCTCAGCAAAATTATCCTCTTGGGAGTAAGAAATATTATTTAAGAATACATACTCAATTAAGTCATCAACTTCTACAAGTACTTTCTCATATCGTCCAATATCAAATAGCGCATTGACAAATTCGTACTTCAAAAAGTACTGCTGCTCCTCGTCCAACGAGAAAATCTGTTCACTCCGTTGTTCATAGAAGCGAATCTTCTCTAAGTAGTCATTGGGCTCAATGTCTTGGTACTCTTCGAATATTTGTTCTGCGTCTCTCATCTGCTTACTAAAAATAAGAACTATTTTTTTTATTATAATGCCTTAGTTACGCTTATCGTTGCCCCAATTCAACTTATCCTGTATAGTTTTTAGAAATGTGGTGTTCTTTAATCGCATCAAATGTGTGTCAAAATCGCACTTGCGTATAGCCAGTTGATGCTCTGAAGTAATCGTCTCAAATCTCGAATCGAGCGTACAGAGGAAGTTTTCTGTACGACCCTCAATCTCAAAACTAATCACTGCATCATCAGAAATGACCAGTGGTCTAACATTGAGATTATGCGGCGCCACTGGTGTGATTATAAAATTACCGCAGTTAGGAAAGATGATTGGCCCTCCACAACTCAGAGAATATCCCGTTGATCCTGTAGGTGTTGATACAATCAGTCCGTCTGCCCAATAGCTATTGAGATAATCCCCATTAATATAGGTATGTATCGTGATCATGGAAGACGTATCCCGCTTATGGAGCGTAAAATCATTAAGCGCAAATGGCTCCTGGCCAAACAGGGCTGGTGAAGACTCTAAGAATATCATTCTTCTGCGCTCGAGATCAAATCGAGAATTATCGATTTGGTCAAATGACTCTGCTATATATCGCTCTTCTATACTTGCCAGGAATCCCAGCCTACCCAGATTAACCCCCAATATAGGTATGGCAAGATCCCTAATTAAGGTAGTAGCTTGAAGGATCGTACCATCACCGCCAAGTGTCATCACAAGATCTATAGACTCTTTTTTGAGCTGGTCATGAGTAGCCAATAGTGAAATATCGACATCTGCCTTAATCTCAGATAAGTGATCATATACGTCCTGATTGGCATAAAGCTTATAACCATGCTTCAAGGCACAGTCTATAACCTTCCTGATGGAGTTATAATTATTTTCCTTAACGTATCGTCCAAAAAGCAGAACCTTCATATGGAGCCAAAATAGTTTAATTATGGTTTTCTTATGCTTCCATTTGACGACATAACTTGATCTGTATCAAAAGTTTATATAGCTTTATAAGCCTACTCACAAGTTTTTTGAGTGATACTGATCAGTGTAATGTCTAAACAGCATAGTGTTTATGAGTAAATCTTCCCATTATTCTCTCCTTATTCAAAAACTTGACCAATTTATAAGGAAGTACTATATCAATAAAGCAATCAGAGGAGCGATACTCTTTGCAGCAGCTACGGTAGGGGTCTTTTTACTCTACAGCTTCTTAGAGCACCAGTTCTATCTGTCACAGGGAGGACGTAAGTTGTTGTTTTACTCTTACATCGTCGGGTCGATAGGTTCCTTACTTTATTTGGTCATCTGGCCATTGGCGAGCTACTTTAAGTTGGGAAGTGTGATCACTCATGATACGGCCGCCAAGATTCTTGGAGAGCATTTTAGCGATGTCGAAGATCGATTAGTTAATGTCCTGCAGCTCAATCGCAACATCAGTGAGTCCAATCGTGAACTGATTGAAGCAAGTATAGATCAGAAATCAGAAAAGATCAGCATCGTACCATTTAAGAAAGCCATCGATCTTAATAAGAACAGGAAATATCTGAAGTATGCCTTTCCGCCATTGGCACTTCTCCTCTTTATACTCTTCGCAGCTCCAAGTCTAATAAGAGATAGCACGTATCGCATAATCAATAACAATGAAGACTTTGAACGGGCAGCACCATTTCATCTCACCTTAAGTAACGGTGACTTAGAAGTCCTTCAATATGATGATTATACACTGACAGTGACGGCAGATGGTGAGCAACTTCCTAATGAAGTCTATGTCAACATAGACGACTACGACTATCGCCTGACTAAGCAGTCCAATAATACATTCTCTTACAAGATGACTAATGTCAGAAAGGATACTCCCTTTCAGTTGTACTCTGGCAAATATCGGAACAGAGAGCAGGTACTAAAGGTATTACCGAAACCACGGATGGTTAATTTCAGTCTTAGGATAGATTATCCATCTTATACACAGCAGCGTGATGAGGTCATCCTCAACACTGGTGATATCACTATTCCTCAGGGCACAAATGTCGAATGGTCAGTAAATACTCAGTCTACTGATGATGTCATGCTAAAGTTTGATGGCGGAGATCCAATTGCACTAGAGCAACAAGGGTCAGCAACATTTGCAACCTCAAAAAGAATCTACAAAGATCATAACTATGTGATGAGATTAAAAAATGAGCACCTACCACAAGGAGACTCATTAAATTTCTACATCAAGACCATCGCTGATAAGTATCCGACGATTCAGGTCGATATGATCCAAGACTCAATAGAAACGGATATCACATATTTCGTAGGTGATGGTGCCGATGATTATGGCCTTCAATCGTTGAACTTCGTTTACACGATCACCGATGATGGAGGCAATACGATCAGACAACAGCAAGAGCCTATCGTGATTACACCGAGTACGCAGATCAACTTTGATTACATCCTTGATATAAAAAAGCTCGCATTAGAACCTGGTCAAAAGGCCACTTACTACTTCGAACTGTTTGATAACGATGGTGTCAATGGATCTAAGTCTGTCAAGAGTAACGTGCTCAGCTACAGAGAGAAAAGCTTAGAAGAACTCGAAGAAGAAGAGCAAGAGAACGAAGAACTCATCAAGGACAAGCTGGACTCCTCCATTGACGAAGCCAAGGACATCCAAGAAGAATTGCGTAAGCTCAGAGAGAAGCTATTGCAAAAGTCTGAGCCAGACTGGCAAGACAAGAAGCAACTGGAGCAACTCCTCGAGCGTCAGCAAAAATTACAACAACAGCTTGAGCAAGCTAAAAATGCGAACGAGCAAAATCTTCAAAATCAGAAGAGTCAAGAGAATAATCCTCAACTCCAAGAGAAGCAGGCGCGCTTGCAACAACTGTTTGAAGAGGTAGTGGATGATGAGATGCAGAGCCTCATGGAAGAGATCCAAAAACTGATGGAGGACCTTGGAAAAGAGCAGACTCTTGAGAAGATGGAAGATTTTGAAAAGAAGGAAGAAAGCTTAGAAAATGAGATGGAGCGACTCCAAGAGCTATATGAACAATTAGAGGTTGAAAAAGAACTCCAAGAAAGCATAGATAAACTGGAAGAGCTCGCAGAAGACTTAGATGAACTCAGTGAAAAGACTGAAAACGAGTCTGAGAGCCAAGAAGAACTCGAAAAAGAACAGGAGAAGATCAATGAAGAATTCGAGGAGCTGAAAGAACAAATGGAGGAGCTCATGGAGAAGAATGAAGATCTTGAGTTTCCTAAAGATGTTCCTCAAGATGCTCAAGAGCAGATGGAGGATATCAACGAAGATCTCGATGAGAGTCAGGAGAGCATGGAGCAGCAAGAAAACCAGAAAGCTGCCTCTAAGCAGAAACAAGCGAGCCAAAAAATGAAACAAATGGCTGGACAGATGTCCAGCGAAATGATGGAAGGCGCCTCGGAGCAGCAGCAAGAAGATCTCGAAACACTCCGACAGTTATTGGAGAATCTGGTGACCTTGTCATTTGATCAAGAAGGTCTTGTCAACTCAATCAATGTTACGACGATCAATACTCCAAGATATGTATCTCTACTCCAAGATCAGATGAAAGTATCAGATGACTTCAAGGTGGTAGAGGATACCCTCCAGGCATTAAGTAAGCGAAATCCAGACCTTGAGAGTTTTGTGCTTGAGAAGGTAACTGAGATCAAATATCAACTTGATGCAAGTCTGAATCAATTAGAAGATCGCAACAAACCAGAGGCTAATCAAAGTCAACGTACTACAATGACCAATCTGAATGATTTGGCATTAATGTTGTCAGAGTCCATGGAGCAAATGCAACAACAGATGGCCGGAATGATGTCAGGAAGCCAGATGTGCCAAAATCCAGGGAACAAGCCAGGCAAGAAGCCAGGTAAAGGAAATGCAGGAGGTGTACCGATGGATAAAATATCGGAAGGGCAACAGAAAATGACGGAAGGTTTGAAAAAAATGATCGAAGACATGAAAGGCTCCAAAGGCGAAGGAGGATCAGCAAAAGACTTTGCTGAAGCTGCTGCCAAACAGGCCGCACTGCGCAAAGCCCTTGAGGAGTTGCAGCAAAGTCTTCAAGAAAGTGGTCAAGGTGGATCTAATGAGCTCCAGGACATCATAGATGAAATGGATAAGCAAGAGATTGACTTAGTCAATAAGCGTCTGGACAATGAAATGTTACATCGACAGCAAGATATCGTCACAAGGTTACTCGAAGCTGAAAACGCACAAAAAGAACGAGAATACGATGACCAGCGCAAATCCACCGAGGGCCAAGATGTAGATCGCAAACTACCCCCATCATTAGAGGAATACATAAAACAACGTAAGGCTCAGTTAGAACAATACAAATATGTATCCCCAGAAATGAAGCCACATTATAAGAGACTTGTTGAAGAATATTATCAAAAATTAAAGAGGGCTTAATCACTAACTATATGCCAAAACGCATTCTTAAGCTACCATCATCTAGCAAGAGTATCTGTCAATTAGAACAGTTTATCGGAGTAGTTGCTACGCAGTACGAGATAAGCAAAGACAAATATCCCGACATACTCATCAGTTTGACTGAAGCAGTCAACAATGCGATCATACATGGTAATAAAGAAGACCAGAGCAAATTCGTTGAGATAGAACTCAACAAGACTAATCAAGGCATAACTTTCGTGATTACGGATCAGGGCCTTGGTTTTAATCCTCAATCTATTCCTGACCCTACTCGCCCAGAGAATATAGGCTGCTGTGGCGGTCGTGGCGTCTTCTTAATGAAACAGCTTGCTGACGGCGTCAGGTATATGGACAATGGTCGCAAGGTTGAGATACATTTTGCCGTATAGCCTCTGCAGCACCCTTGATTAATTATCATACTGAAGATACTAAGCCCATCCCTTTAGACGAGTCAAAAACAACGACTTGGCTTATGTCGGTAGTGACGACTGAAAGCAAGAGCCTCGAAGAGGTCAACTACATCTTCTGCTCAGATGATTACTTGCTCAAGATCAATCAAGATTATCTCGATCACGACTACTATACGGACATCATCACGTTTCCCTATAATTATCAACCCATCAAGAGCGACATCTATATCAGTATAGATCGAGTTGCAGAAAATGCGGTAACAGAGCAAGTGTCATTCATTCACGAATTGCATCGTGTGATCGTCCATGGCCTACTGCACATGTGTGGGTATGACGACCATGACTCAGCGTATAAACTTATCATGCGCCAAAAAGAAGATCATTACTTAGCGCTTATTGATCAGATAAACTAAGCGTAACATTCCTAAGGTACTTGATGAGATCTTTAGATTTCATATGACTGTAGTCAGAAGATTGGATTGGATCCCCGATCGTGATTTTAATAGTCTTACCCCTTTTGTTAGTCACCTCATTGAGTAATAGGCCATATCTCAGACTTTGATTGATATGACTTGCAATCTGAAAGAGTTGACTGTTGCGACCATGAAAGAAGATGGGTACAACGGTAAGATCTTCACGCCGTACCATTTTGGTAAGGAAATTCTTCCACTCAAGGTCTCTGACATCCTTAGAAAAAGGCTTTACAGCAGTAGCTACTCCTCCAGATGGAAAGATCGCTATAGAGCCATCGTTTTCAAGGATCGAGAGTACTTCGTTCCTGGTATTCAGATTAGTTCGTAGGGCCGCCTTAGTCTCCCTGAAGTCAATAGGCAATAGATATTTGTTAAACAGCCCCTCCTTGCATAGGAGTTCATTGACGATGAGCTTGAAGTCCGCACGAACCAAGCTGAGTATATATCCCAAGCTCAACCCATCAATAACGCCAAATGGATGATTTGCGATGATCACTAATGGTCCTTTACGAGGAATCTTAGCCAATTGACTTTTATCAAAATCAATAGCGACCTCGAGAAGTGGAAATAAGTAATGCCATACTGTCACGTCATCTATCTCCATGTCGCCAAGCGCCTGGTATGCTTTTTCAATCTTTTTACGGCCAGACATGAGCTCCATCGAATTGATGACCATCCGCTTAAGAAGCGGATCAGATGGCGATGTGTATGAGATCATCTTCTCATCCTTGCCTACTATGTCCTGAATGATATTACCCATGGTTTTCTAAATTCAATCTCAACTGCTTTTTCACGACGAAACTCTTGCGATGATACTTAGTAGGTCCAATCTCTTGCAGGGCGATGCGATGTGTTAAGGTTGCGTAACCCTTGTTGCTACACCAGCCATACTCTGGACACTCATGATCAAGCGCTTCCATATGGTCATCTCTGTAAGTCTTCGCTAATATTGAGGCAGCCGCAATCGACGTGTACAGACTATCACCTTTGATAATGCACTGATGATCCAGATTCTTATACTGATTGAAGCGATTGCCATCGATCAGCAGGAGTTCGGGTTGTATATACAGCTCAGCAATAGCTCGATGCATGGCTTCAAAAGAAGCATTTAAGATGTTGATCTTATCTATTTCTTGCTCAGAGACCGACGCTACGGCATATGCGATCGCATCATTTTGTATGACTGTGCGCAGTTCATATCTATCTTTCGCTGAGAGTTTTTTGCTATCGTCGATTTTGAGACATCGATATCCCTTGGGCATGACCACCGCTGCTGCATAAACTGGTCCAGCAAGACATCCACGACCGGCTTCATCGCAGCCTGCCTCCAATAGATGTGGCGTATATGATGTATTAAGCAATTGGTATTAACTATAGTTAAATGTAACCCAATTTGTGTTCACCCCGCTGAAGTAATTTCACTTTCTATATTGTTATTCTGACGCACCAGTGGGTATATATCATGTATCTTTGCACGCTAATAGATCGACAGGCACTATGATAACATGTCACTTCCATGTGATTGGAACGATAATGGTGCTACAGACAAGAACATCGGTTACTTAAGAATCACTTTTCATGTTAAATATATTTAAGAAAGTTTTTGGTACGAAGCAGGATAGAGACGTTAAGGGGTACTCTGGTCGTGTCAATGAAATCAACGGGTATTTTGATCAATATAAAAGCTTGTCTCTTGATGAGCTAAGAGGAAAAACTCTGGAGTTCAGATCTCGCATAAAAGAGCATCTCGCTGGTATCGACGAGGATATCCAAAATCTCAAGACACAATCAGAGAGCGAAGAGGATCTGCTACAGCGTGAGGAGCTCTATACACAGATCGATGCGATAACTAAGGAGCGTGATGAGCATCTCGAGGATATATTGAGAGAGCTCTTACCCGAGGCATTTGCAGTAGTAAAAGAAACTTCACGAAGATTTTCAGAAAATACCACACTACAGGTAACTACTACTGATCGCGACAGAGACCTAGCCGCTACACGAGATTATGTCTCAGTTACTGGTGATGTTGCAACATGGAAAAATAGCTGGCAAGCCGCAGGTGGTGATATCACCTGGAATATGATTCACTATGATGTCCAATTGATTGGAGGGATGGTACTCCATGATGGTAAGATCGCAGAGATGCAGACGGGTGAGGGTAAGACATTAGTAGCCACGCTACCGGCCTACCTCAATGGTCTCTCAGGGCAGGGTGTACATGTCATCACCGTGAACAACTATCTCGCTCGTAGAGATGCCGAATGGATCGGTCCAATTATGGAGTTTTTATTCTTGACTATCGATTGTATTGACAAGTATAAACCACACTCCATACAGCGTAAAGACGCCTACAAGTGCGATATCACGTACGGTACCAATAATGAATTCGGATTTGATTATCTCCGTGATAACATGGTACGCTCTCTTGATGAAAAGGTCCAAGGCAAGCATCACTTTACGATGATCGATGAGGTGGATTCTGTACTCATAGATGACGCTCGTACACCGCTGATCATATCAGGACCAGTACCCAAGGGAGCAGAGGACCAAGAATACTTGGAGCTAAAGCCTAAAGTTGAAAAATTGATCGCAGCACAGCGCAAGCTTGCTACAACTTACCTTGCTGAAGGAAAGAAGTTATTTACGGCAGGAGATCGAGGATATGAAGAGGGCGAAGCAGGTCTATGTCTACTCAGAGCATATAGAGCTCTGCCTAAATATAGACCACTGATAAAATTCCTCAGTGAGGAAGGTGTCAAGGTAACCATGCAAAAGGCGGAAAACTTCTACATGCAAGAGCAATCCAAGCGGATGCACTTGGTAGACGAACCACTCCTGTTCACTATCGATGAGAAAAATCGTAACGTAGAACTTACGGAGAAAGGTGCAGACTTCTTAGCACAAGGTGAAGCAGATGAGCAGTTCTTCATCATGCCTGACATTGCAACCGAAATGCAGGTACTTGATGAGCAAGAGAAAACTCAAGGCATAGACCTCAACGAACAAAAAACTAATCTCGTCAACGACTACAGTATCAAGGCACGTCGTCTACATGCAGTCAGTCAATTGCTTAAGGCGTACACCCTATTCGAAAAAGATGAGGAATATGTCGTACTCGATAAGCAAGTCAAGATCGTTGACGAGCAGACAGGTCGTATGATGGAAGGTCGGAGATACTCTGACGGATTGCACCAAGCTCTCGAAGCAAAAGAAAATGTAAAAGTCGGTGATATCACACAGACTTATGCGACCGTAACCCTGCAGAACTATTTTAGAATGTATCACAAGATGTGTGGTATGACCGGTACTGCCGAAACTGAAGCGAAGGAATTTTGGGATATCTACAAGCTCGATGTAGTAGTGATCCCTACTAATAGACCTATACAGCGAGACGATAGAGAGGATCTCGTCTATAAGACAGCCAGAGAAAAATACAATGCCGTTATTGACGAAATAGGGCGATTGACAGAAGCTGGAAGACCAGTACTCGTTGGTACAACATCCGTAGACATCTCAGAAAAACTGAGTAGGATGCTGAACTTAAGAAACATCAGCCATAATGTCCTCAACGCCAAGCAACATCAGCGAGAAGCAGAGATTGTAGCAGAAGCGGGTCGAGCGGGCAACGTGACTATTGCCACCAACATGGCCGGTCGTGGTACTGATATCAAGATATCCGAAGAAGTTAAAAGAGCTGGTGGACTAGCAATCATAGCCACTGAGCGTCACGACTCTCGCCGGGTAGATAGACAACTGAGAGGTCGTGCTGGTCGTCAAGGAGATCCAGGATCATCACAGTTCTATGTATCTCTCGAGGATAACCTGATGAGACTCTTCAACTCGGAGCGCCTTGCCAAACTGATGGACAAGATGGGCCATCAAGAGGGCGAAGTGCTGCAGCACAACATGGTCAGTAAGTCTATCGAGCGTGCACAAAAGAAAGTTGAAGAAAACAACTTTGGTATACGTAAGCGTCTCCTCGAGTATGACGATGTAATGAACATACAACGTGAGGCAATCTACAAGAAGCGTAACAATGCCCTTTCTGGGGAGCGCTTATCTGTCGACCTTTACAACCTGTTCTCATCGCTCACCGAAAATATCGTCAGTGACTATAAGTCGATGGGCAATTTTGAAGGATTCAGAAATGAGTGCTTGAGAGTATTGGGTAATGACCCAGACTTCAATGAAGATGAGTTTAAGAGCGCTGCAGTCGATGTGCTCACTGAAAAGCTACAGAAAGAGACCACTGATCTATACAATGAGAAGTTTGATAAGATCCGTGAAGTACTCCTCCCGGTTATCCAACGAGTGCATGAAAATGAAGGGCACAGATACAAGAGAATTGCCGTACCATTTACCGATGGTAGTAGGACGCCACTCCCGATATCTGCTGATCTAGAAAGAGCTATAGATACAGAGGGAAGTAGTATCGTAAAAGATATAGAGAAGGCTGTTAGCTTGAGTATCATAGACAACACTTGGAAAGAGCACTTAAGAGCAATGGATGAACTCAAGGACTCTGTACAAGCGGCTTCATTTGAGCAGAAAGATCCGCTTGTAATCTATAAAATGGAGGCTTATGAGCTCTTTGAGCGATTGATCTATAACATCAATGAAGAGGTCAGTACTTACCTCATGAGGGGTAAACTGGTCATCAATGTTGACGACAATCTACGTGAAGCAAAACAACAACGTACTGATCTCAGCAAAACAAGTGCATCGAGATCTGAAGATATGGCAAGACGCAGAGCCGCAGAAGGCGTAAGCCGCCAACGAGCTAAGCCAGAGACATTCAAGCGAGCTACCGAAAAGGTAAAACGTAATGATCCATGTCCATGTGGTAGCGGCAAGAAGTATAAACAATGCCACGGTAAGAAATAATCTACTATTTTTGAAATAGAATGAGAACCGTCATTTCTTTATTTGCCTTAACGTTGTTTTGCTGTGTTAATATTAACGCCCAGCAGATCATTGAGACTTCAGAGGTAAGCCAGTTTATGGACTACTTTGTCAAAACTGGCAAAGAAGAACCCTATATCGATGGCTGGCGAATCAAGCTCATAAGTACAACAGATCGTCGTGCATTAGAAAGTGCTAAGTGGCTCTTAGAAAAGAACTATCCTGCTGTAGTCTATGAACTACAGCATGAGGCACCCTACTATAGCATGAAAGTGGGTGCCTACGAAACTCGTATAGATGTTGAGCCACATTTGGCTTCATTCAAAGAAGACTTCCCATTTGCCATACCTTTTCGGGATAAGGTTATGAAAATAGAGCTCCTCGGCGATGGCTCTGCGCAATAGTCCAAAGGGTCTACCTAAATTCGATTGGGTCTTATTCATTATCTATATCGCCTTAGTTGGCATAGGATTGATGATGCTTTTTGCCACGACTTATCATGATATTGATGAGGGCAATATCTTCTCACCAAATAGTACTTTCGGACGTCAAGCTATATGGGCCGTTTTATCCCTGGTTGCACTGATTGTTGTTGTTCTGTTAGATTGGCAGATATTCAATAGTCTGGCAATCCCGATATATGCTCTGAGTATTCTTTCACTGATCTTGGTACTCATCTTTGGTCGTGAGATCAATGGTGCTAAGTCTTGGATCGTCTTAGGTCCTTTTTCGCTACAACCCTCTGAGTTTGTTAAGCTCAGCACCGCCATATATTTGGCCAGTTTCCTCAGTGTGATCCGTAATGATCTCCGTAACATACGGTCACAGTTAGTCTCTGCCGCCATCTTCTTGCTCCCATCAGCATTGATTATGCTCCAACCAGATGCTGGTTCAGCACTTACTTTTTTTTCACTGTTGATATTACTCTATCGGCGGGGGCTTCCCTCTCTCTATTTTATAGTAGCCATTCTCATTTTTTTAACGGTAGTTTTTACACTGATCTATGGGGTCTCTGTAGCACTTACCATTCTGTTTTTGATGATGGTAGCCTTCTTGGTTGACTTCAGTAAGATGAGGCTGTTTTCGATCATGTTACTGACGACATTGATCCTATCCTCGTTGGTCTGTTTTCAATTTGACTGGAGTCTGTACTCCGCCATACTTAATGGATTGGCTACAGTAGCTGTGCTATACTTCTTCAACCCACGACAATCTATTGGTACTAAGTTTTCGCTATTAGGTGGTATTGCGATGTTGGCATTGCTCTCATACTCGAGCCTGTTTGCTTTTAATAATATCCTGCAGCCCCACCAGCAAGATCGAATCAATGTATGGCTACAACCAGAGAAATGCGACCCTCGGGGCTCATTATATAACCTACTACAGTCTAAGTTGGCTATCGGCTCTGGAGGCCTTACTGGCAAAGGATACTTAGATGGCACCTTTACCAAACTGAACTATGTACCTGCACAGACAACTGATTTTATCTTCAGTACCATTGGAGAGGAGCAGGGGTTCGTCGGAGGCGTTGCGGTGATTATCTTATTTCTACTGCTTATTGTAAGAATCATACAGAAGGGAGAAGACTCCAAATATCCATTCGTCAAAAACTTCTCTTATGCCATCGCTGGATTTATATTTTTGCACTTTTTCGTCAATATTGGGATGACGATGGGGATCAGCCCAGTTATCGGTATTCCATTGCCTTTTATTAGCAAAGGAGGGTCCTCTCTCTTAGCATTTTCAATGATGATCGGCATTGCACTCAATATGTATAAAAGTAGATAGATGGGATTTGATCTAATCAAAACGAGCTCCACTGGAAATGCACGTGCCGGTGTGCTCAGCACTGACCATGGTAGTATTGAGACGCCGATATTTATGCCCGTCGGGACGCAAGGGACCGTCAAGACGGTCCACTTCAATGAATTAGAAAGATTAAAGGCTCAAATTATCTTGGGCAACACCTTTCACCTCTACCTGCGACCAGGACATGAGCTCATCTCACGAGCTGGAGGGTTGCACAAGTTTATCTCTTGGGATAAACCCATGCTCACCGATAGCGGCGGCTTTCAAGTATACTCCCTCAGTGGTATCAGAAAGATTACAGAACAGGGAGTGAAATTTCAGAGTCCGGTAGATGGCTCTAGACATTTCTTTTCTCCAGAGTATGCGATAGAAATACAGCAGCATATCGGGGCAGATATCATCATGGCGTTTGATGAGTGTACGCCGTTCCCTTGTGACTATCAATATGCCAAGAGATCTATGCATATGACCCATCGCTGGTTAGATCGCTGTCAGACCTACTTCAAGGAAAATCCTGCTCTACATGGCTATAGTCAGATCCTTGCTCCGATCGTACAAGGTAGCACCTACGACGATCTCAGGATCGAGTCGGCTAAGTATATCGCTGATCATAGTGCCGAAGTCAACGCTATAGGAGGACTCTCGGTAGGCGAGCCTGCGCCGATTATGTATGATACAACTGTACTGGTCTGCGAGCATCTGCCTACACATCAGGCCAGATACCTAATGGGTGTCGGTACACCTATGAATCTATTGGAGTGTATCGATAGAGGCATAGACATGTTTGACTGTGTACTGCCGACACGTAATGCCCGACACGGCATGATATACACGAGTCAGGGTATCATCAATATCAAAAATGCTAAGTGGAAAGAAGATCATAGTGCTATCGATGCAGATCTGGACTGCCCTACGAGCAATCGCCATAGCAAGGCCTATCTGCGGCATCTATTCATTGTAAAAGAATCACTTGGTTTGCAAATTGCTAGCATTCATAACCTGACGTTTTATCTATGGTTAATGAAAGAAGCTCGCAAGCATATCCTTAATGACACCTTCTCCGAATGGAAGCCAAAAATGGTCGAACAGTTGGGTCGCAAACTCTAAAAACAAAAAACGCCCATTCTTAGAATGGGCGCCTCAAAACAAAACGAAAAACCAACTTTATCTTATGGATCTATAGGATCCTGTTATACTCCTTTTCTAAGCTTTACTGGTAAGCTCAGCTTTTTTCCTGCTCTATAGATTTCTAAATCAACAGTGTCTCCAATCTTAGAAAACTTCAATGCGTCGGACAATTGTTCAAAATCTCGAACTTCCTTATTGTCCACTCCTATTATAACGTCCCCTATCTCCACTCCCGCTGCTTCTGCAGAGCTAAAAGTTCTACGTCCATAGCGATCTTGCCCTAAGTCTGCAACGACTACTCCATAGTCTATACCAAGGTTATAGCCATCAGCTTCTGCAGCACTTATCGGTAAAATATTCACGCCAAGCATAGCCCGTTGGATATCTCCTCCAGTCTCCTTAATCTCATTCACAACACGCTGGACAAGGTTGGCAGGAATAGCGAACGAATAACCCGCATACACTCCTGTCGGTGATGATATAGCCGTATTTATGCCAATCAGTTCTCCTTCTACATTGACAAGTGCTCCACCACTGTTTCCAGGGTTCACGACAGCATCCGTCTGTATAAATTCTTCAATGGTCTTCTGTCCTTTGATGATGTCGAGCTCTCGGCCCATAGCGCTGATGATACCAGCTGTAACTGTCGAAGTCAAGTTAAATGGATTACCTACGGCTACCACCCATTGTCCTACCTCCAGGTTGTCACTATTGGCAAACTCGAGATGTGGCAATCTTTTGCCCTCACCTTCTATTTTAATCACGGCGAGATCAGTACTTGGATCTGTTCCTAACTTCTGTGCTTGATAGGTTCTGCCATCCTCTAAGATGACCTCTATATAATCAGCGAATCCTACCACGTGGTTATTAGTGACGATATACCCATCATCAGAGATTAAAACTCCAGATCCCGTGCCCGCTTGTGGTCTCGAGCGAGATCTTCTGTATCCCCAGAAATCCTCAAATGGATCATAATTATCTCTTTGTTGATAGTCTACATAAGCTTTATTCTGTGCTTTGATATGGACTACCGCAGGATTAGCTATCTCTGCTGCCTCAACGAAGTTAGTCTGCCTACTTGTGTTTGTCTCATGCTGTTGATTACTTGACGCACGATCACTCGTATCATACTTATCCGCCTCTGAATAATCATAGATGATAATCTCCTTGTCTAACATCTTGGCGGCCCCAATGGCAATAAATCCACCGAGCACTCCAGCTACAATTAGTTGAAATATTGTTTTCATTAATTCCAAATATTAGATTAGTAAATGACTCTTTGTTCTCTATCAAGAGCGAGCCTTACGTAGAGTAACAAAAGTCTCTATCTCAAGTTTTCTACATCTCAAATCTATCGTTGATATGAGCGTATGAATATAACCCTAATTGAATACTCTTATTACTCAACATTCAGTTAATGCTACGTTAATTAAATCTTGAAAATAGAGAGAGGAGCTATGTGCTCCTCTCTTGTTATTTATCAGTTGGTCAGTCCCTTAACTACAGCCGTACTTGCTCCAAAAACATTGTTCTCTCCATAGCGCGATTTACCCTGTCTCGCCCACTCCAGTTCTATCTCAAGCTCCTTAAGCTTCAACTGGTCTGTTGTTGCTCGCAGTTTAGCCGCTTTCGCTTCATACTGTGCTGCCTCATAGAGTGCCTTTGCTTCAGCTATCGTTGCATTACCCAGATTCGTTTTCTCCTCAGCCATCTGTGCAGCGAGCTTATTTTTTTCGATCTGCTCGGCCGTACGCTTAGCTGCCTCCGAAATCTCCTGTGGGATATCTACATCCGTAATCTGTACTCTTGCCAGCTCTAAGTAGAACTCCGTCAACTCCTCTGACAAAATCGCAGACAGTCTCTCTTCCGCTTCACCACGTTTGGTCAAGTTAAGATCTACGGCCCCGTAACTCGGTATGACTTCTTTACCAGCAGACTTAATCGTCTTGACGAGTTTAGTCTCTACATCGGCAATCTCAGTATGGAGGAAGTTTACCTTCTTAGGATTATACCTGAAGTCAACCGAGATCTCTACACCTGTAGACATATTATTCAAGTCATTGAACTCAAAGTCATTAACTACAGTCTGCTCTCGGCAGTCATACTCTACCATATCATCCCACATCCAGTGAATACCAGTATTAAGGCCCTCGTCGTGGATCTTATTCATATTGGTTTCTCCACCCCAAGAGACTTCTACTCCCTTGTGACCTGGCGCCACCGTAGTACAAGATATCGTCGTCACAATCGCCACATACATCATTAACTTCTTCATACGTAATCATTTTTATCGTGAGCAATCTCTTCTCTCGAGCCTGACTCAGGAGCGGTTCGATTGAAGATTTTATACGTAACCCAAAAAATATACATGATAATGGCGGGTATAACCATCCAGACTATGATTTTCATAATAGTAGGTTTTGTTTGAATCCAATATATCGACAAAACTCACAGGCAAAACGGTTATATCGATTAACTCCTAGGTAAATCCGACGATTACAAGGACGATTCAGATTTTAGTATTTTAGTTGGATGCCAACACAAATGCCCTGATTATTTATAAAGTATAAGCCATTACATAATTTTTCTTCCCTTATGAATTACCGTCATTTACTTCTATCCCTGCTCATGGCAATTCTGATGAGTTCATCTTGCATGTTTCCTCAGCCTGATGACAAACCTAAGGTGCTCAACGCTTTGATCATCGATGGAGAGAACAATCATGGCACTTGGCCCAAGACTACTTTGATGATCAAAGATTACCTCGAAGAATCAGGAGTGTTTCATGTAGATATTGCTCGTAAGGCATACGTATGGCAAGGTCCTCATGCGGATGAAGTACATGGCGAAGAAGGACGCTTAGCCATGCTCAACGAGTACCACATAGATGAACTCCCTACGACCATAAGAGTTGATGAGCCACATATGGATTCTACCTTTAGTCCCGAGTTTGCTAATTATGATGTAGTGATTTCTAATCTGGGATGGAAGGCATCGGACTGGCCCGATGAAACCAAGAGGAACTTTGAATTGTACATGTCCGAGGGAGGTGGATTAGTCATCATACATGCTGCTAATAATTCCTTCGGTGATTGGGATGCTTATAATGACATGATCGGCCTAGGCGGATGGGGTGGTCGCAATACTGCCTCTGGTCCATATGTCTATTATGACGATGAGGAAACATTAATACGTGATACATCTGAAGGCGGCTGTGGGTCCCATGGTCCAGGATTTGAATATGTCGTAACAACTCGTGCTCCTGATCATCCTATAATGAAAGGAATACCAACAGCATGGCTACATGCTAAGGACGAACTCTATGATCGTCTGCGAGGACCTGCCCAGAATATGACCATACTTGCCACAGCCTACTCTGATATCCAAGGGAATGCCCCTCCATGGGACACAACGGCATATGGCACTGGTCGACATGAGCCGGCAATGTTAACCGTAGATCATGGCAAGGGCAGAGTTTTTCATACCATCATGGGACACAACGATTACTCTATGGAGTGTGTAGGCTTCATAACGATTCTGCAACGTGGTAGCGAGTGGGCCGCTACAGGTGAAGTCACAATACCTGTCCCTGACGATTTCCCCAGCGTTAATAGCTCCTCATCAAGAGACTGGGAGTTTTAATGCAACGAATCAATAGCATCCGCTAATCTGCGATCCTTATCCGTGACAATATTACCCGCATCGTGAGTTGTGAGTTCAATCGTCACAGTATTGTAGACGTTGGACCAGTTCGGATGATGATCCATTTTTTCTGCGACTAAGGCCACCTTAGACATGAATGCAAACGCCTCCACAAAATCTTTGAACTTGAATATTGCTTTGAGTTTATTGTCTTCTTCTGTCCACATATGCTTTTGTATATATTAATGTACAATGCTCAAAAAGGCAATGATATAACGCCATTATTTGTTCCGAATATCAATCAGGATCTAAAGCTTAATGATCTGTTAACCCCAAACTATTAGTGCTCAGAACTATTATCTATAGTATAAATCAACCGCACTAATAAAATCCAATATTACAAAATGAATAAGATCATAATCCTTCTAATCTCACTCGTAGGAGCACTATTATTAAGCTCATGTAATGATAAAACTGCTTATCCAACAGCAGAAGCATCGCTGTCTCCAGATCATGAAACATACTCGGAAACAAAGTCAAAGGAATTTGATGATTACTGGTATAGTGGTACTGGAGAGATCAGCAGTTATGAACTTAAGCAGGAGCGCTATGGGCAACAGCGAGAAGGGGATATTGTATTAGTCTTTGTGACGGAGCCATTCTCTCAAAAGAAACAAGTGAAACTTGATCGCCCCCAAAAAGCAGGTAAGGACAATGTGTCAGTCCTTAAGCTTAATCATATACGCAAGTTCAATACGGGGATCTATGACTACTCAATTATCACTTCCACATTCACACCTGTAGAATTAGAACAGCATCCTCTTACCTTGAAGTCTACCACGAGCTCACAGGAGTGGTGTGGCCACACCTACACACAACTGAACTTAGATGGGAGTCAGTATAGATTCCAGGAGTTCTCATACTTTGAGTCAGAAGGGGATAAAGACGCTAAAATGGAGGCAGCCATATTAGAAGATGACCTATTCTCGCGGATTCGTATAACTGGAGGACTACTAGAAGGAGACATCAAGATCATACCATCTACGATATACAGCAGATTTGCACATGTACCCATGGAGCCTACGACTGCAACTATCACTAAATCTATGAGCGATGGAGTCGCCAAGTATGATGTACAATACAAGAATATCAATCGTAGCTTGAGCATAGATGTAGAGTCAGCATTTCCTCACAAGATTCTTGGTTGGAAAGAAGACTCTGGCAATGGTAGGATCACCACAGCTACGCTCCGCAAGTCCATCAATTCGCCCTACTGGTCAAAGAATGGTGTCAAGGATGAAGGTCTTAGAGAAGAGCTTCAACTTTTGAAAAAATAGCTATTTACAAGAGGGCATTCTACTTGAATGACCAATCATAATTTCCTATCTCGGTTAAGGAAACTTTGAGGAGCTCTATACAGTCTCTCACATCTTGTTTATGAGTCATCTCAATATGCTGATGTAGGTATCTACATGGTATTGAGATGCCTCCAGAGATCGATCCTCCATTGGCATGTCGCTGTATAGCAGCGGTATCTGTGCCACCAGCGGGTAGTATCTCCAGTTGACTCTTGATCTTGTGCTTAGACGCTAACTCCTTCATGAAGTTGACCATCCTATAGTCGCAGATTGTGCCTCCATCGAGCACCTTGATTGCCGCACCTTTGCCGAGTGAGGTGATATATTCATGTGGTTGACTTGATGGCATGTCACAAGCAAGCGTTACATCCAAGTTGATCCCAAAGTCAGGATTCACTCCCGAAGCTACTGCTGTGGCTCCTCTTAGGCCTACCTCTTCTTGCACTGTAAATACGCCATAGACATCATATGGACATTCGGTCTTAGCAAGCTCTTTAAGGGCTTCTATCAGGATGAAGACTGAGACTCGATTGTCAAGAGACTTGGCATTAATACAGTCACCCATCTCTATCAACTCACTGACACGAGTGATTGGGTCTCCTACACTGATCAGCTTTTCTACTTCTTCTTTGCTATATCCGGTGTCTATGAAGAAGTCAGATACTTCGGGCATTTTCTTGCGTTCGGCTGCCTTCATGATATGTATGGGCTTAGTCCCCATGACTCCGATGATATCCTCCTTACCATGGATGACTACTCGCTGAGCCGTCAAGGTCTTTGGATCAAATCCTCCCAACGGGTGAAAGCGAATAAACCCATCATCATCGACAAATGTAGTTATGAAGCTAATCTCATCCATATGAGCCGCAACTAATACTTTCTTATCTTCTTTTCCTTTCTTAAGGGCAATGATATTGCCCATGGCATCAAGAGAAATCGAATCTACATAAGGCTCAACTTCTTTGATTATTTTTTCTCTTATCCGTTGCTCATAGCCTGGTGCTCCAGCAACCGCACAGATCTCGGATAATAACTTGACGTCTATCATATCTTCATTTCGTTAAAGGCACTAAGATTATAATTAATTCATGAATAAGTAGTTCTTAAGTCTGAGTAGTTTAGCTGCTAATCACCTACAATTAATATCCTCTGTCACTTATCAAACAACTTGCGGGCGATACTATCATCTACGGCATAGGTCAGATAGTGCCTCGAGTGCTGCATCTAATCGTCCTAACAACATACCTTACCAACCGCCTGACGCATCGTATAGATTATGCTGCCTATGTAGACTTATATGCCTATGCCGCAGTCTTGATCGTTATGTTCTCCTACCGGATGGATACGGCATTGTTTCGATTTGGTAAGAACAAAGAGGATCTCCCAAAAGTATATGGTACTGCATTCGTTCCGATAATCCTCAGCGGATTAGCATTAGTGATCCTGGGTTTTAGTTTTAGCGAGCAGATCGCCGCCTGGCTGACCTATCCTGACAATGCGTATTACATTGAGTGGTTCTCTCTGATTATCGCACTTGATGTGGTCAACTTGATCCCCTTCGCTAAGCTAAGGTTGGAGAGTCGTGCCCGGCTGTTCGTACTCTATAAGTTGCTCAATGTAATCTTGACCGTGATCCTCGTATTGCTCTTTATCGAGACGGATCTCTTGAGCTTTATCATTGAGTTATTCCCCAATGCTACGAGCGATATTGACTATGTGTTCTTATCTAATCTCATAGCGAGTGCATTTATCTTTTGCCTGCTTTTGATTTTTCACTTCCCTCGTCAAGTCAAAGTAGACTTACAGCTCTGGCGCAAGATGGCGATATATGGCGCACCACTGGTAATCGTGGGCGTTGCAGCCAATATCAATCAATACTTTGCCGTACCCCTGCAGAAATATTTCCTTGGCGCAGAGACCCTTGCTAATAGAGATCAAGCAGCCGTTTATGGTGCGGTACAAAAGATTGCCGCACTATTAGCGCTATTTACCACAGCATTTAACTATGCTGCAGAGCCATTTTTCTTTCGCAATTCTGACAGGAGTGATGCACGAGATCTATATGGTCAGATTGCCCTTTACTTTGTCATTAGTGCAAGTATCGCAAGTGTAGCAATCTATGGTTTGCTGGATATCTTCCAACTCGTGATCGGAGCGCAGTTTCGAGAAAATCTATTTCTAATCCCTATTCTCTTGCTATCCTATATGTTTTTGGGGCTGTACTATAACATCTCCATCTGGTATAAGCTGGCTGACAAGACCATCTATGGCGCTATGATCTCTACTGTAGGTACTATCATTACCATAGTTGCTAGTATACTATTACTCCCCGTCTTTGGCGTGATCTCATCGGCATGGATTTCCCTCCTGTGCTATCTCACCATGGTTCTATTGGCATGGGCCATTGGCAAAAAGAACTACCCCATCAACTATCCCGTAGGTAGGATCTGTGGCTACCTCATCACGACTGCACTGGTGTTAAGCCTGTGCTGGATAAGCCAGACTAAGACTGATAGCCCCTTGCTATATGGAGGACTCATTCTACTATTTCATTGTGGTGTGATTTGGTGGCTCGAGAAAGATCGACTGATTGCTCTAATAAAAGAGTCGGTTTAGTCCTTGAGTCAGGCTAATACGTTAATATAAGAAACTGGACTTCTGCGTATAGCCAAATGGGTTGGACAACAGATATAACTGTTACACTGGAATATCAATAGCTAAATCCATTACCATCTATCGTCAAGTCGAAATTTTTAGATCAATCCTTTTCACATTATGATTAAATAATGCGACCTTATTGACGGAATATAAAATACACCTCACTGCAGACAAAACTTCCGCTTTAACACCATATCCTGTTGTTAAAGCACACCTTTTGGAGGAAAACTTCCACCTATAAGCTAGTTA